>JBIIVW010000153.1:0-8087 GCA_044339205.1 Rhodoferax sp. | reverse complement strand
GCCAAGGGGTTTTTTTGCAGGCGCTTGAAGGGGATCGCAGAACCGTCACCGACCTGTATGCACGCATCTATGCGGACCAACGGCATACCCACGTGGAAATGCTCCACTGCGAGAGCATTGCCAAAAGGCGCTACGCGAATTGGTCCATGGCGCACGTCAGCTTGTCTGACATTGACCCGGCCACCAAAATCGAGTGGCCGGAATTTGACCCCTACTCGGCCACCGGGTTGCTGGTGATGGCACGCATTGATGACTTGCTGGCGTCGGGTACCGTCATCAGCAGTCCGGATTCGTAAAAGTCCTGTCCTGCGGCCAGCTAGGCCGCGCGCATCCAGCGCTGCAGGGTGGGGCGCAGGTGCAAAAACCCACGGTACATCAGCTCCAGCACCGGCGTAACACCGGGAAGCTGGCCAATTTTCCCCAGCCAACGCCAACCCGGCATGGTCAGCCACAGCGCGACAAAAGCGGCTGCCCCACTGAGCAAGCTGCCGTCTTTTTGGCGCACATGAAAACGCGCCATGAACCGGGCCTGGTCAGCAGGACTCATAGTGGCCGTGGTCTCGCTGACGTCCAGCCAGGCCACGCTCTCCAATGGTTTGAGCGACTGGTACAGGCCGATCTCGCGCCGGCACAAGGGGCAGGCGCCGTCATACATCACGGTCAGTGAATCGCACGCGTTGGTTTGTGCGGGGGCTTGGGCGTCGCCTGGGGTGGGAGTGCTTGGGGGAGTCGCGGTCATGGTGAGTGGATTCAGGCAAGCCAGAACATACTGGAGCGCCATTTTTAGCGCACCACCGCCACCCGCGCTGGCGCCGGGGCTTTTCAGGCATCCATTTGGCTAACATGCCCCCATGTGCAGTCATTACCAAGCCCTCAAGGAACGCGAGCGTTACCGCCAACATTTTGGTGTGGAGCCGCCCGCCGATCTGGGCAAACACGACCTCTGGCCGGGTTATGTCGGCAGCTTCATTCGCCGCCACCCCCACGCCGATGAGGGTGGAGAAGGGGGCGATTCGGCGGTACCCGCGCGTGAGGCTCTGAACGGCTTGTTTGGGCTGGTGCCGCACTGGTCGCCCGACACCAAAATCACCCGCCTCACCTACAACGCCCGCAGCGAGACCGTAGCCAGCAAACCCAGTTTTCGGGAGGCGTGGCGGCAGGCGCAGCACTGCATCATTCCCGCCGATGCCTTCTTTGAGCCTGACTGGCGCAGCGGCCGACCCGTGCCGACCCGGATCAGCCGGGCCGACGGGGCGCCCATGGGTATCGCCGGCCTTTGGTCCCGCTGGCAGTCGCCCCAGGGCGAGACCGTGCACAGCTACACGATGCTGACCATCAACGCAGCCGCTCACCCGCTGATGCGGCATTTCCACAAACCCGCAGACGAAAAACGCATGGTGGTGATCTTGCCGCCAGACCGTTACAGCGACTGGCTGCACGCCGGCCCCGAGCACAGCCGCACGTTCATGCAGCCCTTGGCCGCCGATCAACTGGTGGCTACCGCGCCGCAGCAGCCCAGGGATTTGTTTGGCATGTGAGTGCTGGCGGGTTGTTCCTGCCTCGCTTTGGAGACGCTTTAGGCCCGCTTGTGCATCTGGAAAGGCTGGGGTTTAGAGGTGCAGCGCGTGGCCGAGCGTGCCTACGCGCCCAGCAAAATCCCCCGCTGCTACCAGCTCAACGCCATCAACCGCACGGTGGCGGCCATTGCCGCCGGGCAAAACCGGGTGCTGCTGGTCATGGCCACTGGCACCGGCAAGACCTACACCGCCTTCCAGATCATTCACCGCCTGTGGAAATCGCCTTGGCGCGAAGGCCAGGCCAAGGGGCAAAAGCGTATTTTGTTTCTGGCCGACCGCAACATCCTGATCGACCAGACCATGGTCAACGACTTTCGCCCCTTCAAGGGCGCCATGGCCAAGCTCAGCCCCAACGCCAAGGGCGTGGAGCGGGTGAATGCGCAGTGCCAGGTGGAAGTCGAGTATGTGGGCCTGGCCGTCAACCTGCGCACCAAGGAGGTCAACAAGTTTAGCGAGCCGCTGTACACCTGCAGCCTCAAACAAGGCATTGAAGACGGCTTTTTGGCGCCCTACAAAGTCATCCGCGTGGACCTGGACCGAGACACCTTTGGCTGGCGCCCCACCGCCGGCATGACCGGCGCCCTGGGCCACCTGATTGAAGACCGCGTGTATGTGGGCGCCGACATGAACCGCAAACTCGTGCTGGACAAGCGCGACACCGTGGTGGCCGCCCGCATGCGCCAGGCCCTCTCTAACGCCAACGCCGACCTGTGCGCCACCCAGCCCCACTACGTGGAGCAAATTGCCGGCGACAACCCCGAGGGCAAGGCCCGGCTCGACAACATCATTGAACCCGAAAAACGCTACCCGGTCATTGCCACCACCTCCAAGCTCATGAGCACCGGCGTGGACGCCCAAACCTGCAAGCTCATCGTGCTGGACCAAAACATCCGGTCCAGGACGATGTTTAAGCAAATCATCGGCCGCGGCACCCGCCTGCGCGAAGAGCTGGGCAAAACCTGGTTCACCATCCTCGACTTCAAACGCGCCACCGACAACTTTGCCGACCCCTCGGGCGTGCTGATCGAGGTCCTGGCCGAAGAACTCGCCAGCAGTGGCGTCAAAGACTTCGACCCGTTTGACCTGCTCCTGCACGTCGCCCACAACCAGCCCCCGCTCACCCGGCGCGATCGCGCCCGCCGGTTAAGGCAACGCAATGTGTTCACTGCCTACGGCCCCGTGGCCCGCAAGGTGCTGGATGCGCTGCTGGACAAACACGCCGACGAAGGCATTGCCACCGTCGAGGGCCAAAACGTGCTCAGCATTCAGCCCTTCACCGACCTGGGCAGCCCGGTTGAACTCATCAAAAGCTTTGGCGGCCGGGCACAGTACCTAGGCGCGCTGCAGGTGCTGGAGCGGGAGTTGTACCGGTCATGATGAACAATCCTGATCGGGAATTTATTCCTCTACAGGTCTCCAAGTCAGTCATAATTTCCCGAACAGGAAACAATCATGACCCTATTCATTGACACTCCCCAAGCGTTGGGCCAGGCGGTTCGCGCCGCCCGCCACCAACTTGGCCTGACCCAGCCCCAGTTGGCCCTGGCCGCTGGGGTGGGCATTCGCTTTGTCGTGGAACTCGAAGCAGGCAAACCCACCGTGCGGCTTGAAAAAGTGCTTTGCGTGCTGCACGCCCTGGGCGGGCAAGTGCTGCTCAGCGGCTTGCCCACACCAGTTGCAGGCGCCTGAGATGCCCACGCAACTTGCGGTCTGGTTGTCGGGCAACCCCGTGGGCACCCTGGCCCAGATGGAGGGTCGCATGAGTTTCAGCTATGCGCCGCAATGGCTGATGAATGTTGAGGCGCAGCCTTTGTCCCAGTCATTGCCGCTGCAGCCTGACCCGTTTGATGACCGTGCTACGCGGCCATTCTTTGCAGGGCTGTTACCCGAGGGCGACAAACGCAAACTCGTCGCGCTGGCCCTCCACGTTTCCCGCCAGAACGACTTTGCCCTGCTGGACGGCATTGGTGGCGAGTGCGCCGGTGCCGTGACCTTGCTGGAACCTGGGCAATCTCCGCCAACGCCCGAGGCAATCGACGCTGTGCGCTGGCTGCACAGCCCCGATCTGCTGCGTGTGCTGGACGATATGCCCCGACGCCCCATGCTGGCTGGCGAGCAAGACATGCGCCTCTCGCTGGCAGGGGCTCAAGACAAGTTGCCCGTGGTCGCGCGGTTTGAAGCTGGGCAGGTCCATATCGGCCTGCCCCGGTTTGGCACCCCCAGCACCCATATTCTCAAACCGGCCATTCCAGGTATTGAGGGCAGCGTTTTCAACGAAGGGTTTTGTCTGGCTTTGGCGCACGCGCTCAAGCTGGACGTTGCCCGCGCAGCCATTCATCGGGTAGAAGACCATGCTTATTTGCTGGTCGAGCGTTACGACCGCCAGCGCCTGATTGAGGGCCCATGGATGCGCCTGCACCAGGAAGATTTTTGCCAGGCCCTGGGCTTGCCGCCAGAAACCAAATACCAAAACGAGGGTGGCCCTGATCTGGCACAAGCCTTTGCCCTGCTGCGCCGCGCGACTCGGCCCAGTGCGCCGCACACCCTCAAACTGCTGGACTTTGTCATCTTCAACGCCCTGGTTGGCAACCACGATGCACATTCCAAGAACTTCTCGCTGCTCTACACCAGGCAGGGTGCTGTACTGGCCCCGCTGTATGACGCGCTTTCCACCGCGGTTTACCCCCGACTCACCGACAAAATGGCCATGAAGATCGGTAGCAAATACAAGTTTTCTGAAGTGGAGGCCCGCCATTGGGCGCAATTTTCTGTGCAGGCGGGCTTGTCGCCAGCGTTGGTCAAAAAGCGTATTCTGGCGATTGCCCAGCGGCTTCCTTCGCTGGCCCGCAGCACCCGGTCTGCGTTTGAGCAGCCGGTTGATGGCCCATCCTTGCACCACGCCGTCCTGGGTCAAATCGTCACGCTCATTGAGCAACGCTGCGCCCTGACCACCCGGCGCTTGTCAGGAACCCCCGCTTGACTTGACTTAATTCAGTATTTTTAATAGCGCTCCAGGCAATAAAAACGCCGGCTAGCGCCCGATTTCTTATATAAAACCCGAAAAACGCATGTCCAGCATGTCCAGCATCGCCAGCAGCATCAAATCCATCCAAGACGTCATGCGTTGGCGCAGTTGGGCGGGCCAACGCCGAGGGCATGACCGGCGACGTGCTGCTGAGCTTTGTGAACAACGAACTTTTTGTCACCCTCAAGGGCCTGAGCGGCATTGCGTGTGCAACCCGCGCGGCTTTGTGGTGCGCGGCGTGTTTGAAGACGCCTACAACGACATGAAAAGCGGCCAGCTGCTGCGCCAGGTCATCAACAAGCTCAACACCATTGATTTCAACCGCCAGACCGAGCGCCACCCGTTCAACGACCTCTACGAAAAAATCCTGAAAGATCTGCAAAGCGCCGGTAACGCAGGCGAGTTTTATACCCCCCGCGCCGTCACCCAGTTCATGGTCGACATGGTCAACCCTAAGCTGGGCGAGAAGGTGTTGTACCCGGCCACGGGCACGGGTGGCTTCCTGGTGTGCGCCATCGAGCACCTGCGCAAACAAGTGCAAAAAACCGAGCAATAGGCGGTGCTGCAGGCCAGCATCATGGGCGTGGAGAAAAAGCAGCTGCCCCACAGGATATGCGTCACCAACCCGCCCTTTGCGGTGTGGAAGAGCCCGGTATTGAGCAAGGTTTTCCGGGCGACGTGCGCACCAAAGAGACGCCAGATCTGTTTCTGGTGCTCATCCAACACATCCTCAAAGTGAATGGCCGCGCCGCGCTGGTGCTGCCCGACGGCACCCTGTTTGGCGAGGGCGTCAAAACCCGCATCAAGGAGCAACTGCTGAGTGAGTGTGTGCAACCTGCACACCATCGTGCGCCTGCCCAACGGCGTGTTTGCGCCCTACACCGGCATCAAGACCAATTTGCTGTTTTTCACCAAGGGCACACCCATGCAGCAGATGCTGTGAGCCACGACCCCGAGCAACTGCTGGCCGACTACGCCCGGCTGCAGGGCGAGGCGCAGGCGCTGGTGAAGCTGCTCAAAGTGCTGGACCGCCACCCGGAATTGCTGGCTGAAGTGCGGGCGTGACGCTGAAGGTCAATCAACCAAAACCTCCAAGTCGAATCCTGGAAGCGGTGCATGAGACCGCAGCGGATTTGCACGGGCTGGGTCTCATAGATAGCAGTCGTAAGCAGCAATATGAGGCACTTTGTCAGACGCCTGCACAGCGACTTGAGCTGGCAAAACTGCGGGATGCTATTTGGGCGGGGGTTGTCCGTGGTCCTGGCGTCGATGCGCAGGCGGCCTTTGGACGGCTGGAGCGCAAATACGCACAAGGTGCGTCAATTAGTGATGAAACTGGCCTCTATCCGGCAAATAATAAACGCATGCTGCTATTAAATTTAAACTTATTGGCCAAACTTCCAGCCGAGGCGACGCGTCGGCCCGTAGTCAAGAGCGATGCTTTTCTGCATAATTCGTTCTCAAATAAAAAACATTCGTTTCTATTTTGAAAACATATTAATCCCTCTCCGAACTGCTGTTCCCCAACCAGTACCGGCGCAAGGTGCTGGCGCTGCTGCTCATGCAACCCGACCAGAAATTGCACCTGCGCGAACTGGCCCGCCAGACGCAGGCGGCCCCTGGCACCCTGAAAAAAGAGCTCGATGCGCTGTGCCATGTGGGCCTGCTGCACAGCGAGCGGGTCGGCAACCAAGTGCACTTTCAGGCCAACCAGGACCACCCCGTGTTTGCCGAGTTGCAGGCCCTGGTTCGCAAAACGACCGGCCTGGCCGATGTGCTGCGCCAGGCCCTGCAGCCCCTGGAGGGTCAGATCGAACTGGCCCTGGTATTTGGCTCCATGGCCAGCGGCAGCGCCCACGCCGGCAGCGACGTGGACTTCAACCTGGCACGCATCAGCCTGCTCGACAAAGTGCCTTTTTCTGCCGCCTTGCTGCAAAAAATGCTGGCGATCGCACGCACCCGCCTGCGAGACGCATAGCGCACCTCCACTAGCAAGCCCGGCCACCACCAAACCACCATTGGCTGCTTGGTGCACACCCTGGGCGTCAGCCCTGCCACGGTGCGCGTGCTCGACGCTCTGCGCAAGCAGCGCAACCTCAGCGATTACGACGGCGAACTGGTCACCGACCAGGCCCTGCACGAATGCCTGCGGCAAGCCAATGCCCTCTGCCGCCTGGCCGAGCAGCAACTGCAGGCACTTTTGAATAAAAACACAGGCCAGCCGAAGTGAAATAAGCGCATGCTGCTACCAAATTTAGACCTATTGGCCACCGCTCCCGGTGGTATGGTGCGCCTGCGCGAACTCATCTTGACGCTGGCGGTGTAAGGCAAGCTGGTGGCCCAAGACGCCGGGGACGAGCCGGCGAGTGAGCTGCTGAAGCAGATTCGGGCGGAGAAAGACCGGCTGATGGCGGCGGGCAAGATCAAACGCGACAAACCGCTGGCTGTGATTGCGGAGGGAGAGATGCCGTTTGAATTGCCGGTGGGGTGGGAGTGGGTGCGGTGGACGGATATCGCAATGAAGATTGGCGGCATCGACCACAAGATGCCCTCCGAGGCAAAAGACGGTGTTCCCTATGTCTCGCCACGTGATTTCTATGGCGCCAATGAAATTGACTTCGACGGTGCCAAGAAAATTGCGCGCAGCGATTACCTTGATTTGAAGATTTGCGGTTTACCAAAGACGATATGGGGCACCCGCACCTGGAGGCGCGTTATGCACACCACCGTCCTAACGCCGGCCTCAGTGTTGCGGGGGTGGTTTTGCCCAAAGCCCGACCCGAGAAGGTGTCGCAGCTGGGTCTGTGGCAATGACGCCCATTGCAATTGCAACGGAAGATCAACTCAGCGAGGCGATGGTGCTGCGCCTGATTTCTGAAATCAGTGGCTGGCGCATGCGCCGCTTGACAACCTGATTTTTCGGATTGCGGTGTGTGAAGTGGGGTCATGGGCTTTGGCTGATCACGTTGGCATGCGGGCGTTTTTGGGTGGAAAAGGTGTGTTGCTGGTCGCTCCCGATGAGTTGTCAGAACCCAAGCAGGTGCGGGATGATTTATTGCAGGCGAGAGACGGAAAATTGGCGCAGGGCTTGGGCTACAACGCACGCCTGAAGCGAGTGGGTGAGCACTGAATGGAACCCCCAACGTGCTTCAGAACGGTCCCCGAGCTTGGCGCGGGCAAGGTTGACATTCTCCGGTTGCGGCTGAGTCAGGTCATTGGCGCGATCGGGTTACCCAAAACAGATACTGGCTGTCTGCTTTTAAATCAATAGCGACTCAGGTAATGGATACGCCGGCTACAAGCCATTTTTTCATAAATTCTGCCCTCCAGCAGGCCGAAAATTGCCCAAATTCAAGCCAATTAGCACGCCAGCCGGCGTGTCTATTCGGTTTAACAGCTCAAATTCATAGCGTCTGGGCGCTGAATCCCGCACTGTCCAAAGCGCGCGATTTCTGCCAACAAGACCGATCCCGTCAAGCTGGTTG
>JBIIVW010000152.1:0-8259 GCA_044339205.1 Rhodoferax sp. | reverse complement strand
TTTATCGGTGTCTGTTTTTGAGAAAACCCAGCTATCTCAAGCCTTCGCTGGCAGTGAGCTGTTCCAAAATCAGACTGACTTTTCTAACCAACTGAATTTATTCGACTCTTAACCGGACACTACTGATACGCGATATTCAATCTTGAGTGCACACCCTTTTTTCAATGTAATACAGTCCTTTTTCAGGAGAGAGCCTAAACACTCAAATGTCGGGAAATTTATTGGCTGCTTAGATGCTCTGGAAAGCAAGCAGGCGCTAGTCAAGGGCGTAATTTTTGCCAGAAAATAGAGCCAGATAAAAGACGCGAGGCGAGGCAATGCGAAGATGTTACTGGGCCACCTAGACGCAGGACGAGCTAGTCGATTTAAAGTCTCCGGAATCGTCTCGGTGTTAGACGTGTGCCGATAAGGTTTCTCTGCGGCGTACTAGAGTGGACAAATGGATCACGGTTTGACACCAACTCGCGTGCCAGTGCGCTGTGTCTAGGCGAGCACGATGCGCTTTCTCAGCGCGACTGCAACAATGCTATGGAAAAGCTGCCAGAGGTGTCACTCCTCCGTTCAAATGCCACGAGGCCGGGCGCCGTGTCGTGCGTGCCAAGTGAATTTCGAGAAGTGTCCAATCAATTGGCGTGTAGTGGCCTTGACTGAGAGTGAAGTAGGCAAAGCCTAATATGTCAAATTTTCTGGGGCTACATCTTGCAATTGATGCATGCAATATTCGGCAAGGCGGTGGCGTTACGCATTTGTCCCAGTTGCTGCATGCGGCCGACCCTGCGGCGGCGGGGATCAGCCGAATTACAGTCTGGGCCTCGCGGGGTACGGCAGCTGCGCTGCCCGTTTGTCCGTGGCTGGAAATGCGGAGTCCTTCATGGATTGAGGCGTCGATGCCGCGACGGATGCTGGGGCAGCAGCTCCAGTTAAGTCGGGAGCTGAAGCGGGCCGGTTGCGATGTGCTTTTCTCGCCCGGCGGGACGCTTCCCGCGCGGTGTACCGTACCGATGGTCACAATGTCTCAGAACATGTTGCCATTCGAGCCCACCGAAGCCCTGCGGTTCGGACGCTGGAGCCCCATGCGCCTGAAGATGTGGCTGCTGAGGCACTCGCAGGGCCGGTCTTTTCGTCAGGCCGACGGCGTGATTTTCCTGACGAAATATGCGCAGGATTCAGTTTCTGCTTTTTTTGGTGGCATCGAAAAACCCGTGGCCTTGATTCCGCACGGTATCGAGAAAAGATTTGGGCAGCCACCGCGTGCGCAGAAGGGCGTGGAGGAGTATTCCACGGGGCAGCCGTTTCGCCTGCTCTACGTTTCCATATTGATGCCCTACAAACATCAGGTGGAGGTTGCGCTTGCCGTGAGTCAGCTTCATCGCGAGGGGGTTCCCGTTGAGGTGTATTTCATCGGCGCGGACTGGGGCAGCTATGGACGCGAGTTCCGGCGGTTGCTGGAGCGCCTGGATCCAGGGCAAGCCTATCTTCATTGGCCTGGCGGCGTGGCGTTTGACCAGTTGGACGGGCATTACAAGGAGGCGGATGCCTTCGTCTTTGCATCGAGTTGTGAAAACCTTCCCAACATCGTGATCGAAGCGATGGCCTCGGGTCTGCCCATCGCTTCTTCGAATCGCGGGCCGATGCCGGAAGTGCTTGCCGATGCGGGCATCTATTTCGATCCGGAGAGCCCGGCCTCGATTGCCGAGGCGTTACGTAAGCTTGTTAATAATGTAGAGCTTCGCGGCATTTTGGCCAGAGAGGCTTGGCAGAAAAGCCGAGCCTACTCGTGGGAGCGATGTGCCAGTGAAACGTTTGGCTTCATTTCGCATGTGGCGAAGGAGCATTTTTCAGGTCATTCGAAATAATTGAGAGCTTTAATGGTTAACAAAAAAGTGCTTTTGATAACAGGTGGCACGGGCTCCTTCGGGAACGCCGTGCTTCGTCGCTTTCTAGACTCCGATCTTTCGGAAATCCGCATTTTCAGCCGCGACGAAAAAAAACAGGACGACATGCGCAAGCGCTACAACAGCGCCAAGCTGAAGTTCTACATTGGTGATGTTCGCGATGAGCGTAGCGTGTCTGGAGCCATGCGCGGGGTGGACTATGTATTTCACGCCGCCGCACTCAAGCAAGTGCCCTCTTGTGAATTTCATCCGATGCAAGCAGTGCGAACCAATGTGCTGGGTACAGAAAACGTACTTGAGGCGGCCATTGTTGCGGGAGTCAAGCGTGTGGTGTGCCTGAGCACCGACAAGGCGGTGTACCCCATTAATACCATGGGCATCAGCAAGGCCATGATGGAAAAGGTGATGGTGGCCGCCAGCCGCAATTTGGAAGGCACCAACACCGTGATTTGCGGCACGCGCTATGGCAACGTGATGGCCTCGCGGGGCTCGGTGATTCCGTTGTTTGTGGATCAGGTATTAGCGGGTAAGCCTATTACCGTGACCGACCCGGCCATGACGCGCTTCATGATGACACTGGACGATGCGGTTGAGCTGGTGTTGTACGCGTTTGAGCATGGCAGTAACGGCGACATTTTTGTGCAAAAGGCCCCGGCTGCCACAGTGCAGGTGCTCACCCAAGCCATTCTGGAGCTGATGGGCAAGCCAGCGCATGAAGTGCGCAGCATTGGCACACGACATGGCGAGAAGCTGTATGAAGCATTGCTTGGCCGTGAAGAAATGGCCTGCGCCCAGGACATGGGCGACTACTTTCGAATTCCTCCTGATGCGCGCGACCTGAACTACGCTAAGTTTGTGGAGCAAGGTGATCAGCGCAACACCGCCAGCTCACATGCTGAAGACTACAACTCGCACAACACCACCCGTCTTGACGTGGCTGGCATGAAGGCACTGTTGCTCAAGCTTGACTTCATGCAGCGTATTGCCCGTGGCGAACACGCTCTGGCGGAGGATTAGCACGATGAAAGTGCTGATTACCGGGGCTAACGGTTTTGTTGGTAAAAATTTACAGCTTCACCTAGCAGAGCGCCCAGACGTGCAGGTGGCGTGCTTCACCCGCAGTGATGATTTGGCCCAACTGCCTGTCATGATTCAGGGTGTAGATTTTGTGTTTCATCTGGCAGGAGTCAACCGTCCGCTAGACCCGGCTGAATTTGTGTCAGGCAATACGGACTTGACGCAGGCGCTTTGTGAGGTGGTGGCCACCGTAGCCAAAACAACTGGCAAGAAGGTGCCAGTTGTTTACACATCATCCACTCAGGCGGCCTACGAAAATGCCTATGGCGATAGCAAACGTGGCGCTGAAGATGTGCTGTTGGAATTGCAGCGCAGCCACGGTGTGCCGGTGCATGTGTTTCGTTTGCCCAATGTGTTTGGCAAGTGGTGCAAGCCCAACTACAACTCGGTGGTGACGACGTTTTGCCACAACATCGCACGCGGCCTGCCGATTCAGGTCAATGATCCGGAAGCATCTGTCACGCTCGTGTATGTCGATGACGTGATGAAGCGCTTTATGCAGATCATGGATGGCGCGGATGCTGCCGTGGATGCAGTTGGTTTTGCCACCATTTCGCCCCAATACACCACTACAGTGGGCGAACTTGTCCGTCAGTTTCAGGTATTCAAGGATAGTCGCGTCACGCTGATGACCGAACGCGTGGGCACTGGCCTGATGCGCGCGCTGTATGCAACCTACGTAAGTTATTTGCCGGTAGAGTTGTTCGCCTATACCGTGCCGCAGCATGCCGACCCGCGTGGCGTGTTTGTGGAAATGCTTAAAACCCCCGACTGTGGCCAGTTCTCCCACTTCACGGCGTATCCCGGCACCACTAGGGGCGGACATTACCACCACAGCAAGACAGAGAAATTTCTTGTCATCAAGGGCCGGGCACGCTTCAAGTTCCGTCACATGCAAACCGGCCAGTGTCATGAGTTGGTCACCACGGGCGAAAAAGCGGAGGTGGTAGAAACCGTGCCTGGATGGACGCACGACATCACCAACATTGGCAGCGACGAGATGGTTGTCATGCTGTGGGCTAACGAGGTGTTTGACCGTTTAAAACCCGATACATTCGCCTGCCCGCTGTGATGGGCCGGCATCTTTATTTTTTATAAAATTTTCTATAAATCAAGTGCTTAGATGTAAAAATAAATTAATATAATAAAAATTGCCTTAATTCCATTGGCGCAATGATCACAACAACCACATGCGTCCCAAAAATAAGCATGAACGATCTTTTCCTTTATTTGCAATCATGAAAAAACTTAAAGTCTTAACGGTGGTCGGCACTCGACCAGAAATCATTCGTCTTTCACGCGTACTGGCGCAGCTGGATGAGCACTGCGAGCATTTGTTGGTGCACACAGGCCAAAATTATGACTATGAGTTGAACCAGGTCTTTTTTGATGACCTTGGTGTGCGCAAGCCTGATTACTTTTTGAGCAGTGCTCAAGATAGCAGTGGCGCGGCCCACACTATCGGTAACCTGATCATTGCCGTGGACAAAGTGTTGGCTGAAGTTCAGCCCGAGGCCATGCTGGTGCTGGGTGATACCAATAGTTGCTTGTCGGTGATTCCGGCCAAGCGCCGAAAAATACCGATTTTTCACATGGAGGCTGGCAACAGGTGTTTTGACCAGCGCGTTCCAGAGGAAACCAACCGCCGCATCGTGGACCACACGGCCGATGTGAATCTGACATACAGCACCATCGCCCGAGACTATCTGTTGCGTGAAGGTTTGCCGCCTGATCTGGTCATCAAGACTGGCAGCCCCATGTTTGAGGTGCTGACGCATTACCGCTCGCGCATTGAAGCCTCTGATGTACTGACTCGCTTAGGGTTGGAGGCCGAAGGGTACTTCGTGGTCAGCGCCCACCGCGAGGAAAATATTGAGTCCAACCAGTCGTTCACCAAACTGGTGGCGGTGCTGAATGCAGTGGCAGAAGATCACAACTTGCCGGTGATTGTGTCCACCCATCCGCGAACACAAAAGCGCATTGACGCCTCCGAGGCCGTTTTTCACCCTCAGGTGCGTCTGCTTAAACCCTTGGGATTTCATGACTACAACAAGCTGCAATTTTTAGCGAAAGCCGTGTTGTCGGACAGCGGCACGATTAACGAAGAATCATCCATCATGAACTTTCCGGCACTGAACCTGCGCGAAGCGCATGAACGCCCCGAGGGCATGGAAGAAGCGGCCGTGATGATGGTCGGGCTAGAAGTAGAGCGTGTGCGTCAAGGGCTAGCGATTTTGGCAACACAGCCACGCGGCGCTGACCGCACCGACCCGCATGGCATCCGCCAGGTGGCCGACTACAGCATGCCCAATGTGTCTGACAAGGTGTTACGCATCATCCACAGCTATACCGACTACGTGAACCGTGTGGTGTGGAAGAAATACTGAGACGATAGGCGCGTGAATATTCTTATTGTCAGTCAATATTTTTGGCCCGAAAATTTCAGAATTAATGATCTCACGCAAGAGCTGATTCGGCGTGGACACAGCGTGACGGTGTTGACGGGCATCCCCAATTACCCGGCCGGTACCGTGTTTGAAGAGTATTTAAAAATCCCAAAAGCATTTGAATATTACTGTGGAGCGCGGGTGTTTCGGGTTCCTATGTTGGCGCGCGGTAACGGTTCCATTCGGTTGTTTTTGAATTACCTGAGCTTTCTGATTGGTGCGTGCCTATTTGGGCCATGGTGGTTGCGGGGCCAACAAGCGGATGTCATTTTTGTCTTTGAGCCATCACCTGTGACGGTGGGTCTGCCTGCTATCTTGCTTGGCCGGATCAAGCGCGCGCCGGTTGTATTTTGGGCGTTGGACTTGTGGCCAGAGACCCTGGCGGATATAGGCGTTGTGCGCTCACCGATGGTTTTGGGCTGGGTCGGGCACTTGGTGAGGTTCATTTATGAGCGCTGCACATTGGTGCTGGGTCAATCGCGTGGTTTCCTGCCGAAAATTGCCAAGTATTGTTCAGACGCCAAGAAGATTCGATATTTTCCCAGTTGGGCGGAAGAGATTTTTAATGAAGCTGATTTGGTTCGGGCCCCTGAAGTGCCCGTACAGCAGGGTGTGTTCAATGTACTTTTCGCTGGCAATATTGGAGAGGCGCAGGACTTGCCCGCGGTTTTGAATGCCGCCGAGTCCTTGAGGCACAACAGTGTAATCCGTTGGCTTATTGTGGGGGATGGGCGAAGATCTGACTGGCTTCACGAAGAGGTTGCGCGCCGTGGATTACAGCGCAACGTGCTGTTGCTGGGCCGGTTCCCCGTGGAGCGCATGCCGTCTTTTTATGCGCATGCAAATGCGTTGCTGGTGTCATTAAAAAAAGACCCGGTGTTCAGCTTGACCATCCCAGGCAAAGTGCAGTCTTACTTGATGGCAGGAGTACCCATTCTGGGGATGCTGGATGGTGAGGGCGCGCAGGTTATCACAGATTCAAATGCCGGCTTGGTCTGTGCAGCGGGTAACTCAGGGGGACTTGCCGCAGCAGTGCTTGAGATGTTTGCCATGAGTGCCGATCAAAGGAACCAGCTTGGAGTTAATGGCCGTGCTTTTGCTCAGAAAGAATTCGGACGTGGGTTGCTGATGGACCAATTAGAAGAGTTGTTGCATGAAGCCGTAGACCTGCACAGGCAAGAAAAAATGCCAACGTGTTCTTAATTACCGGTGCAACAGGGTTTATTGGCAAGGCGCTCGTACAGCGCTTGCTGGCTGACGATGAGTCGCGGCGATTAGTAGTTGCTGTACGCAGAGGTGGGCAGCGATGGCCAGAGCAGGTGCTACCCATCGTGACGGGTGACTTGCACTTATCTACTGACTGGTCTATTGCTCTTGAAGGGGTTGCGGTTGTGGTTCACAGCGCCGCCCGCGTCCACGTCATGCACGACACCGAGGCTGGCCCACTAGCGGCCTTTCGCGCCGTCAACGTGGAAGGTACCCTGAACCTAGCCCGCCAGGCTGCGGCTGCAGGGGTCAAGCGGTTTGTGTTCGTCAGCTCGGTCAAGATCAATGGTGAGAGCACGCTGCCCGGGCGAGCGTTCACTGAAGCCGATGCACCCAACCCACAAGATGCCTACGGCCAGAGCAAACACGAAGCCGAGCAGGGTTTGCGCCAACTCAGCACCGACACCGGTATGAAAATGGCCATCATTCGCCTGCCGCTGGTGTATGGCCCCGGTGTCAAAGCCAACTTTGCCGCACTCATGCGCGCCGTGCAGCGCGGCTGGCCTTTGCCTCTGGGCGCGGTGCATAACCAGCGCAGTCTGGTGGGGTTGGACAACTTGGTGGATTTCATCGTCACCTGCATCACCCACCCCCAAGCGGCCAATCAGACTTTTTTGGTGAGTGATGGGCAAGACCTGTCCACCACCGAGTTGGTGCGCGGCATGGCGCAAGCAGCCGGGGTGCCGGCGCGTCTGCTGCCAGTGCCGGTGTGGGCTTTGCAGGCGGGAGCTTCGTTGCTGGGCAAGGGTGATGCGGTGCAGCGTTTGTGCGGTAATTTGCAGGTTGATATCTCCAAGGCGCGCAGTTTGTTGGGTTGGGTGCCGCCGGTGTCTGTTGAAGAAGGGTTGAGGCGGGCGATGACATCATGAAAAGACTCTTTGATATTTTTCTGGGCTGTCTGGCGGCTCTGATCTTGTTTGTGCTTGTGTTGCTGGTGGCGGTGGCCGTCCGCTTTACGTCCAAAGGGCCAGCCTTGTATTGGTCTGACCGCGTTGGCCGGAACAATGTGATCTTCAAAATGCCGAAGTTCCGCAGCATGCGGGTGGGCACGCCGGCGATGGCCACGCATTTGCTTACTGATACCCGTTCACACCTGACGCCTATTGGTTCTTTCTTGCGTAAGAGCAGCTTGGACGAGTTGCCGCAGCTGTGGAGCATTCTGGTAGGTGATATGAGCTTTGTAGGCCCGCGCCCGGCGCTGTTCAATCAGCATGACTTGATTGCCCTGCGCACAGAGCAGTGTGTGCACACCTTGGTGCCGGGCCTGACCGGTTGGGCGCAAGTCAATGGGCGCGACGAGTTGCCGATTCCTGAGAAGGTCAAGCTGGATGTGGTCTATCTGCAGCGCCAGTCCCTGTGGTTTGACACTCACATCTTGTGGCTGACCTTCGTCAAGGTGCTGAAGCGGGATGGGGTGTCGCATTGATGCTGGCGGATTACATGTTTACAGTAGTGTCCGGCAATTTAGTCAAATAAATTCAATTGGTTATAATTTTCAGGCTCTTGCATTTGTAGCTCCATATTGTTAAGCAGTTGATCGAGTGGTGTTTTTTCGAAAAGAGTCAGGCTCAGAA
>JBIIVW010000150.1:0-8329 GCA_044339205.1 Rhodoferax sp. | reverse complement strand
TTTGACGCGATTGGAGTCTGATCATGCAACGCCGAAGTTTTGTTTCGGGCTTGACCATCAGCCCTCTGTTGGGCATGTTGGGTGGCCATGCCCACGCGCAGGTGAGCGATCTGAGTGACGCCATCAACAAGGCCGGGCGCCAGCGCATGCTGAGCCAGCGCATGGGCAAGGCCTGGCTGGCGCTGGTGCACGGCATCGAGAAACCCAGCGCACGCGGTGTGCTGGACAAATCCATGGCGCTGTTTGACCGGCAGTTGGTGGAGCTGAAGGCCTTTGCGCCCAATGCCGAGATCAAAACCACCTACAACCAGCTCGAAGCCGTGTGGAGCGACTACAAGGCGGCACTGGTCGGCACCGCGCCAGACAAAGGCGCCGCGTTGGCGCTGCTGCAGCAAGACGCCAAAGTGCTGGCCCTCGCCCACCAGGGTACGGTGCAGTACGAGGCGGCCCTGGGCAAACCGTTGGGCAAGCTGGTCAACGTGGCGGGGCGCCAGCGCATGCTGAGCCAGCGTATGGCCAAGTTCTACCTGGCTGCGCGCCTGCCTGTGGATGCCAGCACCGCCGCCACAGAGATTGCCAAGGCACGCGGTGAGTTCATGAGTGCCATGGCGGTGCTGCGCGATGCGCCCGAGGCAACGCCGAGCATCAAGGAGGCTTTGATATTGGCCGATGGTCAATGGGTGTTCTTCGATATGGCCCTGCAGCGCCTCCAGACCGATCAAACCAACAAATCACTGACCGAGGTCTATGTGGCCAGCGAGAACCTGCTGAGCGTGATGGACACTGTCACCGGCCTGTATTCAGCCATTAAAACCTGATTTTTAGACCAAAACTGCCTCTAGCCGGCGTATATATTGCCGTGGCAGCTATTAAAGGAATAGCACTATGACTGACTGGATTTCCATCTGCCGGGTTGACGACATTCCCGTTCTCGGCTCCCGCAGGGTGAGCCGCGCCCAGGGACTCGACGTGGCGGTGTTCCGCAATGACAGCAACGAGGTTTTTGCCTTGCTGGACCGCTGCCCCCACAAGGGCGGGCCACTCAGCCAGGGCATTGTGTTTGGCACCAGCGTGGCGTGCCCGCTGCACAACTGGACGATTGGCCTGTGCACCGGCCAGGCCGCCGCACCCGATGAAGGCTGCACGCCGAAATTTGCCGTGAAGGTGGAGGACGGGCACGTTTTCTTAAACAAAAGCGAGTTGGCGGGTCACGCGCTGGATCAGACCCGCCCCATCGCCGGCCCGCAGCGTCGCACCACCGCCGCCTGACCCCTGACCTGAACCGAGAAACCACCCATGCGCGAGACCAAATCCACCTGCCCCTATTGCGGCGTGGGCTGCGGGGTGATCATTGAGTCCGAGGGCCCGCAAATTACCGGCGTGCGCGGCGACCCCGATCACCCGGCCAACTTCGGGCGCCTGTGCTCCAAGGGCGCCACCCTGCACCTGACTGCCCGCGCCAGCGTCACCCAGCAAACCCGTTTGCTGCAACCCCTGCAGCGCGCCCGGCGCGGCGACGCACCTCAGCCGGTGAGCTGGGACAGCGCCCTGCAAGTGGCCAGCAGCCGATTTGCCGACGTGATGGAGCGCCACGGGCCCGATGCCGTGGGTTTTTATGTGTCAGGCCAGTTGCTCACCGAAGACTATTACGTCTTCAACAAGCTCGCCAAGGGCTTGATTGGCACCAACAACATCGACACCAACTCCCGCCTGTGCATGAGCAGTGCGGTAGCGGGCTACAAACAAAGCCTGGGCGCAGACGCCCCGCCCGCCTGCTATGACGACCTTCAGCAGGCGCAGTGCATTTTTATTGTGGGCGCCAATCCGGCCTATGCCCACCCGATTTTGTTTCGCCGGATCGAGGACGCCAAACGCGCCAACCCGGCCCTGAAAATCATTGTGTGCGACCCACGCCGCACCGACACCGCCGAGATTGCCGACCTGTTCCTGCCCATCCAGCCCGGCACCGATGTCGCTTTGTTTAACGGCATGCTGCACCTCATGCTGTGGGAGGGCTGGACCGATGGCACTTTCATGGCTGCCCACACCAGCGGTTTTGAGGCACTCAAAGCCACTGTGCGCGACTACACACCCGAGCGGGTGGCGCAACTTTGCGGCATTCCCCAGGCTGACCTGCTGCAGGCAGCGCGGCTGTTTTCCGGCCTGCAAGAAGGCACCGCAGGCCGCGCGCCCACGCTCAGCCTGTATTGCCAGGGTCTGAACCAGTCAAGCAGCGGCACGGCCAAAAACACCGCCCTCATCAACCTGCACCTGGCCACGGGGCAGATCGGCAAGCCGGGCGCCGGACCGTTCTCGCTCACGGGTCAACCCAACGCCATGGGCGGGCGCGAAGTCGGCGGCTTGGCCAACCTGCTGTCGGCGCACCGTGACCTGGCCAACCCCCAACATCGTGCCGAAGTTGCCGCGCTGTGGGGCGTGCCCAGCGTCCCGGAAAAACCCGGAAAAACCGCCGTGGAGATGTTCCAGGCGGCAGCCGACGGCGAAATCAAGGCCCTGTGGATTGCCTGCACCAACCCGGCGCAGAGCATGCCCGACCAAGGAGTAGTGCGCCGTGCCCTGGAACGCGCCGAGTTTGTGGTGGTGCAAGAAGCCTTTTCCAGCACCGCCACCTGCCGCTTTGCCGACCTGCTCTTGCCCGCAACCACCTGGGGCGAAAAAGAAGGCACCGTCACCAACAGCGAGCGCCGCATCAGCCGCGTGCGCGCCGCCGTGCCGGCACCGGGTGAGGCGCGGCACGACTGGCAGATTGCGGTGGACTTTGCCCACCGGCTTGAAAAAGCCCTGGGCACTGAGCGCACCCTCTTCCCCTACACCTCACCCGAATCCATCTGGCTGGAACACCGTGAATCCACACGCGGGCGCGATCTCGACATCACCGGCCTGTCTTACCCGATGCTCGACGTCGCGCCGCAACAGTGGCCCCTGCCCGAGGGCCAAACCCAGGGCAGAGCCCGACTTTATGAAGACGGCATATTCCCAACGCCCGACGGCAAGGCCCGCTTTATCAATACGGTGTACAAAGAAGTGGCCGAACCCCGCGAGGCCCGTTACCCGTTTTCGCTGACCACCGGGCGCCTGCGTGACCAGTGGCACGGCATGAGCCGCACCGGCACACTGGGCCAACTGTTTGGCCATGTGAGTGAGCCAGCCGTACAACTGCACCCCCAGGACCTGGCGCGACTGAGGCTGCAAGACGGCGAGTTGGCTTATGTCACCAGCAAGCGCGGCACCATCGTGGTGCCGGTACAAGCCAGCACGGAGGTGGGCTTGAACCAGGCCTTTTTGGCCATGCACTGGGGCGAGGAGTTCCTGAGCGGGCAGTCCAGCACCGGGCAGCGACTGGCGGGGGTGAACGCCCTCACAACATCGGCCTATTGCCCGGACTCCAAACAACCTGAGTTCAAGCACACGGCCGTCAAGGTACTGAAGGCTGATCTGCCGTGGTCTTTGCTGGCAATGGCCTGGCTACCCGAAGAGCACGTGTTGTCCGCTCACACGGCGCTGCAGTCGCTCATGGGCAAGTTTGCGTTTGCCAGTTGCACCCCTTTCGCTAGCCCGGCCCCTGCCGACACGGGAGCAGTCAGACGCAGCGGCCTGCTGTTTCGTGCGGCAGGCCATGAGGCGCCAGCCATTGAGGTGTTGGAAAACATAGAGTTCTTGCTCCATCTCTCTGGCGCCGACGTCCTTCGTTATGCCGACCCGAAACGCGGTCAGCGCCGCGCCGCGCAGTTAACCCATGGCGAGCAGAGCACCACCTTGACGGGGTTCATGCTGGCCGGCGACACCCGCGCTGAGCACTGGATCAAGACGCTGCTGCAACATGAGTTGCCCGCCCACGCCTATGGCCGCGCCCTGCTGGTCCCCGGCGCGACACCCCCGGTGGCCGTGGTGTCGCGGGGCACGCCGGTCTGCACCTGCTTCAATGTGACCGATCTGGAGATCCAGGCGCACCTGCGCACCTGCACAGGCCCTGCAGAGCAACGATTTGAGTCACTGCAAAGCAGCCTGCAATGCGGCACCAACTGCGGCTCCTGCGTGCCGCAGTTGCAGCGCATGCTTCGGACCTCTTTGGAATCCGGCGCGCGATAATCCGCGCACATGAATACATCTCAAAAAACACTGTCGATGACGCAGGTGCTGGTTTGCGGCGCTGCCATCGTGACCTTGTCGATGGGCATACGCCACGGCTTTGGCCTGTGGCTGCAGCCCATCACCCAAAGCCAGGGCTGGACGCGCGAAACCTTCGCCCTTGCCATCGCGGTTCAAAATTTGGTGTGGGGTTTGACCGGTATTTTTGCCGGTATGGTGGCCGACCGGTTTGGCGCGTTCAAGGTCATTGTGCTGGGTGCCGTGCTGTACGCGCTCGGGCTGGTCGGCATGGCCCTGGCAACGACGCCTCTGATGTTCACACTCACCACGGGTGTACTCATTGGCATGGCACAAGCCGGCACCACCTATGCAGTGATTTACGGCGTCATTGGTCGCAACGTGCCCGCCGACAAGCGGGCTTGGGCGATGGGTATAGCGGCGGCGGCGGGGTCCTTCGGGCAGTTCCTTATGGTGCCGACCGAGGGCTTCCTGATTGACAGCCTGGGCTGGAAAGACGCCTTGATCGTACTGGGCCTGGCCGCCCTCATGATCGTGCCGCTGGCTTGGGGTTTGCGCGAACCCGGCTTCGCCAACGGCGCACCACCGCGGCGCGAGCAAACGGTGCTTCAAGCCTTCACCGAAGCCCTTCGATACCCGAGCTTCCAGATGTTGATGGCGGGCTATTTTGTGTGCGGTTTTCAGGTGGTGTTCATTGGCGTGCATTTGCCGAGTTACCTGAAAGATCAGGGTTTATCGCCCCAAGTGGCCAGCTACGCCCTGGCTTTGATCGGGCTATTCAATGTGTTTGGCACCTACGCTGCTGGCGTTCTGGGGCACAAGCTGCCCAAAAAGAACATTCTGGCGGGCATTTACCTGGCCCGGTCCGTGGCGATCTCGCTGTTTTTGATTGTGCAGCTGTCACCCATGAGCGTCTACATTTTTTCTGCCGTCATGGGCTTGTTGTGGCTGTCCACCGTGCCGGTCACGAATGCCGCAGTCGCGCAAATCTTTGGCGTGGCGCATCTTTCCATGCTGAGCGGTTTTGTATTTTTCAGCCACCAGTTTGGCTCCTTTCTAGGGGTTTGGGCGGGTGGTTTTCTGTTTGACCGCACCGGGAGTTATGACCTGGTCTGGTACATCGCCATTGCCCTGGGCGTGGTGGCTGCACTGGTGAATCTACCGGTCAAAGAAGGCATGATCACGCGCCGGCCTGCCACACAGGCTGTGTAAGTCCGTGAAGCTCAGGCTGCACCCCCTTGCCACCAAGGCGCTTGTCTTTGGCGCGGTGCTGTGCGTTTTGCTGGCGGTTTTTTCGCTGTATACCCGGCCCGACTTCATGCTCACGCTGGCCAATGAAGTCTGGTCCTGCTTTTGAGAGATGACCGACATGACGCTTCCCCTGCCCACCCCCCCGGTTCATGGCCTGGGCGAAGCCTCCGATTGGGTTCAGCGCTGGTCCCACCTTGTACGACCAGCAGGCACGGTGCTGGACCTGGCCTGCGGGCACGGACGGCACATGCGGTGGTTTGCTGAACGAGGCCATCCTGTCACCGGCGTGGACCGGTCGCCCGAGGCTGTACAGGCCGTCGCCAGCCTGGGTGAAGCTGTACTGGCCGACATCGAAAACGGCCCTTGGCCTTTTGTACAGGGCGATGAAGTCCGCCAGTTTGACGTGGTCATCGTCACCAACTACCTGTGGCGCCCACTGTTTGAGCGCATCAGCCAAAGTCTAGCACCGGGCGGTATCCTGATTTACGAGACCTTCGCCTTGGGCAACGAGACGGTCGGCAAGCCGTCGCGCCCTGACTTCCTGCTGCAGCCTGCCGAATTGTTGCGCGCTTTTACGAACCTTCACATCATCGGCTTTGAACAGGGCTTTCTGGCGAGTCCGCCACGCTTTGTCCAACGACTGGTTGCCTCCCGCCAGCCCGAGTCAGCCGGCCAAGAGCAGACACCTGCCCGATACCCGCTCTAGTTAGAATGTTCTTTTACCGTTAACACCTACTCAGACATGACATCCTCAATCCGCCAAATCACGGGCAGCATCGTGGCACTGGTCACCCCCATGCACGAAGATGGCAGCGTGGACTACCCCACACTTCGCACCTTGATCGACTGGCACGTTGCTGAGGGCACCGACTGCATTGGCGTGGTGGGCACCACGGGCGAGTCACCCACCGTCAATGTGGAAGAACATTGCGAGATCATCCGGGTCTCGGTGGAACAATCCGCCGGGCGCGTGCCTATCATGGCAGGCTGCGGTGCCAATTCCACTGCCGAAGCCATCGAGCTGACCCGGTTTGCCAAGAAAGTGGGGGCAGATTGCCAGTTGCAAGTCGTTCCTTACTACAACAAGCCGACCCAGGAAGGCCAATACCTTCACTTCAAGGCCATCGCCGAAGCGGTCGACCTTCCCATGGTGCTCTACAACGTCCCTGGCCGCTCGGTCGCGGACATGGCCCACGACACGGTGATGCGTTTGACCGCCGTGCCCGGCATTGTGGGCATCAAGGAAGCCACCGGCAACATCGAGCGGGCGCAATGGCTGATTCGTGAAGTCCCCAAGGGCTTTGCGATCTACTCGGGTGACGACCCCACAGCGGTCGCCCTGATGCTTTGCGGTGGGCAAGGCAACATCAGTGTGTCGGCCAATCTGGCTCCCAGACTCATGCATGAATTGTGTATCGCAGCAATGGCTGGTGACACACGCAGGGCCATGGAGATTCAATTCAAACTGCTTCCCCTGCACAAAAATTTGTTCGTCGAGTCCAATCCCATTCCCGTGAAATGGGCCATGGCCAGAATGAAGCTCTGTGGCCCCACCATGCGCCTGCCGATGACTCAGCTGACTCAGTCAAATGAAGCTGCGGTTGAAGGTGCAATGCGCGCCACTGGCTTGATCTAGCCGCTGCGGGTCTCGCGTTACTCTATTTCTAAGGGATTTTTGTGAATCATTTCTCCAAACTTACGGTGTTGAGCCTGTCCTTGGCGCTGGCTGCCTGTACAACACTCACCACTGAAAAAGTCGACTACAAAAGCACGGGCAAGGGCCAAACGCTGGACATCCCGCCGGACCTGACTCAGTTGTCTCGCGAGAGCCGTTACGCAGTGGTCGATGGCGCCGTGACGGCATCAAGCTTCCAGACGGCCCAGCCTGTCCAAGGTGTTCCTGTCGCCACCACCTCTTTGGGTGATGTGCGTATTGAGCGCTCGGGCACCCAGCGCTGGTTGGTCATTAACCGACCCGCTGACAAACTGTGGGAGCCGGTACGCGACTTCTGGCAAGAAAATGGCTTTTTGCTGACTCTGGATCAAGCCAACCTGGGCATTATGGAGACAGACTGGGCTGAAAACCGGGCCAAAATACCAGGGGACGTCATCCGCAACACATTGGGCAAACTGGTGGACTCACTATATTCCACGGGAGAGCGCGACAAATTCCGCACACGGCTGGAGCGCAATGCAGCTGGCGGCACTGATGTGTTCATCAGCCACCGGGGCATGATTGAGGTGTTTGACAGCACCCAAAAAGACCGGACTGTGTGGCAACCAAAAGACGCAGACCCAGAACTTGAAGCTGAATTCCTCAGTCGCCTGTTGCTCAAACTTGGAGCTTCACCAACCCAGGCCAAGGAAATTTTGGCTACGCCAACGGCCAAGATCGGCTCGCGTGTGACTGAAGTTGGTGGGCAATCGGTCGTCCAGATTGATGACGGCTTCGACAGGGCTTGGCGACGGGTAGGCCTGTCCCTGGATCGCACAGGATTTACGGTAGAGGACCGGGACCGCAGCAAAGGCGTTTATTTTGTGCGCTACGTTGAACCAACGGCTGGCAAGTCCGAACCAGGGTTCCTTGGAAAACTCTTTAGCTTTTCAAAACCCGACGCAACGCCTTTGAAGTTCCGTATCTCAGTGGTGAGCCAGGAGAAATCGACGCTGGTTGCAGTGCAAAATGCAAACGGTCAGCCAGACCGCTCTGACAACGCACAGCGCATTTTGAAAGTAATTGCTGAAGATCTAAAGTAGGTGAACCTCAGAAAACAGGGGACTGACGCGATTCAAGCGGATTGGATTCGAATAGTTCCCTGATGAGTAAGCGTGTGGCCAACACACCTTGACCGACAGGTACCTTGATGGCTGGAGACTGAAGTTAAAGTGAAACAGGCTGCCAGCTGTGCGGCAACAATTCTTCGATCTGACTGTTCTTGTGCGTAGGCAG
>JBIIVW010000149.1:0-8338 GCA_044339205.1 Rhodoferax sp. | reverse complement strand
TGCCCGACATTGCCCGCACCGACCTGATGCTGGTGATTGGCGCCAACCCGCTGGCGAGCAACGGCAGCATGTGGACCGTGCCCGATTTCAAGGGCAAGGCCAAAGCCCTGCGGGCCCGGGGTGGCCGACTGGTGGTGATTGACCCCCGGCGCACAGAGACGGCCGCGATGGCTGATGCCCACCATTTCATTCGCCCGGGCGCCGATGTGTTTTTGCTGGCTGCCCTGGTCAACACCTTGTTTGATGAAAAGCTGGTGCGTCTGGGCGCGGTGGCCGAGTGGGTGAACGGGGTCGATGAAGTGGGTGTGGCGCTGGCGCCCTTCACGCCCGAGGCGGTGGCCGAGCGCTGCGCACTGCCCGCCGACACCATTCGCCAACTGGCGCGTGATTTGGCCAATACGCCCCGCGCAGCAGTCTATGCCCGCATTGGCACCTGCACCCAAATCTATGGCACGCTGGCGAGCTGGCTGGTGGATGTACTCAACACCCTCACGGGGCATCTCGATATGCCTGGTGGCATGTTGTTTGCCAAATCAGCAGCCTTTGGCTCCAACACGGTGGGCAAATCGGGTGTGGGCAAAGGTGTGGCCACCGGGCGCCACTTTGCGCGGGTCAGTGGTGCCCCCGAGGTCATGGGCGAGCTGCCCATTACCTGCCTGGCCGAAGAGATTGAAACCCCGGGAGACGGCCAAATTCGCGCCCTGATCACCGTGGGCACCAACCCGGTGCTCTCGTCGCCCAATGGCCCGCGTCTGGCCGAGGCGCTGGACTCGCTGGACTTCATGGTCAGCATGGACATCTACCTCAACGAGACCACGCGCCATGCCGATGTGATCCTGCCCGGCGTCTCACCGCTGGAGGACCTGCACTACGACGTGGCGTTTCCCCAGCTCTCCTGGCGCAACCATGCCCGTTACAGCCCGCCGGTGTTGCCTGCTGCTCTCGATCAACCCCAGGAATGGCAAACCCTCCTGAAATTGGCCGCCATTGCGCAAGGCAAAGGCGCGAATGTGGACGCCAATGCGCTGGACGACGCCCAGTTTGCCGAAGACGCGCAGCGCCAGTTTGGTGACGCCGCAGAAAAAGTCAATGAAGCCACGCGAGGCTTGCGAGGTCCGCAGCGCGGCCTGGAAGTCGCCCTGCGCACCGGCCCCTATGGTGACCAGTTTGGCAAAAAGTCCGGCGGCTTGACGCTGGCGGAGGTGATGGCTTCCAACGCTTCGGGCGGCATTGACTTGGGCGAATTGCAGCCACGCCTGCCCGAGATGCTGCGCACGCCCAGTGGCCGGGTGGAACTGGCACCGCCGTCGCTGCTGCTGGACCTGCAGCGCGCTGTGGCCGACCTGAAAGCCCCGGTGCCTGAGCTGGTCATCATTGGGCGGCGCGATGTGCGTTCCAACAACAGCTGGATGCACAACCTGCCGGTGCTGGCCAAGGGGCCCATGCGCTGCACTGCCCTGGTTCACCCGCTGGACGCGCAGCGCCTGAAGTTACAGGACGGCGCCTTGGCGCAGATTGCCTCCGAGACCTCCAACGGCCCACGCACCATCCAGGCCCAGGTGCAAATCAGCGACGAGATGATGCCGGGCGTTGTGAGCCTGCCCCATGGCTGGGGCCATAACCTGGCCGGCACGCAGCTTGCGGTTGCGGCGCGGCGTCCGGGGGCCAACCTCAATGCGCTGCTGGACGATCAATTGCGTGACCCTCTCTCCGGCAATGCCGTGCTGGGCGGCGTGCCGATCACCATGACGGCGCTGGTGTAGGCAATTTGGGCCTTTTGGAGGGCTGGTTTAAGAAAAATAGCCCTCTAGCCGGCGTCTTGATTGGTTACTACCATCTATTTTTATAGCAATCAAGCCAATCAAACGCCCCGATACAGCCACGGAATATCCAGCAGTCGCTCGCCCAGCAGCTTCATGGAGGCGTCGCGGCCCCAGCGCATGGAGCCTGTAGCGTGAAATATCTTGCCGTTGCGCAAGGCGCGCGCCTGCACCCGTGCATTGCGCGCCCAGCGGGCCTGTGCGTACCATTGGAGCAAGGCAGGAATTTGAAGCGCCGCACCGTCAGACGCCAGCACCCGCTCCAACGCAGCCGCGTCTTCAATCGCCATGCCGGCCCCCTGCGCCAGGTAAGGCACCATGGGGTGAGCGGCATCGCCCAGCAGCGCCACGTGCCCTTGGGCCTGTTCCTGGGCACCCCGCATGGGCGGACGAATGGCCAGCACCCACAAGCGCCAGGCTTCAATCGCGTGAATCAGATCCTGCAAGGGCGCGCAGGTGGCACCCATGGCGCGGCGCAGGTCAGCCGCGTTGGCGCTGTGGTCCCAGTCCTGAACATCGCCGGCGACCGCGCCATGCACAAAACCCACCACATTGAGCCACTCGCCCCGGCGCACCGGGTACTGCACCACGTGCAGGCGGGGCCCGAGCCAGGCCGTGACCTGCTGGCTGCGCAGGTGGGCGGGCAGGCTGCTTTGGGGAATCAGCGCCCGGTAAGCCAAATGCCCCATGGGCCGGGGTAGCCCATCATTCAACAACTGCTGACGCACCCTGCTCCAGAGCCCGTCGGCGCCCACCAGCAGGTCGCCATGGGCTTGGCGTCCATCGGCCAGATGCAACTGCACACTGGCACCAGTGGCGGCTTGTTCGTCAACAGCTTGCTGCTCGAAGCGGTCCACGGCGCTGTTGACGTTCAGCTGCACATCGCCGTGGGCGGTCAATCTGGTCAGCAGCAGTCCATGGAGGTCAGCCCGGTGGATGGTGGCGTACGGAAAACCGTAACGCGCCTGAATCTCAGGCCCCAGTGTCAGCACCCCCAATTCGGCGCCTGTGCTGGCACTGCGCACCTGCAGCCGGTGCGGGAACGCGGCCACGGCCGCCAGCTCGTCTTTCAAACCCCAGCCGTGCAGCACGCTCACCACGTTGGGGCCGAGTTGAATGCCTGCGCCGACCTCGCTGAACTCGGCTGCCCGCTCAAACAGCGCGACGCCGGCACCGGCCCGCGCACAGGCCAACGCTGCAGCCAGGCCGCCAATGCCACCCCCAGCAACCAGGACTTTGGGCTGCAGGCCGCTCATTTGAGAGAACCCACAGATGGATCCAAAGAGGCGAGAGGTCCGGGCCCTGGGGCACTATGGGGCAATTCACTGAGCGGTGCGGGCACGTTGCCCGGCGCCGTCAGCCCGATGCGACGGCGAAACAGGTCGGTGCGGGCGAGAAAAATCGTGGTCACCGGCACGGTGAGCGACAGAAAAATGATGATCAACCAGGCATGGAGCGAGAGTTTGCCGTCGCGCGCCGAGAAATACAGAATGCTGGCCAGCGTGACACACCAGGCCGAAAAACTGAAGGCCAGCGCAGGCGGGTGCATGCGCTGCATAAAGGTCTTGAACCGCACCAGGCCCACGGCAGAGACCAGCGTAAAAATGCCGCTCAGCACCAGCAAAATGGCCACAGGAATCTCAATCCACAAAGACAAGGGGCCGCTCATTCAATCACCTCACCACGCAATAAAAACTTGGCCATGGCGGCCGAGCTGACAAACCCGAACAAGGCAATCAACAGGGCCGCCTCAAAATACATGGCACTGCGGTAGCGAATGGCCAGCACCAGAAGCACGAGCATGCCGATGGTGTAGATCAGGTCCATGGCCAGTACCCGGTCTTGTGCCGATGGGCCCCAGAACAGACGAAGGAGCGCCAACCCCATGGCGAGCACGTAGCAGGCCAGCGTGAAGACGATGGCGCCAAAGAGCAGCCCACTCATTCAAATATCTCCATCAACGGTCTCTCGTAGCGGGTTTTGATGAGTTGGATTTCAGCTTGCTCATCCTTCAGATCAAAGACATGCACCAGCAAGGCACTGCGATCCAGCGCCAGCTCTGACCAGATCGTGCCTGGAATCACGCACATGATGGCGGCGAGTGCCGCCAGGCCATTGGGGTTGCGCAAGTCCAGCGGTACGGTAATTAAATGCCCCTTCGGCAGGTTTTTTGTACTTGCCAGGGTGCCGCGCAGCACACGCCAGTTCCAGACCATCACATCTCCGCCCACCCGCATGAACAGCATGAACGCCAGGCCCAGATGAGACAAGCGCACGGGTGTGGGTCGCAGCGACTGGGTCAGCCAGGGCACCAAAAATCCCAGCAGCACAGCCATCAACCACTGCCCCAAGCTCAGGGAGTTGTTCAGCACCAACCACAGCACGACCAGCGCCACGGACATGAGCGGTGAAGGAAAAAGGCGTTTTATCATTTGGAGACCTCCAGCTGTTGCGTGCCCAGGCGCTCGGCATTGGTGGGGGTGGGCAGAGGGCGGGCGGACATCACGGCGTTGACATACCCCGTGGGCGGGTAAAGCGCGCGGGCGGTGGCAGTGGTGTAGGTCATGACCTGCTCTGCGAGCACCGTCGCGCCGATGCACAGAGCCACCAGCACGGCAATCGGGGTGTATTCGACCACCCGCAGTCGGGGCGCATTTCTTCCCACAGGCGTCCAGAAAAAGCGGATGCCGGTGCGCGACAAGGCTATCAGGGCCAGCAAGCTGGAGATCAAAATCAAGCCCATCAGCAGCCAGCTGATGCTGTCGATGCCGCTCGCTCCTTCTGGTCCTGCCAGCAGTGCGGCCAGCATGGCAAATTTGCCAATGAACCCCGATAAAGGAGGCAGTCCGGCCAACACCAGTGTGCAACAGATAAATGCCAGCCCCAGCATGGCGGTAGAGGCCGGAATCGCCCGCCCCACCAGGGCCTTTTCGTCTTCGTCGAGGTTGGTGGCTTGGGCGATTTCCAGCTCAGCCAGGGCAAAAGGCAGGTGATCTTCTTCGTCCTCCGGCGCGCGCTGGTTGGCGGTCTCGGGGTTGCGGGATCGTTCCATCAGCTCGGCAAGCAGAAAAAAAGCAGCCAGCGCAAAGGTGGAACTGGGCAGGTAATACAAGGCGCCTGCCGTCAGTGCGGGCTGGCCCAGGCCCAGCACCGCCATCATGGTGCCCGAGGACACGATGACCGCAAACCCTGTCAGCCGGGCTGGACGGTGCGCTGCCAGCATGCCCAGCGAGCCAAACGCCAGCGTGGCCATACCGCCCCACACCAACCACACGCTGCCAAAGCCCGCTGAAGCACCGGCTTCAGGCGAAAACAACACGGCGGACAGGCGCAGCAGCACATACACGCCGACTTTGGTCAGCAGCGCAAACACCGCCCCGGCAGGCGCACTGGCACTGGAGTAAGCCGGCACCAACCAGAAGTTCAGCGGCCACATGGCGGCCTTGGCCAAAAAGGCGACCGCCAAAATGGCGCAGCCTGCATGCAGCAGGGGCCGGTCAGCGGCCAAAACCAGGGGAATTTTGGTGGCCAGATCCGCCATGTTGAGCGTGCCAGTCACACCATAAATCAAGGAGGCACCCACCAGAAACAAAGACGAAGCAGCGAGGTTGATGGAAATGTAGTGCAACCCCGCCTTGACCCGTGCCGGCCCGGAGCCATGCAGCAGCAAGCCGTAAGACGCCGCCAGCATCACCTCAAAAAATACAAACAAATTAAACAGATCACCCGTCAAAAAGGCGCCATTCAAGCCCATCACCTGAATCAGAAACAGCGCCCGAAAATGAGCGCCAGCCTTGTGCCAGCGTGCCAGGGCAAACACAAAAGCCATCAAGGCCACCAGCGCCGTCATCAACAGCATCAACGCAGACAGCCGGTCCAGCACCAGCACGATGCCATAGGGCACATCCCAATTCGAGGGCAAATACACACCATAGGCACTGGGCTGGTTGCCCTGTGTGCTCCAGATCAGCAGCAGCACCGCCACGCCAAGGTTGACCAGCAGCGCCAGCAAGGCGAGTAACGCTTTGGTGTGGTGTTGCTGCTCTTTCAGCAGCAACAAGACGCAAGCCATGATCAACGGCAGCACAATGGGCGCGATGATCAGGTGCGGCATCAGGGCAGTGGCGAGTCTGGCTACCGTATCGGTCATTCGGCGTCCCCCTGACCGTCCACATGGTCGTTGCCAAAGAAGCCCCGCTGCGCCAGCAACACCACCAGAAACAGCGCCGTCATGGCAAAGCCGATCACGATGGCGGTGAGCACCAGCGCCTGGGGCATGGGGTCGGAGTTGAACTGCAAGGTGGTGGGGATGCCCGCCTGCAGCACCGGCTCCCGGTCAACGGCGAGTCGGCCCATGCTGAAAATAAACAAATTGACGCCATAACCCAGCAAACACAGGCCAATGATGACCTGGTAGGTGCGCGGGCGAAGCAAAAGCCAGACGCCACAGGTGGTGAGTACGCCAATGGCAGCGGCCATGACAATTTCCATCAAATCACTCCTTCATCGCGCCGGGCGCTGTTTGGCCGGGCTTTGCGCGCTGGCTTGCGGTGCCCGCGCACCGACTGGTGGGCCAAGGCCGTCAGAATGAGCAAGGTGGCGCCCACCACCAACGTGAAGATGCCGATGTCATAAAACAGCGCGCTGGGCAGGTGGATATTCCCGAGCCAGGGCAAATGCAGATGGGCCGTATGGCTGGTGAGAAACGGATAGCCCAAGGCCAAAGAGCCCAGACCGGTGGTGGTGGCCGTCAGCAGGCCCACAGCAATCCATTTTTGCGGCATCAGGACCATATTGGCCTCCACCCAGCGCGTGCCTGAGACGATGTATTGCAGGATAAATGCGACCGACAACACCAGACCCGCGACAAAGCCGCCCCCCGGCTGGTTGTGCCCGCGCATGAACAAGTACACCGCCAGCACGGCCGCCACCGGCAACACGGCCCGCACCAGCACCGCGGGCACCACAAGGTAGCCCTGGGCAGTGTCCACTGCGGTTTGGGCATTCACCAGGTCGGTGGCCAAGTCGGCAGGGATGGCTTGTTGCTGCGCAGGCAGGCTGGTGCTCTCTGGCGGGGGCCGAAAGCGCCGCAGCAATGCATAGACCGTGAGGGCCACCACGCCCAACACCGTGATTTCGGCCAGGGTATCAAAACCACGAAAATCCACCAGCATCACGTTGACCACATTGGTGCCACCCCCTTCAGGCACGGCACGCTCCAGAAAAAACGGCGAAATGGTCTGCGGGAAATCGCGCGACATCATCGCGTAAGCCAGCCCGGCCATGCCACCGCCTGCGAGCAGTGCGAGGACCAGGTCGCGGGTGCGCCGTGCCCGTGCCCGGGTGCGAACCCAGAGCGATCGCTGCCGGTCCTGCGCCTGCACCCGCTTGGGCAACCAGCGCAGGCCCAGCAGAATCAGGATGGTGGTCACCGCCTCCACGGCCAATTGCGTCAAGGCCAGGTCGGGCGCGGAAAACCAGGCGAAGGTCACCACGGTGGCCAGACCCGCCACGCTCATCAGCGCGAGGGCGGACAGTCGGTGGTACTTGGCCTGCCAGGCGGCTCCCACAGCCGCAGCAATGCCCACCAGCCACAAAACCGCAAACAGGGGAGAGAACGGCAACAAGACCCGCCCACCTTCGGCACCAGCCGTCGGCCACAGCACGGCGCGGTGTCCCCACAACGGCCAGGCGGCCCCTGCCAAGGTGACCAGCGTGAGCATCAACAACTGCGGCTGCAGGCGCTGCGTGCCCAACACGCGAATACACCTCCGGGCGCTGGCGGTGAGCCAGGCAATTACTTGGTAAAACAAGAACTTGCTACGCACCCGGGCCAGCAAGGGTGTGCGTGTCACGGTGCCCCGTTGCATGAGGTGGCGCATCAGCAGGTATAAGGCCACCCCGCCGGCCAGCGCAACCAAGCTCATCCACAAAGGCACATTGAACCCGTGCCACACCGCCAGATCGAAGTCCGGCAGCGGCCCGCCAACCACCGGCAGGGCCGCGGTGGATAAAACGTGCTGTATTGACCATTGCGGCACGATACCCACGACCAGGCAGGCCAGAACCAGCAGGTCAATAGGCACCCGCATCCAGGAGGGTGGCTCATGGGGTTGGCGCGGCAGACTGGCACTGGTGTCGGGTCCGAAAAACACGTCCATGGTAAATCGCAGCGAGTAGGCCACGCTGAACATGCCCGCCACCACGGCGGCGATGGGCAGCGCGCGTTCAAACCAGGGAGCTGCGTTGACAAATACCGCCTCGGTGAAAAACATCTCTTTTGAGATAAACCCGTTGAGCAAGGGCACACCCGCCATGGCCGCGCCCGCCACCATGACCAGTGTGCCGGTCACCGGCATGTGGCGGCGCAGTCCGCTCAGGCGCCGGATGTCTCGCGTGCCGGTTTCATGGTCAATGATGCCCACGGCCATGAACAGCGAGGCCTTGAACGTGGCATGGTTGATGATGTGAAACACGGCCGCAACAGCCGCCAGCGGGCTGTTCAGGCCCAGCAGCGT
>JBIIVW010000023.1:0-27492 GCA_044339205.1 Rhodoferax sp. | reverse complement strand
TTTATGACGACTTGCGCACGCGCAGGTACCACTCGCACAGCAGGCGCACCTGCTTCTCGGTGTAGCCCTTGCTGATCATGCGGTTCACAAAATCCTTGTGCTTTTTGTGCTCTTCGCCGCTGGCTTTTGTGTTGAACGAGATGACCGGCAGCAACTCCTCGGTGTTGGAGAACATTTTTTTCTCGATCACGGCGCGCAACTTCTCATAAGACGTCCAGGCCGGGTTGTTGCCATCGTGTTTGGCCCGCGCGCGCAGCACGAAGTTGACCACCTCGTTGCGGAAGTCTTTGGGGTTGGAGATGCCGGCGGGCTTCTCAATTTTTTCAAGCTCGCTGTTGAGCGCTCCCCGGTCCAGAATTTCACCCGTATTGGTGTCGCGGTATTCCTGGTCCTGAATCCAGAAGTCGGCGTAGGTTACGTAGCGGTCGAAAATATTTTGACCATACTCCGAGTAGCTCTCCAGATAGGCAGTTTGAATCTCTTTGCCAATGAATTCGGCGTAGCGCGGCGAGAGGTATTCCTTGAGGTAGCGCATATAGCGGTCAGCCACCTCGGCGGGAAATTGCTCTTGCTCAATCTGCTGCTCCAGCACATACATCAAATGCACCGGGTTGGCGGCTACCTCGCGGTGGTCAAAATTGAACACCCGCGACAAAATCTTGAACGCAAATCGGGTGGATAAGCCGGTCATGCCCTCGTCAACCCCCGCAAAATCGCGGTACTCCTGGTAGCTCTTGGCCTTGGGATCGGTGTCTTTGAGGTTCTCCCCGTCGTAGACCCGCATTTTGGAAAAAATACTGGAATTTTCGGGTTCTTTGAGGCGTGACAAGACCGAGAACTGTGCCAGCATCTTGAGCGTGTCTGGCGCGCAGGGTGCCTCGGCCAGTGACGAGTTGGTCAAGAGCTTTTCGTAAATGTGAATCTCATCTGATACCCGCAGTGAATAGGGCACCTTGACGATGTAGATGCGGTCCAGAAACGCCTCGTTGTTGCGGTTGTTTTTGAAGGTCAGCCATTCGGCCTCATTGGAGTGGGCCAGCACGAGGCCGTCAAAGGGAATGGCGCCAAAACCCTCGGTGCCCTTGTAATTGCCCTCTTGGGTGGCAGTGAGCAGGGGATGCAGTACCTTGATGGGCGCCTTGAACATTTCCACAAACTCCAGCACCCCCCGATTGGCCAGGCACAGGCCACCTGAGTACGAGTAGGCATCCGGGTCGCTTTGCGAGTAGGTCTCCAGCTTTCTGATGTCAATCTTGCCCACCAGGGCAGAGATGTCCTGGTTGTTTTCATCGCCCGGCTCGGTTTTGGACACGGCTACTTGCGAGAGCACCGAGGGTCGTAGCTTCACTACCCGAAACCGCGTGATGTCACCCCCAAACTCCCGCAGACGCTTGACCGCCCAGGGGCTCATGATGGTGCCCAGGTAGCGCCGAGGGATGTTGAAGTCTTCCTCCAGCAGCTTCGCGTCCTCAATCGGATTAAACAGGCCCAAGGGCGACTCGTGTACCGGCGAGCCCTTGATTGCATAGAACGGCACTTCCTCAATCAGGTACTTCAATTTCTCCGCGAGGGATGACTTGCCGCCGCCCACAGGACCGAGCAGGTAGAGTATCTGCTTCTTTTCCTCCAAACCCTGCGCGGCATGCCTGAAGTAAGAAACGATCTGCTCGATCACTTCTTCCACGCCATAAAGGTCCCGAAAAGCCGGGTAACGCCGGAGAACCTTGTTGGCAAAAATTCGCGACAAACGGGGGTCACTGCGGGTGTCAACCAGTTCGGGCTCGCCAATGGCCATCAGCATGCGCTCAGCTACGCTGGCGTAGGCAGCCGGTTCACGCTTGCACAACTCCAGATAGTCCTGAATGGACATTTCTTCTTCCTGGGCCGCCTCGAATCGTCCCTGATAACGCGCAAATATATTCATCACCACTCTCCTTTGATTTAAAAAGGCTGGTTTTGTATTTTTATTGTCCGGCTCTGTGTCAAAAATAAATTTAAGGCAAAAAAAAGCCCCGGTCAAGGGGCTAAAAGAGCGTGACTTGCGTTAACTCACGATTGAGCGCGTGCGTCAGACGGCAGCCAGGGCTTGCTCCAGGTCTTCCAGCAAATCATCAATGTGCTCAATGCCTACTGACAAGCGAACCATGTCGGGTTTGACGCCTGCTTTGGCCAGCTCAGCCGGGTTGAGCTGGCGGTGGGTGGTGCTGGCCGGGTGGCAGGCCAGAGACTTGGCGTCGCCAATGTTGACCAGGCGGGTGAACAGTTTCAGTGCATCCTGGAACCGGGCACCGGCCTCCAGGCTGTCAGTAGCCTTCAAGCCAAAACTGATGATGCCCGAGGCAAGGCCCCCCATTTGTTTTTGCACCAGCGCGTGGTCAGGATGGTCGCTCAAGCCAGCGTAGTTGACCCAGCCCACTTTGGCATGCGACTGCAGGTGCTGGGCGATCTTGAGCGTGTTCTCGCAAATGCGGTCCATCCGCAAGGCCAGGGTTTCAATGCCCTGCAAAATCTGAAACGCTGCCATCGGGCTCAGGGCCGCGCCCATGTTGCGCAGGGGCACCACGCGGGCCCGGCCAATATAAGCCGCCGCGCCCAGTGCCTCGGTGTAAACCACGCCGTGGTAGCTCACGTCGGGCTCGTTCAGGCGCTTGAAGCGGGCCTTGTGCTCCGCCCAGGGGAACTTGCCGGAATCCACAATGGCGCCGCCAATGGTGGTGCCGTGGCCGCCCAGGTATTTGGTGAGCGAATGCACCACAATGTCAGCGCCGTGCTCAAACGGGCGGCACAGGTAGGGGCTGGCTACCGTGTTGTCCACAATCAAGGGCACACCGTTCGCGTGGGCCACGGCCGCCAGCGCCGCCAGATCGGTCACGTTGCCCAGCGGGTTGCCAATGGTCTCGCAGTACACGGCCTTGGTGCGCTCATCAATCAGCGCGGCAAAGGAGGCCGGGTCGCGGGAATCAGCAAAGCGGACCTCAATGCCCATTTGCGGGAAGGTGTGGGCAAACAGGTTGTAGGTGCCGCCGTACAGCGTAGAGGCTGACACAATGTTGTCGCCCGCCTCGGTGATGGTCTGAATGGCGTAGGCAATGGCCGACATGCCGGAGGCTACCGCCAGCGCGCCAATTCCGCCCTCCAAAGCCGCCACCCGCGCCTCCAGTACGCCATTGGTCGGGTTCATGATGCGGCTGTAAATGTTGCCTGCGACCTTCAGGTCAAAGAGGTCTGCGCCGTGCTGGGTGTTGTCAAACGCATAAGCCACAGTTTGATAAATGGGCACCGCCACCGCTTTGGTGGTGGGGTCGGGGGTGTAGCCTGCGTGGACGGCCTGGGTTTCAATTCTCATGGGGTGTGCTCCGGTCAAAAGGGTGCATCTTAGACTGCCGCCCCAAGCTTCCCTGTGTGTGCAAACGAACAGACCCCTGCACCTGCCACACCTTACTGTCAGGCCTTCGGAGCCTTTGCTGCTTGCGAAAGTCAAACCTTCAAGGAGTCGCTATAAAAAAACCAATACGTGGCCGGCTGCCCCAAGGGCCCCCACCGGCGTGGCGTTGAGTCTCTCCATCAAGGTGCTGACCGTCAATATCCACAAAGGGTTCACCTTCTTCAACCGTAAATTCATTCTTCATGAGTTGCGCGAAGCCGTACGCACCGTGGGCGCTGACATCGTGTTCCTTCAGGAGGTAACCGGATCTCACCTCAGGCACGAGCGCCGCATCGCCGACTATCCGACTCACCCCCAATATGAATTTCTGGCTGACAGCATCTGGCCACAGTTCGCCTACGGCCGCAATGCCGTCTACCCCGGCAGTCATCATGGCAACGCTGTGTTGTCCAAGTTCAACATCGTCAGTTTCAAGAACCAGGACGTGTCCATCCTCGGTCCTGAACGGCGTGGACTATTGCACTGTGTACTGCAGGTACCGGGTCTTGACGAGGAGGTTCATGTCATTTGCGTGCACCTCGGTCTGGCAGAGTCACACCGGCTGCACCAGATGCGCATGTTGTGCGACTTGGTGAACCAGGCCATACCAGCAGGCGCTACAGTGATCGTGGCCGGCGACTTTAATGACTGGCGCCAGCGCGCCCACGCAGTGCTGGCTCAAGGCGCTAACCTACACGAGGTGTTTGTAGAAGCTTACGGCAAGGCGGCCCGCACCTTCCCCGCGCGCTTGCCTGTGCTGTCGCTGGACCGAATTTATGTGCGCAACGCTATCTCTTACGCGCCGCTGATCCTGCCGATCAAGCCCTGGTCCTACCTGTCAGACCACGCTCCGTTGGCCGCCACCATTGAACTATGAATTGATGAGTCCCACGCCCGCCAACCCGTGTACCGCGCTTACTGCCCCGAAGGCCGCATGGGCCCGCAACGGACGCGGGCGGCGTCTGCCATGAAGAACGACTGGGTCAGTGGTAACCGGGTAAGCTTGCTGATCAATGGCGATGCCTACTTTCCTCGTGTGTTCGAGTGCATTGCCGCAGCGCAGCACGAGGTCTTGCTTGAGACCTTCATCCTGTTTGAAGACAAGGTCGGCCTGGCACTGCACGCGGCGCTGCTGAACGCGGCGCGGCGCGGCGTGCGGATTGACATCACTGTGGACGGTTACGGCTCACCCGACCTGTCACCTGCTTTCATCTCGGCGCTGACACAGACTGGCGTGCGGGTGCACGTGTTTGACCCCAGCCCCAGGCTGTGGGGCTACCGCACCAATGTGTTTCGGCGGATGCACCGCAAGATTGTGGTGGTCGATGGTTGTCGCGCCTTTGTTGGCGGCATCAATTACTCTGCCGACCACCTTGCGGACTTCGGTGCGACCGCGAAACAGGACTATGCGATTGAAATTGAGGGCCCACTGGTCAGCCATATCCAGCACTTTGTTCGCAGCCAGTTGCTGATTGGCCAGCAGGAGTCGCCCCGACTTCGTGACCGGCTGTTCAGGCGCGAGCCAGAAATCCCGAAGGATGCCGCACTGCCTGCGGCTGGCATTGCCGTAGCGCTCTTGGCCACGCGTGACAACCGCCAACACAAAAACGATATCGAACGTCACTACCGCATTGCCATCCGCTCGGCGCGCCACCGGGTCTTCATAGCCAATGCCTATTTTTTCCCAGGCTATCGCCTGCTCAAACAACTGCGCAACGCCGCGCAACGCGGTGTGGACGTGTGCCTGATCCTGCAGGGCGTACCCGACATGCCGATTGTCAAAGTAGCGGCCAGCCTGCTGTACCACCACTTGCTGAGCGCCGGTGTGAAGGTATACGAATACAGTGAACGCCCGCTGCACGGCAAGGTGGCTCTGACCGACAACGAATGGTCTACGGTTGGCTCCAGCAATCTGGACCCGCTAAGCCTGGCGTTGAATCTGGAGGCCAACGTCATCATCAAGGACGCCACTTTCAACCAGTCTCTGGGCGAGCACTTGGCGCAGTTGATGCAAAGCAGCTGCAAACAGATCCTGATTGGCGACGTACCTGCCACCGGCCTTTGGGTGATGGTGCGCAGCTTTCTGGTCTTTCATCTGCTGAGGCGTTATCCGGCCTGGTTTGGCTGGTTGCCGGTCCATACACCGCGGCTGACACTGTCAGAAAAACTGCCAGCCCCTGCGGGCGGTGAGCGCGTGAATGAAGGCCCGGTGTCATGAAACACCAGCTGGCGAGGCACCCATCAGGCGTCACCACCAAGATGTGGTGGACCTGGCTCAAGCGCCTTGTCACGGCGATATTTTTCATGCTGGTGGCCTGGCTGCTGGTCACGCAGGCACGCTCGGTTGACTGGCGCGGTGTGTTGACGTCGATCGCCGGCTATCCGCTACCGTCGGTCCTGATCGCCATTGCTTTAACCGTGATCAGTCTGCTGTTGTACAGCTCCTTTGATTTGCTGGGGCGCCACTACACCGGACACACGCTGGGATCAAGGACAGTGATACGGGTCAATTTCATAAGTTACATGTTCTCCCTCAATCTGGGTGCGATGGTCGGGGGTGTCGCTTTGCGCTACCGGTTGTACACCCAGCAGGGTCTCGACACAGGCACGGTCACCCGCGTCATCTCATTGAGTATGTTGAGCAACTGGATTGGCTACCTGCTTGTGGGTGGCGTGATTTTTGGCTTTTACCCGATGGCGCTGCCGCCTGGCTGGATCATTGAACGCTCCGGACTGCAACTGCTAGGTTTTGGGATGTTGATGCTGGCGTTCCTATATTTGCTGTTGTGCGCCTTGTCCCGCCAGCGCAGCTTCACCATCAGGGGCCACGAGATATGCCTGCCCTCCTTGCAACTGGCGGCTTTGCAGTTGGGCATGGGCGCAGCCAACTGGCTGCTGATGGGTGCCGTAGTGTTCCAGTTACTGCAACAAAAAATCGGGTTTCCCGCAGTTGCCGGCGTGTTGCTGGTGTCGGCCATTGCGGGCGCCGTGGCCCACATACCGGCTGGACTCGGTGTACTGGAGGCCGTGTTTGTCGCTCTCCTGTCGCACCAACTCCCTAAAGTCGAATTGCTGGCCGCCTTGCTGGCGTATCGGGGCATTTACTACCTGGCCCCGCTGGTGTTGGCGGTCGTGCTGTATCTGGTGGCTGAAACCAGTGTCAGGAGATCCGTTCCAAAAATCCGTCCGGGTAACGCTTCGGCGGACCTGGTTGAGACCAAGCGTGAGCCACGCTGACAGCGTCACGCCCGCAGGCGCTTCTTTCTGCCCGCGATCGCCATGTGCCAGGCCTGTTTGGCAAACACCCACAGGCCGGACTCGTTGGGTTGGGGCGCCTCCCCGCGGCCAATGCGTTTGAGCTGCCCGGTGTACCAGCTCACCTCCAGCAGGCCCAGCTTGTCGATGGCTTTGATGCCGGTGGTGATGGGCTTGATCTGGTGCGCAGTGGGCTTGCCTGCCAACAGCTTTTTGGGCGCATCCGGCTCAATAGCCAGGATACGGGCCAGGCCCACCATGTCCACGGCGCCAGATTGAATGGCGTCTGCCATGCCCTGTGCAGTGCGAAAGCCGCCGGTGACGACCAGCGGGGTGCTCACGGCCGCTCTGGCTTTTTCGGCGAATTCCAGAAAGTAAGCCTCGCGCTGGCGGGTGCTTTCCTTGACTGGCTCCTTGCTGACCTTGATGCCAGTCATGGCGGGGGCTTCGTAAGTGCCGCCTGAGATCTCGATCAGGTCAATGCCAACTTCGGCCAGTGCGCGAATGGTGTCCAGCGACTCTTCTTCGGTGAAGCCGCCGCGCTGGAAGTCAGCCGAATTGAGCTTGATGCCAATGGGGAAGTCCGGGCCAACCGCTTGGCGCATGGCACCGTAGACCTCCAGCACAAAGCGGCGACGCTTGGCCGGGCTGCCGCCCCAATCGTCTGTGCGGCAGTTGTGGTGCTGTGACAAAAACTGGCTGACCAAATAGCCATGAGCGCCATGAATTTGCACACCCGAGAACCCCGCGTCTTTAACGATGCCGGCCGCCCGCCCATAGCGCTGGATCAGGGCACGCACTTCGGCAGGCTTCAACTCACGGGGCGTGGCAAAAAAGGCTTTCATGTCATCCCGAAACGGCACCGCAGACGGCGCCACGGTTTCCTTATTCAGACCTTTGGGCGACTGCTTGCCAGGGTGATTGAGCTGCACCCAGCACTGCGTACCATGGCATGTGGCTGCCTTGGCCCAAGCCTGCAGTGTCGTCAGGTGGCGCGCGTCTTCAATCACCACGTTGCCCGGCTCACCCAGCGCGGCGCTGTCAATCATCACATTGCCGGTCACACACAAGCCAATGCCGCCATCTGCCCAAGCCTGGTACAAGCGGATGAGCTCGGGGGAGGGCGCGCCGCTGCGGTCGCCCAGCGCCTCGGACATGGCCGATTTGAGCAGACGGTTCTTGATCACGGGTCCCTGCGACAGCGTGAGGGGCTGGCTGAGTACGGCTTGAGGAGTCATGGGCGTTACCTTTGAGAAGTCGATTGGGATCCCCGTGGGGTCGGGGCGTAGAAATTTTGCGCCCACCACAGGCGCAGCCGCATGCCGATCTCAGTGGTGTAACCAACTCCGGCAAAACGGATTTGTCCTTGGGGATCGATCACCACCAAGGCCGGCACTGAGGCCAGACCGTAACGTTTGGCAATCTGTCCATCGGCGTCAATGGCGGTGTGCCAATCCAGCTCGCGCTTTGTCAGCACTGCTTGCACGCGGGCCGCATTGCCCGACTGCATGGCCACGCTGAGCACCGGCCAGTCGCGATTGATGCGGCTGACGCTGTGCTCTTCGGTCCGGCAGATGGGGCACCAATCGGCCCAAAAATGCAAGGCTACAGCTTGCCCGGGGTGGGTCGCGCGCCAACTGGCGAGGTCAATGGCACCGCTGGCAGCCTGAGGGCCCGCTGCGGGCGCCGTGAAATTGGGTGCGGGACCGCTGGGCACGCTGCGGGTTTGCCAGGCATGAATGCCGCCGTAAAGCACCAACACCATCAGCAAGGTGCCCAGGTGCGATTTCCAGTTCTGGCGCATCGACGCCAGCCAACGGGCGGGCCAGCCGAGAAGTCTATCCAAGCGCATGGCAAGCGCGCTGCTTCACAGGAGCACTTCAAGCAACCGGTCCAGACCGCCGCTGTTGATGGCCACCATGGCCTGCTCGCGCACCTTCGGCTTGGCGTGAAAAGCCACTGACAAACCGGCTTCACCCATCATGGGCAGGTCGTTGGCGCCGTCGCCCACGGCAATGGCCTGCTGAGGGCTGATGCCCAGTTGAGTGCAGATCTCGATCAGGGTTTTGCGCTTCTCGGCCCCGTCGCAAATGTCGCCCCAGGGCTGATCCAGCATGCGCCCGGTGAGCACGCCGTCTTCAATGTCCAGCACGTTAGAGCGCATGTAATCAATGCTCAGGCGCTCACACACCCGCTCTGCAAAAAACGTGAATCCCCCGGATACCAGCAGCACCTTCATGCCCGCCTTCTTGCAGGCCGCGACCAATTCGGCCGCGCCGGGGTTGAACTGCAGCCGCTGGGCATACACGGCTTCCATGCTGGCCAGCGTCACGCCCTTGAGCAGGGCCACCCGCTGGCGCAGGCTGGTCTTGAAGTCGGCAATCTCACCGCGCATGGTGGCCTCGGTGATAGCCGCCACCTCGGCCTTGCGGCCCACAGCATCGGCAATTTCGTCTACGCACTCGATATTGATCAGGGTGGAGTCCATGTCGAAGGCGATGAGTTTGAAGTCACTCAGGTTCAAGGGGGGCGTGAAGCCTTGAATGACCAGGCCGGGGGAGGTTTCTTGAGCTTGCATGGGTGTTGATTTCAATAAAATTAATAGCTATAAAGGCAATAAACACGCCGGCTAGAGGGCTTTTTTATTTAAAAATATGCAGGTAAGACTTGCAAGCCGTGGCTTTCACCAGACGGCTATGGGTGCCTGATTTTCAGTCCTTCGGCAGGCGCAACACGCGGCGCAACGCTTCTTCTGCGGCATGCAGGTCCTGGACGCTGAGTTTGCCAAGTTTGCGTTGCAGGCGGCTTTTATCAACGGCCCTGATGTGCTCAATACGCGCCTTGCTGGTGGCCCCGGTGGACGGTATGGCAATGAGTAGCGGCGGTGCTGCGGGCGTGGCGGTGGTGGTCAAAGGAATGACAACGACACTTTTACGATGTTGGTTGATTTCGGTGGCAGACAAGACGAAGCACGGGCGAGTTTTGGCGATTTCGGCTCCCCTGGTGGGGTCGAGTTCGACCCAATAGACATCGCCTCGTTCAATGGCAGCACTCATGGGGTCTGTACCCTGGTCTGTGCTTTTACAAACTCGCGCTCGAACTCTTCAGCATTGAAATCAGCGTCGTCGTCCATGGTGAGCTGCGCTTCTGTCCATTGCACGGTCTCAGCCGGCAAGCTAGGTTGACCAGACTCCAGTTCTGTCAACGTCTTGGCGGCTTGCTCAAGCGCCAAGCTTTCACGATCCAGTTCAGAACGGAGTAAATCCAGTAAAAAACGGCTACGCTGGCGCGAGGGCACCACTTGCGCAAACCGCTGGGCAAGGTCGTCTGGCAAACGCAAAAGCAATTGCTGAGATTTTCCAGTGGACCCTGAAGAGTTGGCTAAAGCAGTCATGGCTAGAAGTTATTTGTTATCAAGATAGCAATATACATGGATACAACAATTCTGCAACCAGCAGTTGCAGTTTTGAAATCAAACGCCAGAGCTTGGGGTACGGCCCACGCGGCTAGTCAATCTCATGCGATGGGGTACTAGTTAACCAGGAGCATTCCTGATTTACTTCGCCGCTACCGCACTCTCCACCACCGGTTGCCCCAGACTGCGCAACACATCGCGCACCATCTGCGCCCGGTCTTTTACCTCGGGCAGCTCCCGCTCAATACGCAGTTTCTCGTTGCCCGCCAGCTTGATGTGCTTGTTCTTCTGAATCATCTGGATGATTTTCATCGGGTCAATCGGCGGATTTTTCTTGAAGGTGATGGTGATGACGCCCGGCGCCGCATCAACCTTGATCACCCCAAAGGGCTGGCTGATGACGCGCAGGCGGTGCACATCGATCAGGGTTTGGGCCTGGGCGGGCAGCTTGCCAAAGCGGTCCACTATTTCTTCAAGCAGGTTATCGATCTGGTCCGGGGTTTTGGCGGTGGCCAGTTTTTTGTAAAACGACAGTCGCAGATGCACATCGCCGCAGTAGTCGTCCGGCAACAGCGCCGGGGCGTGCAGGTTGATGTCGGTGGTGACGTTGAGCGGGCTCAGCAGGTCGGGCTCGATGCCGGCCTTGAGGCAGCGCACCGCCTCACTCAGCATCTCGTTGTAGAGCTGAAAGCCAATCTCCAGCATGTTGCCGCTCTGGTTTTCGCCCAGCACCTCACCGGCCCCGCGAATCTCCAGGTCGTGCATGGCCAAATAAAAGCCACTACCGAGTTCTTCCATTTGCTGGATAGCATCAAGCCGCTGCTGGGCCTGTTTGGTCAGGCCTTCCAGGTCGGGCACCATCAGGTAGGCATAGGCCTGGTGGTGGCTGCGGCCCACACGCCCACGCAACTGGTGCAACTGGGCCAAGCCAAACCGGTCGGCACGGCTCATGACGATGGTGTTGGCGGTGGGCACGTCAATGCCGGTTTCGATGATGGTGGAGCACAGCAGCAGGTTGTAACGCTGGGCCACAAAGTCCCGCATGACCGACTCCAGTTGCCGCTCTGGCATTTGCCCGTGGGCCACGGCAATGCGGGCCTCGGGCAACAGTTCTTCCAGTTTGGCACGGCGGTTTTCAATGGTTTCCACCTCGTTGTGCAAGAAGTAAACCTGCCCGCCGCGCTTGAGTTCGCGCAGCACGGCCTCCCGGATGACACCATTGCCTTCGGTTCGCACGAAGGTTTTGATGGCCAGTCGGCGCTGGGGCGCCGTGGCGATCACGCTCAGGTCGCGCAGGCCTTCTAGCGCCATGCCCAGGGTGCGGGGAATGGGCGTAGCGGTCAGCGTGAGCACATCCACCTCGGCGCGCAGGGCCTTCATTTGCTCCTTGTGGCGCACGCCAAAGCGGTGCTCTTCGTCAATGATGAGCAGGCCCAAATCCTTGAACTTGGTGGACTCAGAGAGCAGCTTGTGGGTGCCCACCACGATGTCGATGGTGCCGTCCGCCAAGCCTTTCATGGCGGCGGTGATTTCCTTGGCGGATCTAAAGCGGCTCATTTCGGCCACTTTGACCGGCCACTTGCTGAAGCGATCCACAAGAGTCTGGTAGTGCTGCTCAGCCAGCAGCGTAGTTGGGGCCAGCAGCGCCACCTGTTTGCCGCCGGTGATGCCAATGAAGGCGGCGCGCAGGGCGACTTCGGTTTTGCCAAAGCCCACGTCTCCGCACACCAGGCGGTCCATGGGGCGGGGGCTGATCATGTCCTGAATGACGGCGTGAATGGCTGCATTCTGGTCAGGGGTTTCCTCAAAGCCAAAGTCGTTGGCAAAGGTCTCGTAGTCCCCTGGCGAGTAGCGGAAGGCATGGCCTTCGCGCGCGGCGCGCCGGGCGTAGATGTTGAGCAACTCAGCGGCAGAGTCGCGCACTTGTTCAGCGGCCTTGCGCTTGGCCTTGTCCCACTGACCCGAGCCGAGTTTGTGCAGTGGTGCCTCGTCGGCACTCACCCCGGTGTAACGGCTGATCAGCTGCAACTGGCTTACGGGCACATACAGCGTGGCTTTGTCGGCGTATTCCAGGTGCAAAAACTCCTGAATTTCAGGCTCGCCATTGGGCAGCTTGTTGCCCAGATCGAGGTTGATCAGGCCCCGGTAGCGGCCAATGCCGTGGGCGGAATGCACCACGGGGTCGCCCACATTGAGTTCGCTCAGGTCTTTGATGAGCGCCTCGACGTCGCTCACTTGCTCCTGCTTTTTGCGACGGCGGGTGGTGGGGCCGGCGGCAAACAGCTCGGTCTCGGTCACAAAGTCAATGCCGGCGTCCAGCCAGGCAAAGCCGATGTTCAGGCTGGAGGTGGCGATGCCCAGCGGCTCGGTGCTTTTCTCAAACTCGGCCAGCGAATTAAAACTTGGCGGGCTCAGGTGGCTGGCATGTAAAAAGTCCAGCAGGCTGGTCTTGCGGCCTTCGCTTTCGGCCAGTACCAGCACCCGGTGCTGGGTGTTGCGAATGTGGTCCTTCAGGCGGGCCAGGGGGTCGTCTGCACCCCTGATAACCGCGAGTTCACTGAGTTTTTGAAAATGCGCGTTGTCCACCACGTCCTCAACGGCAGGGCGAATCGCCAGCTGCGCATGTTGGTTGACGCGGGCATAAAACTGCTCGGCACTTAAAAACAGCGACTCAGGCGGCAACACCGGGCGCTCCGGGTCGCCTTGCACCAGCCGGTAGCGCTCCTTGGTATCTTGCCAAAAATGCTGAAAAGCCGGCTCCAGGTCGCCATGCAACACCACCGTGGCATTGGCGCCCAGATAGTCAAACACGGTGGCGGTTTCATCAAAGAACAGCGGCAGGTAGTACTCAATGCCCGCTGTGGCCACGCCGTTGCCAATGTCTTTGTAGATGCGACTTTTGGTGGGGTCCCCATCCAGCAGCTCACGCCAGCGGCTGCGAAAGCGCGCGCGGGCCTCGTCGTCCATCGGAAACTCGCGCCCCGGGAGCAACCGCACCTCAGGCACCGGGTACAGGCTGCGCTGGCTGTCGGGATCGAACGTGCGGATGCTGTCAATCTCGTCATCAAACAAGTCCACACGGTACGGCACCAGACTGCCCATGGGGAAGAGGTCAATCAAGCCGCCGCGCACCGCGTATTCACCGGGGCTCACCACTTGGGTCACATGGCTGTAGCCGGCCAGAGTGAGTTGCGCCTTGAGCCGGGCCTCGTCGAGCTTTTGCTTGACCTTGAAGTGAAAGGTATAGCCCGCCAGAAAAGCCGGTGGCGCTAGTCTGTAAAGTGCCGTGGTGGCCGGTACGATGACCACGTCAGCGCCAGCCTCGCCGCCGCGCTGCTCGCCTGCAGCGTGCAGGCGCCACAGCGTGGCCAGGCGCTCGCTGATCAGGTCCTGGTGGGGCGAAAAGGTGTCATAGGGCAGAGTTTCCCAGTCGGGGAACAAGACGCAGCGCACATCGGGCGCAAAGAAAGCAATTTCCAGCAGCAGGCGCTGGGCGTCCACCGCGTCGGCCGTGACGATGGCGGTGAGCCGTCGTTCGTCCTTGTCGCGCAAGGCCAGCTGGGCCAGCAGCAAAGCGTCGGCCGAACCGCAGGGGCGGGGGAGGGTGTAGCGCTTGCCTGTGCTGAGTTTGGGTAAATTCATGGGTCGTCTTGAGCGCCGTTTGCCGGTACCGTGAGTTTGAAAATACAAATGGAAAACACCCCCCGCAAACGTGCGGGGGGTGTTTTGATGTTTATCTTATATCCAGGTTGGATCTGCATTGGATTTTAGAATGGGCCGATACTTATGAGTGACATCACCCCAATTACCCCCGCCGCACCGTCTGACTCCCCCCATTTTTGGGCTTTGATTCCCTGTGCCGGCACGGGCGCACGTTCGGGTGCCAGCGGCCCCAAGCAATACCAGCCTGTCGCGGGCAAGCCCATGGTCATGCACACCCTGGCCGCCTTTGCCGGGGTGGCCCGCATCACCCGCACCCTGGTGGTGGTAACGCCAGACGATGGGGTGCTGGTGTCAACGGATGGATCTTTTTTTGTAGCGCCTTGCGGAGGCCCTACAAGGGCTGCCAGTGTTTTGAATGGTTTAATTTTTTTGCTGGAGCAAGGCGCAAGGGCGGACGATTGGACGCTGGTGCATGACGCCGCCCGCTGCCTGGTCACGCCCGCCCAAATCAACGCCCTCATTGACGCCTGTTCCCGGGATGCCGTGGGCGGCCTGCTGGCCCACCAGCTGCCAGACACGCTAAAAACAGAAGCAGACGGCCGGGTGGCCAGCACACTGGACCGCAGCGACAAATGGCTGGCCCAGACCCCGCAGATGTTTCGCATTGGCGCGCTCATCAACGCGCTGCAACAGGCGGGCGAGCGCGTGACGGATGAGTCCAGCGCGATGGAGTTCATGGGTATGCGCCCTCTGCTGGTGCCGGGGAGTGCGCAAAACTTCAAGGTGACTTATCCGGAGGACTTTGCACTGGCCGAGGCGGTATTGAATGCACGATTGAAAGGCAAATGACATGAAATTCAGAATTGGCGAAGGTTGGGACGTTCACGCGCTCATTGAAGGGCGAAAACTCATCCTTGGCGGCGTGGAGATCCCTTATCACCTGGGGCTCTTGGGGCATTCGGATGCCGATGTGCTGCTGCACGCCATCACCGATGCGCTCCTGGGCGGTGCGGCGTTGGGCGATATTGGCACGCATTTTCCGGACACCGACGACCGTTTCAAGGGCGCGGACTCTGTCGTGCTGCTGACCGAGGCGGTTCGCCGGGTGCGCGAGAAGGGCTTTGAGATCGGCAACATCGACAGTACCGTGATTGCCCAGGCGCCGAAGCTCATGCCGTACATCCAGGCCATGCGAGCCTGCATTGCAAAGGCGCTGGGCGTGGATGTGGACCAGGTCAACGTCAAGGCCAAAACAGCCGAGAAAATGGGGCCGGTGGGCCTGGGGCAGGCCATGGAGGCCCGGGCTGTCGTTCTTTTGTCTGTCAATGAACAAATACCGCTGTAGCCGTCATTCCATAAGGTTTAATGTATTCAAAATAAATAGCATTCACCTTGTTGGTTTCAGTCATTCACCTGCACTCAAAACCATTCGTCCAGAGTCCTGACCATGAAACTCCCGCTCTTTACCTTCGCCTTGGTTCTCTCGGCTTACGCCAGCTATGGTGTCGCCCAAACCGCCCCGGCCCGGGACGAATTCTTCTGGTTGGGTGAAATCAACAAGGCCACCGCCGTGATCAACACGGATGAAGGGCTGCTGGACAAGTCCCTGACGCCCCGCATTGCCGCTGGTATCTCCAAAGTCATCAAAGACGGCGGTCTGCCGGGCGGTAAGCGCCCCTCCAGCGTCATTACCTTTGAGCCGCTGTTGATTGCAGCCGCTGGCCAGCAAGTGACCCTGCTCCATGCGGGACGCTCCAGCCAGGACATGCATGCCACCTACCGGGCGGCGATTCTGCGGGATGACATGCTGAATCTGGCTGACCAACTCAACAAAACCGCAGGCTCCCTCGTCAAGCTGGCCGAGAAGCACACCAACACCATCGTGCCCAATTACACCAATGGCGTGGCCGCCCAGCCCACTAGCCTAGGTCATTACCTCTTGGGGCATGCCGCCGGCCTGGAGCGGGACGCCCAGCGCATTCGCGAAGCTTATGGGCGGATCGACCGCTCGGCCATGGGCACCACCGTGCTCAACGGCAGCAGCTGGCCCCTGAACCGCACACGCATGGCCAATTACCTGGGTTTCGAGGCTATCGTAGACAACGCCTATGACGCAGCCCAAATCTCGTCGATGGAGCACCCTGTGGAAGCTGGCGCCATCGTCACCAGCATCGCGCTGCACGCGGGCCACTTTATTGAAGACATCATGACCCAATACGCGCAGCCCCGGCCCTGGATGTTGCTGGCAGAGAGCGGCTCCAACACCTATGTGTCAAGCGCCATGCCCCAAAAGCGCAACCCCGGCTTGCTCAACACCACGCGGCGTGACGCCTCCACCGCCATCTCGCTGGCACAAGGTGTGGTCATGCAGGCCCACAACATCACACCCGGTATGGGCGACCCCAAAGAGTCCAATTCCAACAGCGCGATGGTCAACAGCGCCATCACCTTCCTCAAGGGCTGGGACCGCATCCTGAACTCACTGGTGATCAGCCCGGAGCGGGCACTGGAAGAACTCAACAGCGACTGGACCGCCTCCCAGGAACTTGCTGACGTGCTGATGCGCAAGTACAAACTGCCGTTCCGCGTGGGGCACCACTTTGCCTCGGAGGTGGTGGACTTTGCCAAGCAAAAAGACATCAAGCCGCTCGACTTTCCGTATCTTGAGGCCAAGCGAATTTATGCCGAGATGGTCAAGGGCTCGGAGTATGCCGGCGAGTTGCCCATGAGTGAGTCAGAGTTCAAGTCGACGCTGGACCCCGTGGCCATCATCAAAAACCGCGCCTCGGTGGGTGGCCCCCAGCCGGCCGAGATGGCCCGGATGTTGAAGTTGGCCAACCAGAACCTCGTGATGCAGGGCGACTGGATTAAAGCCAAGCGCACCAAAATCACCTCGTCACTCGCCAAGCTCGACAGCGATTTCGGAAAAATCACACCTGCTCAGTAAATGCAGACCAGAGGTCTCCAAATAATACGGGCCGCTGATGCGGCCCGAATAATGAATGGCGACGAATTTTATGGATGAAAAAAGGCTCCAGCCGGCGTCTTAATTGGGCTTGGCGCTCATGTTTTCAGGTTTTGCTACCCGTGATGCGTTGGCGCAAGGCCGTCAATTCACCGACGATGCCCCGGCGGAAGGCCAGCACACAAACCACAAAAATGACACCAATGATGACCGTCACCCACGACCCGACTTTGTCAGCGAGTTGGGTCTGCAACGTCACGATGGTGCTTGCACCCACGGCGGGCCCAAGGATGGTGCCCAGGCCGCCCAGCAGAGTCATCAACACCACTTCGCCCGACATGTGCCAGTGGGCATCGGTCAACGAGGCCAACTGAAACACCAGCGCCTTGGTGGCACCGGCCATGCCGGCCAGCGAGGCCGAGATCACAAAGGCCAGCAGCTTGTAGTTGGCCACGTCGTAGCCCAGGGAGATGGCGCGGGGTTCGTTCTCGCGAATGGCCTTGAGGATTTGGCCAAACGGGGAATGGATGGTGCGGTAAATCAGCGCAAAACCCACCATGAACACCCCAAACACAAAGAAGTACATGGCCAGGTTGCCTGACAAGTCAAACATGCCCAAGAGTTTGCCCCGTGGAATACCCTGCAAGCCGTCTTCGCCGCCGGTAAACGGCAGCTGCAGCGCCAAAAAATACACCAGTTGAGCCAGCGCCAGGGTGATCATGGCGAAGTAAATGCCCGAGCGTTTGATGGCAATGGCGCCAAAGGCCCAGCCCAGCACCGTGGCGGTGAGCGTGCCAGCCAAAATGCCCAGCTCGGGCGACCAACCTTTTTCTTTGCACAAGTAGCCGCACACATAAGCCGCGCCGCCAAAGAAGGCCGCATGGCCAAAAGACAGTAGACCGACATAGCCCAGCAACAAGTTAAACGCGCAGGCGAACAGGGCGAAACACAGCACCTTCATCAAAAAGGTGGGGTACAGGGCAAAGGGTGCCAGCGTTCCGATCACCAGCAGTGCCGCAAACATCAGAGCCGTGCGCCGGGACTCGGCGGCCGCGTTGGCCGCGTAATTGGATTTCATGGAGTTTCCTTTCAGCAAAGTGGTGGCGGTCAGGCTTGCTTGCCAAACAGGCCTGCAGGGCGCAGCAGCAGCACAATAACCATCATCACGAAAATGACCACGGCCGAGGCCTCGGGGTAGATGACTTTGGTGAAACCTTCGATCACGCCCAGGCCCAGGCCGGTGAGGATGGAGCCCAGAATCGAGCCCATACCGCCAATCACCACCACCGCAAACACCACAATGATCAGGTTCGAGCCCATCAGCGGATTCACCTGTACCAGCGGTGCGGCCAGCACGCCGGCAAAGGCCGCCAGCGCCACACCCACGCCGTAAGTGGCCGTAACCAGCACGGGCACGTTGATGCCCAGCGCTTGCACCAGCTCAGGCTTTTCAGTGGCTGCGCGCAGGGTTGCACCCAAGCTGGTCTTTTCGATGGTGTACCAGGTGATCAGGCAGACAGTCAAGGCGGCCAACACCACCCAACCGCGGTACAGCGGCATGAACATAAAGCCCAGATCCACGCCGCCTTGCAGCAGCTCCGGCACCTCGTAGGTCTCACCGGAAATACCGTAAATGTTGCGAAACACGCCCTCGGCGATGAGTGCCAGACCAAAGGTCAGCAGCAGGCTGTAAAGGTGATCCAGTTTGTACAGGTGGCGCAACAACAGGCGCTCAATCACGACACCCACCACGCCCACGATCACCGGCGTGACCAGGAGCGACACCCAGTAGTTCATGCCGAACTGGGTAAGGCCAATCCACGACACAAAGGCGCCCATCATGTAGAGCGCGCCGTGCGAGAAGTTGATGATGTTCAACAGTCCGAAGATGATCGCCAGCCCCAGACTCAGTACGGCGTAAAACGAGCCATTGATGAGGCCCAAAAATAACTGACCCAAAAGGGCCTGGGAAGATATGCCGAAGATTTCCATCGCGACTCCTGAACGATTCACAGACACGCAGGGGCCAGGGACAGCAGGCCATGCAATCCCTGGCTGACCCGGGTTACAGATTTACTTTTTGATGAGCGGGCAGCTGGAGGCCGACAGGGGCTGGAAGGCCTCAGCCGCAGGGATCGTGGCGCGCACATGGTAGTAATCCCAAGGCGTTTTGGACTCAGCCGGCTTTTTCACTTGCAACAGGTACATGTCGTGGACCATGCGGCCATCTTCACGAATAGTGCCGTTTTTGGCGAAGAAGTCGTTGATGGGCGTCTTCTTCATTTGCGTCATCACTTTGGCGGTATCGTCGGTGTTGATCGCTTTGACTGCCTTGAGGTAATGCATCACGGACGAGTACTGACCCGCTTGCACCATGGTGGGCATGCGCTTGGTTTTCTCGAAGAAGCGTGCAGACCAGGCCCGGGTCTCGGGGTTCAGATCCCAGTAGAAACCTTCGGTCAGGTACATGTTTTGAGTCGTTTTGAGACCCAGCGAATGCACGTCAGTGATGAACATCAACAAGCCTGCGAGCGATTGCTTTTGGGTGATGCCAAATTCAGCCGCTTGCTTGATGGAGTTGATGGTGTCGCCGCCGGCATTGGCCAAGCCAATGATCTGGGCACCGGAAGATTGCGCCTTGAGCAGGAAGGACGAGAAGTCCGAACCAGGGAAGGGGTGGCGCACCGAGCCGACCACTTCACCGCCATTGGCTTTGACCACATCACCCGCGTCTTTTTCCAGGGAGTGTCCAAAGGCGTAGTCAGCGGTCAAAAAGAACCATTTCTTGCCACCTTGCTTGACAACGGCCTTGGCGGTGCCATTGGCCACCGCATAGGTGTCATAGGTCCAGTGCACGGTCACGTCATTGCAATCCTTGTTGGTCACGAGGGTGGAGGCGGCGCCAGAGATCAGGGCAATGCGGTTCTTTTCCTTGGCGATCTTCATCACTGCCAGGGCAACCGAGGTGGTGACCAGCTCGGAAGCCACGTCGACCTTGTCGCGCTCAAACCACTCACGCGCCTTGTTGGCAGCAATGTCGCCCTTGTTTTGGTGGTCGGCAGAGACGACTTCGATCTTGAAGCCCGGCTTGTCGGACTTGATGAAGTCCTCAACGGCCATCTCGGTGGCCACAACTGTGCCCTTGCCGGCCACGTCCGAGTACAAGCCGGACAAGTCGGTCAGCACACCGATCTTGACAACGTTGTCAGAGATTTGGGCTTGTGCTGCGCCGATCGTGGCGAGCGCCAGGCCGAGGGCCTGAATGAAGGGTTTGAGTTTCATGGTGTCTCCTTTTGGGGTTATAAAAAAAATGACGGTGAAATGTTGCGGGTCTGAGGCTCAGACGCCCAGCAGCTCATGCAGCAGGTCGGTCTTGGAAGGCAGTTCTTCTTTGGTCACCGTGGCCACGATGCGGCCATGCTCCAGCACGATGTGGCGGTCCGCCAACGGGGCAGCAAACCTGAAGTTTTGTTCCACCAGAATAATGGTGTAGCCCCGTGTTTTGAGCAGGCGAATCACTTCACCCAGCTTCTTGACAATCACGGGGGCCAGACCTTCGGTGATCTCGTCCAGCAGCAGCAGGCGTGCACCGGTGCGCAAAATGCGCGCCATGGCCAACATTTGCTGCTCACCACCGGACAGCCGCATGCCGGGGCTGGTGCGTCGCTCATAGAGGTTGGGGAACATCTCGTAAATTTCTTCCAGCGTCATGCCGCCTGAGGCCACAGTGGGAGGCAGCATCAGGTTTTCCTCGGTGGTAAGCCCAGAGAAAATCCCGCGCTCTTCCGGGCAGTAGCCCACACCCAGACGGGCAATGCGGTGCGACGACATGGCCTTGATGTCCGCGCCGTTGAGCATGATCTGCCCGGTGCGCCGGCCCACCAGTCCCAAGATGGACTTGAGTGTGGTGGAGCGGCCACTGCCGTTGCGTCCCAGCAGGGTGACCAGCTCGCCGTGGTTGATGGTCAAGTCAATGCCGTGCAGGATGTGCGATTCACCATAAAACGAATGCAGATCGGTCAGGCGCAACAACTCGCCGGTACGTTTGAAGGCGCTGTTCATGCTTCTGCTCCTGCTTCCACGCCCACATAGGCTTCCAGAACACGCGGGTCCTTGGACACCACGTCGTAAGACCCTTCGGCCAATATGGCGCCCCGTTGCAGCACGGTGATGACATTGCACAGGCTTTCCACCACCGACAGGTTGTGCTCCACCATCAAAATGGTGCGGCCCTGGGAGACCTTGCGGATGAGCTCCACCACGCGGTCCACATCCTCGTGGCCCATGCCCTGGGTGGGTTCGTCCAGCAGCATCAGCTCAGGCTCCAGCGCCAATGTAGTGGCGATCTCCAGCGCACGCTTGCGGCCGTAAGGCAGCTCAACCGTCTTGGTGTCGATGAAGGCGCCGAGGTCCACGGATTCAAGTAGCTCAATGGCCTGGTCGTTCAGCACATTCAGGGTGGCCTGCGGGCGCCAGAAATGAAACGAGGTGCCCAGCTTGCGTTGCAGGGCTATGCGCACGTTTTCCATCACGCTCAGGTTGGGGAAGGTGGCAGAAATCTGGAACGAACGCACCACACCCCGGCGGGCAATTTGCGCCGATTCTTCACGGGTGATGTCGATGCCGTTGAATTCGATCTTGCCAGCCGTGGGCTGCAAGAACTTGGTCAACAGGTTGAAGACGGTGGTCTTGCCAGCGCCGTTGGGGCCGATCAGGGCATGAATGTTGCCGCGCTTGACCTTGAGGTCGACGTTTTGCACGGCGGCAAAGCCCTTGAACTCTTTAGTGAGGCCAGTGGTTTGCAGGATAAGGTCTTGTGACATGGGCATGATGGTGTTCAGTCTATGGCCGAGCTGGAGCGCATCTGCTCGCGCAATACAAATTTCTGGATTTTTCCGGTGGAGGTTTTGGGCAGCGTCCCAAACACCACTTGCTTGGGCACCTTGAAGCGGGCCAATTGAGCGCGGCAGTGCTCGATCATCTCGACCTCGGTGGCCGTGGCGCCCTCGCGCAATTCAACGAAGGCGCAGGGCACTTCGCCCCACTTTTCATCGGGGCGGGCCACCACAGCAGCCACCATCACGGAGGGGTGGCGGTAGAGCACTTCTTCGACCTCCAGGCTGGAGATGTTCTCGCCCCCGGAGATGATCACGTCTTTGCTGCGGTCCTTGATCTTGACGTAGCCATCCGGGTGCATCACGGCCAGGTCGCCGGTGTGAAACCAACCGCCTGCAAACGCTTCTTCGGTCGCTTGTGGGTTTTTCAGGTAGCCCTTCATGACCAGATTGCCCCGGAAGAAGATCTCGCCCATGGTTTCACCGTCTGCAGGCACGGGCTGCAGGGTCTCGGGGTTGAGCACCGTGATCGACTCCTGCATGGGGTAGGCCACACCCTGGCGTGCGTTCAACGCCGCGCGCTCGCCAATGGGAAGTAGGTCCCAGCCGTCTTGTTTGGCACAAACGGCCGCCGGGCCGTACACCTCGGTCAGGCCATACACGTGCGTGATGTCAATGCCAATGCGCTCGCAGCCTTCAATGATGGAGGCGGGTGGTGCCGCGCCGGCAATCAATCCGGCAATGGAATGGGTGATGCCTTCGCGCACCGCAGGCTGCACGTTGATCAGCAGGCCGTACACAATGGGCGCGCCGCACAGGTGAGTGACGCGGTGCTCGCGGATCAACGAAAAAATCAGTGTGGGGTCCACACGGCGCAGGCAAACGCTCACGCCTGCTTGCAGAGCCAGCGTCCAGGGGAAGCACCAGCCGTTGCAATGAAACATCGGCAGTGTCCACAGATAAACCGAGTGGCGTGGCATCTCCCAGGTGACCACATTGGACACGGCATTGAGGTAAGCCCCCCGGTGGTGGGTGACCACGCCCTTGGGGTTGCCGGTGGTGCCGCTGGTGTAGTTGAGGGCAATGGCATTCCACTCGTCGCCGGGCAAAGCCCATTCAAAGGCCTCATTGCCGGTTTGTAAAAACGCGTCGTATTCCAGCTCGCCGAGCAATTTGCCGTCCATGTGCATCGGGTCGGCCACATCAATCACTAGCGGGCGTTTGTTGCCCATCAAGACCAGGGCGCGCTCAATGATGGGGGAGAATTCACGGTCGGTGATCAGCACTTTGGCTTCCCCGTGGTCCAGCATGAAGGCTATGGCCTCTGCGTCCAGGCGTGTGTTGAGGGTGTTGAGCACCGCGCCAGTCATGGGCACACCAAAATGGGCCTCAAACATCGGCGGGGTATTGGGGAGCATGACCGCCACCGTGTCGCCCACACCCACGCCCCGACGTGCCAGCGCGCTGGCCAACCGATTGCAACGGGCGTAGGTCTGAGCCCAGGTGAAACGGCTGCTGCCGTGAATCAGGGACAGGCGATGAGGGTAAACACTGGCCGCACGCGCCAAAAAACTCAAAGGTGACAACGCAGTGTGATTTGCGCTGTTGCGGTCCAATCCCTGGTTATAGGCGTTCGTGTGCATGTGGGCAGTCTCCTTTTTTCTTGGCCGTCGCAATCAACGAGGCGTTGTGCGGGCAATTATCTGAAGGCATGATAGCAGTCACCTCATGCAGAAAGTCGGGGCAAATGTATCGAATGTTTGCGCCGTGTCTCTCAAGGGTGTCACGGTCCTAAAATCAAAAAATCGCCCAACAGACACAGTCCTTCATGCCCTCTCAATCCCCCAGCGTTCCCGTGCCGCCACACTACCGGCATGAATTGTTGCAAGCTGGGCTGGACTTGCAGGATCAGGGGCTCACGGTGATTGATGGCAACCTGAACATCGTGGCTTGGAACAAGGCGTTTCTGCGGCTGCTCGACTTCCCCGACAGCATGGCCTTCGTTGGGGCGACTTTCGAATCTTTCATTCGCTTCAATGCCGAGCGTGGCGAGTACGGGCCGGGCAACGCCGAAGACCAGATCGCTGAGCGCATGCGGCTGGCACGCAGCTTTACCGCGCACTACACCGAACGCGCCCGTCCGGGCGGGCAAATTTTGGCGGTCCGGGGCGAGCCCTTGCCCAAGCATGGATTTGTCACCTTGTACACCGACATCACCGCCAGCCGCCGGTTTGAAGATCAAATTCAAAAGCAGAATGCGGAGCTTGAAGACCATGTGGCGGCGCGCACCCAGGAGCTGCAGGCGACCAATCAGCGTTTGATTGAAGTCGATGATGTCAACCAGATCATCACCGCGGCACTGCGGCGCAGTGAAAGTCATTTGCGCCTGATCACCGACACCGTGCCTGCGCTGATTGCGTACTTTGACGACCAGGAGGTCTACAGCTACGCCAACAAAGGCTACGCGCAATGGTTTGGCTGGAGTAAAGAACAGGTGTTGGGCCGCCAGGTTCATGACGTGATTGGGGATGAGGTCTACACGGACATTTCTCACCATGTGCACCGGGCGCTGCAAGGGCACAACGTGAGTTATGAATACGCCATGCGCCGTCCCGATGGACGGGTAATGTTTGCCCGCAGCGAACTGGTGCCAGAACGCGACGCGCAGGGCCGTGTCGCGGGCTGTTTTGTGTTGTCCGTCAACATCACCGACCTTAAAAATACGCAGGCAGCGCTGGTGCATGCCCAAAAGATGGATGCGGTTGGGCAACTGACCGGGGGGCTGGCCCATGACTTCAATAATTTATTGACCGTGGTGATTGGCAACCTGGTCAGCCTGCAAGAGCGCTACCCTAATGACCGTGACATTGGCGACTATGTGGTGCCCGCCCTGAAAGCATCAAGGCGGGGTGCCTCCCTGATCAAGCGTTTGCAGGCCTTCGCCCGCAAGCAGCCGCTCATGCCCCGCTCAGTAAATATGGGTGATTTGGTCGATGAGACGCTGGGCCTGCTGCAGCGGACGCTGCCCTCTCATATCTTGGTCAGTGTCGCCCCCATGGAGGAGCGGCTCTACGCCATGACCGATGCTCAGCAACTCGAAAACGCGCTGCTCAATCTGGCACTCAACGCGCGTGACGCCATGCCCGGCGGAGGTCAACTGGCCATTCGGGCTGAACGCATGCAGCTGGATTCAGCGCGGGCAAGTGACTTTGATGTGACGCCAGGTTGTTATGTGGGCTTGAGCGTGTTGGACACTGGCACCGGCATGGATGCAGCCACCCAGGCACGCGCACTGGAACCGTTTTTTACGACCAAGCGGTTTGGTTCTGGCAGTGGCATGGGGCTGTCTATGGCGTATGGCTTTGTCAAGCAGTCAGGCGGAGGACTTCGAATTCAAAGCGCGTTAGGCCAGGGTTCCGAGGTCACGCTGGTGTTGCCGTGCAGCATTGAAGACGTGGACGCTGTGCCTTTCCCGCCCGAGCAACCCGCCTTACCCCAGACATTGGCTGAGCGGCCACTGGTGCTTTTGGTGGAAGACGACCCGGATGTGCGCCGCGTCGTTCGCCTGCAACTGGTCGGCCTGGGTTATCCGGTGATTGAGGCCGACCATGCGGCCGATGCACTGGTGCTGCTGGCGAGCGTGCCCGCCGTGGGCATCTTGATCTCCGATGTGGTGATGCCCGGCGGGATGGACGGACGCACCCTGTGCAAGCAGGCACACCGGTATGCGCCACACGTCAAGTTTTTATTGATCAGTGGCTACGCCAGTGGGGAGCGCGTCCGACCTGCGGGATGGGCGGACCTGCCCTTGCTGAAAAAACCGTTCACCTCCAATGAATTGCATCTGGCTTTGGAAGCCTTGTCCGTATGAACCATGAATTGGGGAACCAGACCGCGGGACCACGCTGCATTTATGTGCTGGAGGACGACCCCGACATTTGCAGGTTGGTGTGCCTGACCCTGCGGGAGTTTGGCTTTGAGGCGCTGGAGTGCCACACCGCAGCGGCCTTGCGTCGCCTGCTGTTGCTGCGCGAGCCCGAACTGTGCATTGTTGATTTGGGCCTGCCAGATGCCGACGGCATGGATGTCGTGCGTGAGCTGCAGGCCAAGCATGATTGTGGCGTCATGGTTCTCACGGGGCGAGGGTATCTGAGCGACCGGGTGATGGGTCTGGAGCTGGGTGCGGACGACTATGTCGTCAAACCGTTTGAGCCGCGAGAACTGGTGGCCCGGGTGCGCAGCATTTTGCGCCGACGCACCGACACCCGCAATCCCGCTGCATCGATACGCCCCCAAAGCGCTGAATTCGGTGGCTGGCGATTCATGGCCGACTCCAACCTGCTCCGCTCCCCTGGCGGGCAGGAGTGGACGCTGAGCGCGGGTGAGGCGGGCATGCTGCTGCTGTTTTTACAACGCCCCAACCGTATCCTGGATCGAGAGCAACTGTGTGGCGATCGGGACCTCTCGGCGCTTGATCGGGGTGTGGATGTACGGGTGTCCCGTCTGAGGCGCAAGCTTGAATCAGATCCCCAAGGCCCCAAAACCATTCGCACGGTCTATGGGGCCGGTTATTTGCTTGCCGCAGAGGTAAAGTGGATCTAATTGACCTCTAGCCGGCGTTCTATATGCTTTGGTAGCTATTAATTTTGGAGTGTAAAAAGCGGAATATCTTGTTCCACGGCCAACCGGTCCAGCGCCTGGCGCGTCATGGTCAGCAGGTAAGCCGCCAGCGCTTGGTGGGTTGCAGGCGACAACATGCTCAGCACGTTGGCGTAGTCAATGCCGGCCGCAGCACACAGCGATTTGGCAAAGTGCGGCTCCAGCGCCGCCACAGCCACCCGCCCGTCTTGACAGGGATAGACGCGGTAACCGGCGTGGCCACCTCCAACGGCTGCGCCGGGTTGGGTCAGACCCCAATGCCGGGGCAGCGCCAGGTAAGCGGCCGCGTCTGACAAGGCCACTTCCAGGTAGCGGCCTTGACTGGTTTTAAGCCGCAGCAACACGGCTTTAAGGACCGCCTCAGCCGCCATAAGCGAGCCGCCCATGTCGGCGTAAAGCGTAGGCGGCAACACCAGTCCATCCACCAGATCATGTTCGGCGAGATAGGTCAGGTCATGGCCTGGCTCCTCGGCGCGTGCACCGGGCGCACCGACGATCGCCACCTGAGAGAGTGCGGGGTAGTGCTTTCGCAAGGTTTTCCACTCCAGCCCCAGCTTGCGCAGGGCTGAGGGTCGAAACGAGGTCAGCAGCACATCGGCTTTTGCCAACTCCCGGTGCAAGGATTTTTGACCTTTCTCAGTCTTGAGGTCCGCGACCACGACCCGCACCCCCTGGTGCAGCGCCTTGTAGGCGGGCGGGTTGTACAGGCCCATGGGGTCGCCCGAGGCGCCGGCTGGTGCGCCCACGGGTGGCGGTGGCTCCAGCTTGACGCACGTCGCCCCCATTTTCTGGCAACGCATGAGGGCGGCCGGGCCTGGCAGATTCAGGCTCAGGCTGAGCACTCGCACGCCCCGCAGGGGACGCAGGGCAGGGGGGGCTTTTTCAATGGGGTTCATAAACCAATTAAAACAGATCGGCACCGTGCCGTCGCCCGGCCGGGTTGGGTGAATTGGGGTGTAATCGCCACCCTGCCATCCAAGATTTTGAAAGTGAAACGTGACCGATATGCAACTCCAACTGGGCTTTGACAGCTTTGACATGCCCCTGTCGGTCCAGCCCAAGGCAAAACCCAAGCCCAAAGCGCGCGCCAAGCCACGCAGCCCGGGATTGGCGCCTGAAGCGCCCTTGCTGCCAGAGCTGGACGCGCCAACCATGGCAGCCCGGCTGGAGCAGAACCCCGATTACCGCGTGCTGCGGCGTCTCGCACCGGTTCTCCATTACGAGCGCACAGCGCAGGGTCCCATCATGCGGGTCCTGATTCTTGACACCGAGACAA
>JBIIVW010000148.1:0-8485 GCA_044339205.1 Rhodoferax sp. | reverse complement strand
TGCAGCGGAGAGAACTGGTCGCGAAACTCGACGTGCGACAGGGTACCAAACAGCACGTAGTCAGCGCCGCTGAACTCGCCCTTCTTGATGCGGGCGATGATGTCTTTCACCTCCGGCTGTCGCACCGGCTTGGCGACCTTGCCGGTCTGGAGCTGGTTCAACGCCTGCTCGGCCTTGGTGGGCTGGGGGGTGCCGGCATCAAAGCCTTTGCCCTGCACCAGTTTGAAGGCTGTGCCCCTGAGCAAGGCGCCCTTGATGTCGTTGGTGAACGAGCCCAATTCGCGCTGCGCAATGTAGCTGTAGTTGCCCGCCACATAGGTGCCGCTGGCCTGGGTGCTGCCCGAGGCGCTGTACCGGTTGACCTGGAATTGACTGCTTTCCTTGTAGGTGGCGGCCTCAAAGTATTCCGAAACGGCCTGTGTGTAGGCCAGGTCGGTCACGGCAATGCGTGGCATGGGCTGCGCCTGGGCTGCGCCTGCTAGGCCCAGGGCAAGAGTCAGCGCGCTGAAAGTGGAGATGAGATCGGAGATGAAGGTGCGTCTTTGCATGGTGGCGTCCTGTTTCAGCGTTTGCTGGTTTTGCGGATTTCTTTTTCGTCCTGCCACTCGATGGTGCCTTCTTCCACATCAATCATCTTGAGGGTGAACTTGTAAAACACGTCTTTGGTGGTGTTGCTTTGTTTGACGATGCTCGTCAACTCGCCCTCCAAGGTGTACTTCGCGGCGGTCATTTTGCCGACCTTGGCCGTGCTGCCCTGCTTGTACATGCCGCTCTGGTTTTGGCGCTGCAGCTCGTCCACACCTTGCTGCATCTCGGCAATAGAGCGCACAAAACGGACCTTGCCCGACTTGACCAACGTCGTCTGGATCGAGCTCATCACGTTGGTGGTGTCAATGTATTCGCTGGTCTTGTTTTTGACGGTCGAGATAGTGACCGTGGGGCGGCCCTGGAAGATGCCGGTTTCCAGCAGGCTGCCGACCATTTTCTCGGCAATCATCTGCAGGTCGGTCGAACCGAATTCGTTGGTGACCAACTCCACGCCCTTGGCGTCACCGTAGTTCACCTGGCGGTCCAGGCGGATCACGGGGGACGACACGATGTTGCGGGTTTCGCAGGCAACCAGGGTCAGGGAGGCGCACACCAAGAGTGCGGATTTCATCAGGCGGGTCATGTTGTTATTCCTTGAATATATGAAGGTGTTCGGGTCAGGTGGGGCTCAGCGCAGTTCGACGTTCATTTCCAGGCGGAAATCTGTCGCCACCGAGGATGGCGCAACGCTCTTGACGGTTTGCAGGCCCTGGCCCATCAGGGTCATTTGTTTCCAGGACTCGCCGTCGCCCACCTGGTTGCCAATGCTGTCCAACCAGCGGTAGCGGTAGAACACGGTGCGGTCGGTGTTGCCGAGGTTAAACAAATCGGTTTGAACAATCAAAATGTCGTTGCGCCGCACCGCTCGTATCTCGGGTACACGCACGCCATTGGCGTCGCCGCGCAAGGCGACCTTGGCGGCTACCGCGGGGGATGTGCTCGGGTCGTGCTGGGCAAAGGCGCTCAGCGCCAGCGTAGTGCTCAGGGCCAGCAGCAGTTTTTTTGCAGTTTTCATGGCTTGGGTTTCTCGGTGTCAGTTAAAGAGTGGGTTTGACAGTTGCCGCAGTCACCGGCTTTTTGACGGGCCGAGTGGGTGCTGGTTTGGCTTTTGCAGGGACTACCGCGGCAGGGGCAGCCGGTGCTGGCGTGGCCTCCACAGCAGCCGTTACTGGCTGGGCTGCCAGACGGCCAAAATTGCCCACATCACCCACCACCACGTTCTGGTTGTACAAACGCAACGGCACCAGCGCATATTGACCACCCACGGTGACATTGACGTTGAAATCACGGCCATTGATGACGACCCTGTGCTCGCCCTCCGGCAAGTAGCCCCGGGCCACATACACCCGGCCGGGCAACATACGCCACAAGCGGTCATCGGCTTGCTCGGTCACGGCCGAGGCGATCGAGCCGACAACGGCCCCCAGCAGGCCCGCATTTTTTTGCAGTTGGTCCTGCATCACGCCTTTGACCACGGCGCGTGTCACGCCGCGAAACACCATGCCGGGCATTTCATCCTTGAGGGCCCGGCGCGCCATGACATTGACGTCCACCACTTTTTCAAGCTTGAATTCGCGGCCTGACACAGTCAGTTGACTCAGCACCGGGTCGGTCGACGGCGCGATGGTCGGGTACGAAATACTGACGGTGCGAATGCTGCTGCCCACCGGCACGGGCAAGGTGAACGCTTTGGGCTTGCGCGCCGGAGCATCGCCGGCTTCCACCACAAACAGCACATCCGTCATGCGTTGGCGGCGCTTATGGGTGAAGCTGGTGCGGTCATCCAGACCGCGCAAGCCCTCTTCGAGCACGCCGGTCTCCGGCTTGAGTTCAATCGCCTTGCGGTAGCCAGGCGCAGCCAGACCGGGCTCGTTCAAGACTTCATACAAGAAGCCCGCCAGGTAATGGCTCAAGGCATTTTGGTAGCCGTTTTTGAGCGCCAGCACCTCGGGGTCGTTGAGGGTCTCCACCGGGTAGCCGTTGATCTCTTTGCCGCTGGCTTTTACGCCTTTGGATTTGGCCTCTTCTTCGGCGGCGCTGGTTTCTTTGGAGCGGAATTCGGCAATGACGGCCTCACGCTCGTGGGTGCGTTTGATGTCGACGCGGGCGTTGTCCATGTCGCCCGCGGCGACCCGGTTCAGGGCCAGGCGGGTGGTGAGCCAGACTTTTTCGTAGTCTTGGCCCTCATAGACTTTGAGCCGCTCGCTGATGGTGGCGGCGCCCAGGGTGGAGAGCAATTTTTCAGGGTTGGTCTTGGCAGCGGCTTCCCACTCCTTGACCTTGATGTCGGCCAGCAGGAAAGCCTGGGTGCTGTCCTGGTAGTTGCGGTTCAGGCGCAGTAACTCGCCGCGCTCCATGTTGTACAGCATGGCCGCTTTCTCGTCGGGGGTGGTGGCTGAGGCCTCCAGGGTCTTCAGTGCAGCTGGAATGCCCCCCGTTTTTTGGGCATTTTGCATATTGCCCGCCAACTCGTCATGGCTCTTCATGGCCGCACAGCCAGACAATACCAAAACAATGCCAAACGCCGCTATAGAGCGGCGCGTACTCAAAAAAAACATGAATCAACTCCCCTGTGACTGCCATTCGCAGCGGGTGGATTATGTATGAGACAACTTACGTCTGAAACATCATGTTGCAAGTTTGGCTCCGGCACCCCGGCGCCCGCTGGTTTAACCAGGTCGGGTGACGGTCTGCCGCGTGCGGGTAAATTGTTTGCTCACAAAGGTCCAGATCATGCGTGAGGCATCAGGGCCTTTCGGGTCGCTGTAGCTGCAGCCGCTTGCGCCGCCGCTCCAGGCGTGGCTCAGCCCCCGGACCTCGCACAAGGTGCTCACCAGCCGGCTGCCTACTTTGAAATCGGTGACACTGGCCGCATAGCGTGCACCGCGTTGCACCGTGCGCGGCGGGCCTGATTTGGCGCCTTCAGTGTCGGCCCACTGGCGTGCTGCTTGTGGCCCGTTGCTGGGTGCTACTGTGGCGTCTGAGCTGCCTTGAATGATCAGCAAGGCGGGAAGATGCACACCATCAGGCAGCACCGCCAGCGGCAGGCCAGGCTGTTTTTGCCCCCGCATGGCGCCAAACGCAGTGATGGAGGAATAGGCCACACCGGGCCCAATGCCCGAGTGCATAGCCACCGCCTGAAAGCGCGCCGGGTGGCGTGTGACCATCAAAGTCGCCATGCTGGCGCCCGCAGACATGCCGGCCAACGCCATGCGGCCAGGATCAATGGCCTGTTTCAGGCAGACTTGGTTAATCGTGGCGTCGATGGCATCGGCCTCGCTTTGGGCGCGACCCGACCGCGTCTCATACCAATTCCAGCAGCGTTGGGCGTTTGAGAGACGGTCTTGCTCCGGATACAGCACAAAGAAGCGCTCGCGCGCGGCAATCCGGTTCATTTGGCTCACATCAGCCAAGTCCTGTGCGTCCTGCAGGCAACCGTGGAGCATCACCAGCAACGGGAGACGCTCTCCGCGCTGAACCCCGGGTGGCTTGAACAGGCGGTAGCGTTTGGCTCCGGCCACGCCCGACGCACTGCCTGAAGTCCATTGCCCCACGGCCGTTGTGGGTAGTGGCCTGGAAGGGGTTTTCTTGGCTGCAGGCGGTTTGGTTACTGCAGGCGGCGCATGCAGTGCCTTATTTAAGGTCTTGGTGCCAACGCGAATGGCGGTACGCGTCATGGCGTTGAGCGTGCGCTGGAAAGAGCGACTTAAAAAAGGATTGGTAGTGCGTTTGGCCATGATGAATGAATCCAGTCTAGCCCAATCTCTGTCTTGTTCAGGTGCTATTTATTTATGACATTTGTGTGTGCTGGCGCCCTGTGATTCGCCTAAATTTGTGCTGTGCGGATCATGTCGGCGGCCTTTTCGGCAATCATGATGACGGGCGCATTGGTGTTGCCACCCACTACGCGCGGCATGATGGATGCATCCACCACGCGCAAGCCTGCCAGGCCATGCACGCGCAGTTGGGCATCCACCACGTCCAGGGCGCCCGAACCCATGCGGCATGTGCCCACTGGGTGATAAATGGTGTCAGCATGATCCCGGATGAATCGTTCGATTTGTGCGTCGGTTTGCGCCTCGGCCGACGCCGCGAGCTCAAGGCCCTGTGCTGCTGCCAGGGCAGGCTGTGCCAAGATGTGGCGCATGAGCTTGAAGCCGCGCACCATGCGGTCCATGTCGTCGCGGTCACCCAAAAAGTTGGGGTCGATCAACGGGGCTGCAAAGGGGTCGTTGCTGGCCAGGCGCACGCTGCCCCGGCTGCGTGGGCGCAGCAGACACATGTGGCAAGAGAAGCCGTGCCCCAGCGTGGTGGTGCGTCCGTGGTTGAGCAACTTGCCAATGACGAAGTGCAGTTGCAGGTCCGGGATGGCTTCACTGCCCTGGCTCTTGATGAAGCCGCCGGCTTCGGCGTAGTTGGTGGTCAGCATGCCGCTGCGCTGCTGGCGCCACTCGAACACGCCCTTCAGCATGCGCCACACCCCCGAGGGAGACAGACCAAACAAGTCTTTGGCCTGAGGCGCATCCACCACCTGCACCACGTCAATGTGGTCATGCAGGTTGGCGCCCACGCCGGGCAGGTTGTGCAAGGTGGCAATGTTGTTTTCCAGCAGGTGGGCGTGCGGGCCAATGCCGGAGAGCATCAGGATCTGGGGCGACTGCAGGGCGCCTGCACACAAGAGGACTTCTCGCTTGGCGTTGAGTTGCTTGAGTTCGCCCTGGTGGTGGAACTCGACGCCCACGGCGCGCTTGTGCTCCAGCAAGATGCGGGTGGTGTGGGCGCCGGTGAACACCTGCAGGTTGGGGCGCGCGAGGTTGGGCGTGAGGTAAGCCTTGGCCGCGCTGAAGCGCTCGCCGTTTTTGTGCGTCACCTGAAACAGGCCCACCCCCTCCTGGCTTTCGCCGTTGAAGTCCGGGTTGTGGTGCAAACCGGCTTGCTGGCCGGCTTTGATGAACACCTGGCCAAACCGGTTGGGGCTTCTCGGGTCCATCACATGGAGCGGCCCGCCGCTGCCGTGAAAGGCATTGGCGCCGCGTTCGTTGTGCTCGGCCAGTTTGAAGTAGGGCAGCACATCGGCATAGGCCCAGCCCGCATTGCCCTCAGCCGCCCAATGGTCGTAGTCATCACGGTGGCCGCGGGCATAGATCATGGCGTTGACCGAGCTGGAGCCACCCAGCACTTTGCCACGGGGCTGGTAGCCTGTGCGACCGTTCAGGCCTGGCTGCGCCACGGTCTCGAACTTCCAGTTGGCCTGACCACTTTTGGCGATGACCGCCAGGCCGGCGGGGCAGTGAATCAGCACGCTGCTGTCGGCAGGCCCCGCTTCCAGCAGCGCCACGGTGACGTCCGGATCTTCAGTGAGTCGGGCGGCCAGTACGCAGCCTGCCGAGCCGCCGCCAATGATGATGTAGTCGAACAAGTCTGTCTCCTGGCACCGGGGGGGATTGTTTTGTGTGGTGCTCAACCGCTACGTTACCGCAAAGCCGCTGGTTGTTTTGACCCGCGATGTCTTCTGTATTTATCACGCAATTAAATTGAGTGCAATTTAATTGCGTGATAAACTCTGGCCATGCCCAGCACCAACATCACTGCCCACACCGTTCACCCGGCTAACCCCGTTAACCCGGCCCTGTTGCTGGAAAACCAGTTGTGCTTTGCCCTGTACTCCACGTCGCTGGCCATGACCAAGCTGTACAAGCCACTGCTGGAAGCCTTGGGGCTCACTTACCCGCAGTACCTGGTGATGCTGGTGTTGTGGGAGCAAGACGATGTGAGCGTGTCCAGTTTGGGCGAGCGCCTTTTTTTGGACTCTGGCACCTTGACGCCCTTGCTCAAGCGCATGGAAGCCGCAGGCCTGCTGGTGCGAACCCGCGCCAAAGACGATGAGCGCCGGGTGCAGATTGCCCTGACGCCCGCGGGCCACCAACTCAAGGGGCAGGCAGGCAGCGTCCCCGGCTGCGTGGTGAGTGCCACGCACTGCCCGGTGTCCGAGCTGATGACGCTCACACGCCAGGTGCAGGCGCTGCGCAGCCAGCTTGCCAAATGACTGCGCCACCCCATTTATTTGACCATTCAAGTCATCCCGGTTTTCAACCCGCTTCACGAAGAAGCATTTTTTTAAGGCAACACCATGGTCACCAAAGTCGAAAAAGTCATTTACCAAGCCCACGCCACCTCCACCGGCGGGCGTGACGGCAGCACCAAAACATCGGACGGATTGCTGGACCTCAAGCTCAGCGTCCCCAAGGAAATGGGCGGCGCGGGCGGCGGTGTGAATCCGGAGCAGTTGTTTGCTGCAGGCTACAGCGCCTGCTTTATTGGTGCGATGAAATTTGTCGCTGGTGCGCAAAAAATCGCCATGCCCGCGGATGCGTCGATTGACGCTACCGTGGGCATTGGCCAGATTCCGGCCGGCTTTGGCATTGAGGTGCAAATGGTTGTGCATTTGCCCGGCATGGACCGCGAGGTGGCCCAGGCGCTCATCACCAAAGCGCATGAGGTTTGCCCCTATTCCAATGCAACACGCGGCAACATTGAAGTGACCTTGACGCTGGCGTAAGCACAGCCCCAGGCTGGTGCATCCGGCCTGTCGCTTTGGCGGCCCGCTTCGATTGTCGAGGCGGGCCGTTTCGTTTATGGTCAACAGATGACCACGCTCGATTTCCTCATTCGCAAAGACCAGCTCACCACCACCGAGCTACGCCATTCGCCCCAAGTGCCTTTGGGCCCGGGTGAAATCCGGATGCAAATTGACTCCTTTGCCCTGACCTCCAACAACATCACCTATGCCGCTTTTGGGGATGCGATGAATTACTGGGCGTTCTTCCCGGTCAGTCTGCCCATTGAGGAGGGCTGGGGGCGCATTCCGGTCTGGGGGTTTGGGACCGTGGTTGAGTCGCAGCAGGCCGATGTGGCGCTGGGCGAGCGGTTCTATGGTTATTACCCCATGTCCAGCAGTGTGGTGCTGCAGCCTGCGCGCACATCGCCGGCCGGTTTTTCCGACGGTGCGGCGCACCGCGCCAGTCTGCACCCGGTGTACAACCAGTATGTGCGCTCTGACGCCGACCCCTTTTACACGGCTGATACCGAAGACACCCAGGCCCTGCTGCGCCCGCTGTTCACCACCTCCTGGCTGATTGATGACTTTTTGGCCGATAACCAGTTTTTTGGCGCGGCCGAGCCGGGTGGTCTACCGGCCACCCTGATCTTGTCCAGTGCCTCCAGTAAAACAGCTTTTGGTACCGCATTTCAACTGGCCCAGCGCGATGGCGTGGAGGTCGTGGGCTTGACGTCAGCGGACAATGTGGCGTTTTGTGAGAGCCTGGGCTGCTACCACCGTGTGCTGGCCTATGAGCAGCTTGATCAGATCAGCGCCGATGCGGCGTGTGTCTACATCGACTTTGCCGGCAACGCCGAATTACGCCGGACCATTCACACCCGCTTCACCCAATTGCGCTACAGCAGCTCCATTGGTGGCACCCATGTGGACCAACTCGGTGGCGCCAAAGCGCTGCCGGGGCCCAAACCGACCCTGTTTTTTGCCCCGGCCCAAATCAAGAAGCGCAGCGGGGAGTGGGGTGCCCAGGGCTTGGGCCAGCGCCTGCTGCAGGCGTGGAAAACCTTCACGGCTCGCGTGAACGACCCCCAAAACCCGTGGCTGGTGGTGCACCATCACCGGGGGCCTGCCGCTGTGGCAGCTGCCTACCAAAAGGTGCTGGGCGGGCGAGGCGACCCGCGGGAGGGGCACATACTCACGCTCCATGAGGGTAGCCAGCTTTAGATTGAACGCGTCTCCGGCCTGGCGCGACAATACAGCCATGTTGTCTGCTTCTTCCCCCGCCGCCCTTCACCCCTTTGAATCGCTCACGCCTGACGTGGTCATGGACGCGCTGGCCAG
>JBIIVW010000147.1:0-8524 GCA_044339205.1 Rhodoferax sp. | reverse complement strand
ACCAGGAACACAATGGTCAAGGCCACCAGCAAAATGGTGAGTGCGATTTCATTGGGTGTTTTCTGGCGCTTGGCACCCTCCACCATGCTGATCATGCGATCCAGAAACGACTCGCCGGGATTGACGGTGATGCGCACCACCAGCCAGTCCGACAGGACACGGGTGCCACCCGTGACGGAGCCAAAATCACCGCCCGACTCGCGTACCACCGGTGCCGACTCACCGGTAATGGCGCTTTCGTCCACAGTGGCCACGCCTTGAATCACTTCGCCATCGAGGGGGATCATTTCCCCGACCTCAACCAGCACGACATCCCCTTTGCGCAGGTTCTCTGCCTGTTCGGGTAACCACGTGGAGTCGCGCACGGGATCTTTGAGCTTTTTGGCCCAGGTGCTCGTCTTCAGGCTGCGAAGCGATGCGGCCTGAGCTTTGCTGCGTCCTTCAGCCAGGCTTTCAGCAAAGTTGGCGAACAGCACAGTGAACCACAGCCAGGCCGAAATGGCCAGAATAAAGCCAGCGTCTTGCTGAGCCTGCAGACCCAGAAGCGTGGTCGCGATACTGCCCAGGTAGACCACAAACATCACCGGGTTACGCCACTGCACACGCGGGCTAAGTTTGGCAAATGAGGCCAGAACTGCGGGCTTGAGCAAGACCGGGTCCAGCAGAGTGAGCGTTGTCGTTTTCATAGGGGTTACTCGATTCTTGGGGTGGGCGTGCATCAAACTGTTGGCCAAAGCATCAGGTGCTCGACTACAGGCCCCAGGGCCAGCGCCGGCACATAGTTCAGTAAACCCACCAGCAACACCGTGCCTATCAGGAGAAATACGAACAGCGGGCCATGCGTCGGCATGGTTCCTGATGTCACGGGCAAACGTTTCTTGGAAGCCAAGGCGCCGGCGATCGCCAGCACCGGCACGATCACACCAAATCGACCCAGCCACATGACCACGCCCAACAAGGTGTTGTAGAACGGTGTGTTGGCGGACAGGCCTGCGAACGCGCTGCCGTTGTTGTTGGCCGCCGAGCTCAGTGCATACAGGATTTCCGAGAAACCATGCGGACCAGGATTGGCGATACCTACCCTTCCAGCGTCCACCATGACGGCAATGGCAGTGCCAGCCAGGACCAGAATGGGTGTGACCAGGATGGCGATCGAGGTGAGCTTCATTTCGTGCACCTCGATCTTTTTGCCCAGGTATTCCGGTGTGCGTCCAATCATCAGGCCGGCAATGAACACCGCCAGAATGGCGAAGATCAGCATGCCATACAGCCCGCTACCCACCCCACCAAACACCACTTCACCCAACTGCATCAGCACGATGGGCACCATGCCACCCAAAGGCGTAAAAGAGTCGTGCATGGCATTCACCGCGCCGCAAGATGCTGCTGTAGTGATGGTCGCAAACAAGGTGGAGGCATTGATGCCAAAACGCGCTTCCTTGCCTTCCATGTTGCCACCCGCTTGCATCGCGCTGCTGGACTGGTCCACGCCCAAAGGGGACAGCAGCGGGTTACCCGCCTGTTCAGCGGGTGTGATGGTGATGACCGCAAGCACGAACAGGACGGTCATGGCCGCCAATACAGCCCAACCTTGGCGGGTGTCACCCACGACGCGCCCGAACGCGAAGCACAGCGCAGCCGGAATCAAGAAGATGGCCAGCATCTGAAAAAAGTTGGTCAGCGCGTTTGGGTTCTCATAGGGGTGGGCCGAGTTGGCATTGAAAAATCCACCGCCGTTGGTGCCGATCATTTTGATAGCTTCCTGCGAGGCCACCGGACCCATGGCCAAGGTTTGTTTGTCGGCTTTGATTTCCTCCATTACGGGATTGCCCTTCGCGTCTTTCAAGGCTTGGCCATCAGGGCCCTTTTTCGGCACCTGGTAGCTGTTGATCTCCAGTGTGGAGACTTCCTGGTAGGCGTCAACGTTCTGCACCACACCCTGACCTGCCAAAAACACGGCAAACACCACCGACAGCGGCAGCAACACCCACGCGGTGATGCGTGTGATGTCCACCCAGAAGTTGCCGATGATTCCGGTGGACTTGGCAGCAAAGCCACGAAACAGCGCGAACACCACAGCGATACCAGTGGCTGCGGACAAAAAGTTTTGTACTGCAAGGGCCAGCATCTGGGTGAGGTAACTCATGGTGGATTCACCGCCGTAGCCTTGCCAGTTGGTGTTGGACACAAAACTGATGGCTGTGTTGAAGGCGGAGTCTGCCGAGACGGCGGCCATGCCTGCCGGATTGAGCGGCAACCAGGCTTGCCAGCGCTGCAGCAAGTAGACCACCAGTACTCCCAGTATGTTGAAAGCGAGGAGCGCAAGGGCGTACTGCGACCAGTTCATGGAGCGATCAACTGCTGTACCGGCCAAACGATACAGCGGCGCTTCCGTCTTGAGCATCCAGCCTGGCAACTGGCCGGTACTGATGCGCGCCAGCCACAGGCCCAACGGCCATGCGGTGACAAGCAACACCACGAGAAAAAGAGCCAAAAGGCCCCAGGCGGATGGGTTCATCAAAACTCCTCGGCGCGAATGAGCGCGTAAACCAGATAGACCAGCAGCAGAGCGGCGCAAAGCCCGCCTGCGCCATAAATAACGGGCAGGCTGATCATGGCTGCCCCTTTGTTGGCTGGTCCAGCGGCTCAAACCCCTTCACGAGCAGGGAAGTCATGCCCCACAGCATGACGATGCCCACCAAAAACAAAATGTCCATGTAACTTCTCCTATCCAATCAATGGGAGAAGCATATTTTTCAGGACGTAAAAATGGGGAAGAAAGTGGTTGATTCAGCGTAAAAATGCCGTAAAAATAAAGGTTCAGAGGCTGAAAAGAACCGATTTCAGCCACGGAGCAGCGCGTCAACACGGGAGCGCTGTTATCGCCCGCCACCTGTTCCGGTCCCATGTGAAAGAGCCTGGATGGCCTGCTCCGTTCGACACCACACAGACCGGCTGCGGTTCGGGTCGCATGATTTACCCCTGTGATGGCGCCGGCCGTAAACAGGCAGGCGTCCCCCCAACCCGGCCTTGCCCAAAGCGCTCGCCCGGCCAGCCAGCAGTCGGCTGTTTTAAAACCAACCAAGGAAATAACCATGACACACACGATGCAAGTCGCCCAAGTCGAACAATTCGGCCAGCCCCTGGTCCTCAAGGCGATTGATATCCCGACACCCGGGCCTGGCCAGATCTTGGTCAAGACCGAGGCTTGCGGCGTCTGCCACACCGATCTGCACGCCCGTGATGGTGATTGGCCGCTCAAGCCCGCCCTGCCGTTCACACCGGGCCATGAAGGCATCGGCATCGTGGTGGCACTGGGGGACGGTGTAACGGCAGTGAAAATGGGCGAGCGCGTGGGCGTGCCCTGGCTGTACTCGGCGTGTGGGCACTGTGAATTTTGTCTGGCCGCACGGGAGACCGTTTGCGCAGACGCGCAATTTGGCGGCTACACCAAGAACGGCGGCTTTGCGGAGTACATCATTGCCGACCCCAATTACGTCGCACACATTCCTACCGGGCTGTCAGCCGTTGATGCCGCACCGCTGATCTGTGCCGGCATCACCACCTACAAAGGCATCAAGGAGACGCAGGCCAAGCCGGGGGAATGGATTGTCATCTCCGGCATTGGCGGGCTCGGCCACCTGGGGGTGCAGTACGCCAAAGCCTTGGGCCTGCACGTGTGCGCGGTGGACATCGATGACGGCAAACTTGAACACGCCAAACGCCTGGGTGCGGACGCGGTGGTCAACGCCAAGCAGGATGATCCGGTCGCGGCGGTGATCAAAGCCACCAGCGGTGGCGCGCATGGCGTGCTCATTACCGCACCTTCTTTGCCTGCGTTTAAGCAGGGCGTGGGCATGACGCGCAAGTGGGGCACCTGCGTGCTGGTGGGTATTCCACCAGGCGAGTTCCCGATGCCGCTGTTTGACGTGGTCGCGAACTGCATTACCGTTCGCGGCTCGTTTGTCGGTACCCGCCGGGACATGGCCGAGGCGCTGGCATTTGCCGCCGACGGCAAGGTCAAGGCTGACATTGAACTGCAGCCGCTTTCAGCCATCAACACCGTCTTTGACCGACTGGCACGCGGTGAGGTGCCCTCGCGTGTGGTGATCGACTTCTCGGCCCGCTGAGCTTCTTCCCTGCCGCCGGATGCCTTTGAAAATCGGGTGATTCCTGCGGCTCGGCAGAGCCGAATCGCTATCGTTTTTAAATACCTAAACGCATATAAAACGCCGGCTAGCCGGCCGTTTTTTTTAAATTCAGCGTTTCGCGGGCCAGTTGGGTAATTCGGGCCCAGTCGCCCTGAACCAGGGCCTCTTGCGGCACCAGCCAGGAGCCGCCGACACATGCCACATTGGGCAGGGCCAAAAAGTCTGCAGCATTGGCCAGCGAGATGCCGCCAGTGGGGCAAAACGTTACATCCCAAAACGGACCACCCCACGCCTTGAGCATGGCCATACCCCCCGCTTGCACGGCCGGAAAAAACTTCAACTGGGTCAGTCCGTCCTCCATCGCCATCATGATCTCGCCGCCCGTGGCCACGCCGGGCAACAAGGGCAAAGAAGCATCGCGGCAGGCTTGGCCTATCTGGGCCGTGTAGCCCGGGCTCACCGCAAAGCGAGCACCAGCCATCGTGGCGGCTTGCACATCGGCGCGGGTGCGCACTGTGCCGGCGCCCACCACGGCCTCAGGGACCTCGCGGGCGATGGCTTCAATGCAGGCCAGGGCCTGGGGCGTGCGCAGCGTCACCTCCAACATCCGGATGCCGCCGGCCACCAGGGCGCGGGCCATGGGCACGGCGTGCGCCACGTCGTTCAGCACAATCACGGGGATCACCGGGGCGTCCTGCATCACTTGCAGGGCAGTCATGGGGGGGGGTGTCGTCAAGGGGTTCTCCAGGGGAAAAAAGTAGGGTTCAGAGCCAGCTGCAGGCGCCTTCTTCGGCAATCGACACGTTGCGGCGCATGTTGGCAAACAGCTCACGCCCCATGCCCAGGCCGTTGGCGGCGTGCAGGTCGGCGGGCATGGGCTCCAGGCTGCGGGCGTCCCACTCGGGGGCGGTCACCAGCACATTCAGGGTGCCTGCTGCGGCATCGAGGCGGATCACGTCACCGTCCCGCACCTTGGACAGCGGGCCACCCACAGCGGCCTCGGGCGAGACATGAATGGCAGCCGGCACCTTGCCGGAGGCCCCGCTCATGCGGCCATCGGTGACCAGGGCTACCCTGAAACCTTTGCCCTGCAACACCGCCAGCGGCGGGGTGAGCTTGTGCAGCTCGGGCATGCCGTTGGCGTGCGGGCCTTGCCAGCGCACCACGCAAACGACATCGCAGTTGAGTTCATCGGCCGAAAAAGCCTGGTGCAGCGCCTCTTGCGAGTCAAAGACACGGCAAGGTGCTTCAATCACATGGCGGTCGTCGGGCACGGCAGACACCTTGATGACGCTGCGCCCGATGTTGCCTTGCAGCAGCATCAAGCCGCCCTGCGGGCTGAAAGGGTCACTGGCCGGGCGAACCACATCCAGGTCCAGGCTTGGACCAACGGTGCTCCATTGCAGCACGCCCCCTGCGGCCTCGGTGTACGGAATGCCCGTGTACTCGCGCAGGCCGCCGGTGCGCACCGTCAGCACGTCGGCGTGCATGAGCCCGGCGTCCAGCAGCTCCCCAATCACAAAACCAGGGCCGCCCGCCGCCTGAAACTGATTGACGTCGGCACTGCCGTTGGGGTACACGCGGGTCAACAGCGGCACCACCTGGGACAGGGCCGAAAAGTCGTTCCAGTCAATCAAAATACCGGCCGCGCGGGCCACGGCCACCCAATGAATCAGGTGGTTGGTGGAGCCGCCGGTGGCCATGAGGGCCACCATGGCGTTGACGATGCAGCGCTCGTCCACCACCTGACCGATGGGCGCAAAGCGGCGCGCCTTCGTGATGCCCAGCACGGTACGCACCGCCTCACGGGTGAGCTCCTCGCGCATGCTGGCGCCAGGGTTGATGAATGCCGTGCCGGGCACATGCAGGCCCATCGCCTCCAGGAGCATCTGGTTACTGTTGGCGGTGCCGTAAAACGTGCAGGTGCCGGGGCCGTGGTAGGCCGCCGACTCGGCTTGCAGCAGCTCCGCGCGCCCGACCAGACCTTGGGCGGCTTTTTCGCGCACTTTGGACTTTTCGTTGTTGGACAGCCCCGAGGTCATGGGGCCGGCGGGCACAAACACGGTGGGCAAGTGGCCAAAATGCAGCGCGCCAATCAGCAGGCCCGGCACGATCTTGTCGCACACGCCCAGCATCAGCGCGGCATCAAACACATCATGGCTGAGCGACACGGCCGTGGACATGGCGATCACGTCGCGTGAAAACAGGCTCAGCTCCATCCCGGCCGTGCCCTGCGTCACGCCGTCGCACATGGCCGGCACACCGCCAGCCACCTGGGCTGTGGCGCCATGTTTGCGCGCCTCGGCTTTGATGAGATCGGGGTAATGTTGCAGCGGGGCATGGGCCGACAACAGGTCGTTATAGGCCGTGACGATGCCGATGTTGGGCGCTTTCTCGGCCACCACACGGAACTTGTCATTCGTGGGCAGGGCCGCAAAAGCGTGTGCCACATTGGCACAACCCATGCGCTCGGCCCCGGGCGGGCGATGGGCAGCCTGATCCAGGCGCTCCAGGTAGGCTTGGCGCAGCTCGCGGCTTCGCTCGCGGATGCGGGCGGTAACGGTTTCAACGGTGGCGTTAAGTTTCATGGTGTCTTCGTAACTAAATTACAGCCTTTATGGTACTCCGTTACCAAGGCTCAGGGGGCATTGCCCCGTTACGAAAAGGTTACCAAATGGCCTTAGCGGCACACATACCCAACCTGGGAACAGGGGTTTGGCAACTTGCAGCGGTCATTCTGTTCACCTATATTTGATCCATTCTTAACCCAATGGAAACCCCCATGATTCGATTGATTGCCCCATTTGCAGCCGCCATCCTGTTCACGGCTTGCGCCACGCCTGCGCCCGGCCCCATGGCCAGCGCAACCCTCATGCCAACCAAAGGCAACACCACGTCGGGTGAAATCAAATTTACCCAAAAAGGGGACAAAGTGATGGTGACGGGCGAGGTGCGCGGGCTCAAGCCCAACGCCGAGCACGGTTTTCATGTGCATGAAAAAGGTGATTGCTCCAGTGGCGACGGCATGAGCACGGGCGGCCACTTCAACCCCGACGGCAAAGCCCATGGCGCGCACGGCGCTGGCGCACACCACGCCGGTGACCTGCCAAGCCTGAAGGCCGACGCCTCGGGCACGGCACGGCTCAGTTTTGAGTCCAGCACGATTGCAGTGGGCTCTGGCGCGAGCGATGTGATCGGACGCGGCTTGATCGTTCACCGCGACCCGGATGACTACAAGACCCAACCCACCGGAAATTCAGGCCCACGCCTGGCCTGCGCCGTGATCGCCAAGGGTTGAAGGCCTGTCTATACTGTGTCGATGACTTCTATTGCCGACCTACGAAAAAGCTACGAGCGCGCTGAACTCAGTGAAGACGCCTCCCATGCCGACCCCCTGCTGCAATTTGGCCAGTGGCTGAACGAAGCGATCTCTGGCGAGGTGCCCGAGCCCAATGCCATGACCGTCGCCACTGTGGCCGGCAACCTGCGCCCGAGCACCCGCGTGGTGCTGATCAAGGGCTTTGATGAGCGCGGCATTGTGTGGTTCAGCAACTACGAAAGCCGCAAGGGGCAGGAGCTGGCCGGCAACCCTTTTGCCGCCCTGCAGTTTCATTGGGTGGAGATGGAACGTGTGGTGCGCATTGAGGGCCGGGTCGAAAAAGTAAGCGATGAAGAGAGCGACACCTACTTCCACAGCCGCCCGCTGGACTCGCGCCTAGGCGCCTGGGCTTCACCCCAGAGCCAGGTGATCTCGGGGCGCGGCGTGTTGGTAGCAAATGCAGCCAAATTTGGCGCCAAGTTCTTGCTCAACCCGCCCCGCCCGCCACATTGGGGTGGCTACCGGCTGGAGGCAGACCGCTGGGAGTTCTGGCAGGGGCGCAAGAGCCGTTTGCATGACCGGCTGCGCTACACCTTGAACGCAGCTGGCAACGCGGCTGGTTCAAACGCGCCGGTTTGGCTCAGGGAGCGGCTGGCACCCTGATTTTCAAGCGCTGGCGTCGCTAGCTGGTTCAGCTCAGCGCCGGCTCAGAGCAAATTCACCAAGGCCATCACCAGCGAGATAGTCAGCAAGCCCATGGCGGTGGATACCGCCACACTGGCGGTGATCAGGTCCTCAGCCACGCCATAGCGCTGCGAAAACATGAACACGTTGGCGCCAATGGGCAGTGAGGCAGCCACGATCATCACGGTCAGGGGCAAGCCGCTCAAGCCCATGGCTACGCACAACAGTGCCACCAGGGCCGGCATCACCAGGTTTTTGGCCAGAGTCAGGCCCAGCGCGCCCTTGAGTTGTTGACCCACGCGCACATTTGTCAGCGTCACACCCACCAGCACCAAGGCCAGCGGACCAAAAGCGCTGCCCAGCAATTGCA
>JBIIVW010000146.1:0-8548 GCA_044339205.1 Rhodoferax sp. | reverse complement strand
CAGGTTAACCAGCGAAATGTTGTCGGCACCCGCGGCCAGGCGGGCTGGCGCAGGGACCTTGGTCAGGGTGGCCGCGGGGCGGGGGGATGGCGGCGTGTTGACCGCAATGGCGTAGGCTGACATGGCAATAACTCCCCAAAATTAATCTAGAGGGAAGCAATTTCTGCGCCACCAGTCTATTGAAAGGCTTTGCGGCGCTCAATGCCCACCCGCCAGTAAAGCCGCGTTACCCCCCGCCGCCGTGGTGTTCACCGTGATGGTTTGCTCCGCGCAAAAGCGGTACAAATAGTGCGGCCCACCCGCCTTGGGGCCGGTGCCGCTCAGGCCTTCACCGCCAAACGGCTGCACGCCCACCACCGCGCCAATCTGGTTGCGGTTGATGTAGACGTTGCCGACATGGGCCGCACGCGCCAGCGCCTGGGCGCGGCTCTCGATGCGGGTCTGGATGGCGATGGTCAGACCGTAGCCTAGGGCGTTGATCTGGTCGATGACGGCTTGGGGGTTCACCGCGCCAGCGCACGATGTGCAGCACGGGGCCAAAGATCTCCTGCTTGAGATCAGCAATCGCGTTCACTTCAAAGGCTTGGGGCGGGATCAGGTGGGCCAGCGCTGGATTCACGGAACCTGATCTGCCGGTCCGCCGATCTGCACCAACGACCCCCCCAGCGCCGACATCAGAAAGCCGCTGATGATGGCGGTCCACAGGCCTGCCTCAGGTTTCAATACGCTGGCGCGGGCGGAACGGCGTGACTTTGGGATAGAAGCGTGGAATGACCATGGAAGTCAAATTATGCGCCCCATCATTGCGCTGAAGGCTTGGCCAGTAGATGTCACGGCGGTGGCAGCCACAATCAGGCCGGGCGCCCTAAACTAAGCTGTGGCATACCATTCCCAATCACTCAGGAGACATCCTCATGCTGACCCTTTGCGGCTTCCCGGTTTCGAACTACTACAACAAGGTCAAGCTCGCACTGCTTGAAAAGAACGTGCCGTTCACGGAAGAACGTGTGATGACCAAGAGCACCGATGAGGCGGTGCTGGCCGATTCGCCGCTGGCCAAGATCCCCTTTCTGCGCACCGCGCAGGGCGGGCTGTGCGAAAGCCAGGCCATGCTGGAATACATTGAGGTCGCCTTTCCCACGCCTGCACTGCTGCCTGCTGACCCCTATGCGGCGGCCAAGGTGCGGGAGCTGATCACTTTCATTGACCTGCATCTTGAGCTGGTCGCTCGGGACCTTTATCCACAGGCGTTTTTTGGTGGCACTGTCAGCGACAGCACCAAGGAGCGTGTGCGCGCAGCGCTGGAAAAGAACATCGTCGGTTTCAAGCGCCTGGCCAGATTTGCACCGTTTGCGGCTGGCGACAGCTTCACCCAGGCCGATTGCGCTGCCTATGTGAGCTTGCCGCTGGTCGGCTCGGCCACCAAGCTGGTGCTGGGCGAAGACCTGCTGATGACGGCCGGGGTGGACTACAAGTCTTATCTGAAACTCATCGGCGAACGGCCCAGCGCCCGGAAAGTCAACGAAGACCGCAAGGCGGCCTTGGCGAAAGCATGATCGGCGTGGTGAGCCACGCGCTGCAGGACCTGAGGCGGGAAAGTAGCTGCCGGCAAACACCGGCTTGAGCCAGTTCCAGCCGCTGCCCGGCATGTGCGCATTCACTCTGGCCAACCAGTGCCCCCAGGCCTCCTCGGCGGCGAAGCTCAGGAGCGGCGCCATCCAGCGCACAAAAGCCTGGGTGAACCGTTGTGCTGGTAGGCCAGCATCTCTTTGGCCTCGGAACTCTAGAGCACGCCGCGGCCCACGAAGGCGCGCAGGATGCGACGGCGCAAGGTGGCCTGCACTTGGAACACGGTATTCGCATCAATGCCGATGGCTGGGTGAAAGATGATGGCCGGCGCTGCGTTAAAAAAGCTGCCGCATAGCCGGGGTCTGTCAATGAACAAGCTGGTGAAGCAGCTCAGCGCGCACACGCTGGCCGCGTGGGATACCGAGAACCATTGCCTGCCATGGCGGCTACAGGGGATGCCGACAGGGCACTGGCCGTGCTGGACCGGTTGGATGCGGCGGATTGTTTACCTTAATGCCCACCCGCCAGCAACGCCGCATTGCCCCCCGCCGCCGTAGTGTTCACCGTGATGGTTTGCTCCGCGCAAAAGCGGTACAAATAGTGCGGCCCACCCGCCTTGGGGCCGGTGCCGCTCAGGCCTTCACCGCCAAACGGCTGCACGCCCACCACCGCGCCAATCTGGTTGCGGTTGATGTAGACGTTGCCGACATGGGCCGCACGCGCCAGCGCCTGGGCGCGGCTGTCGATGCGGGTCTGGATGCCGATGGTGAGGCCGTAGCCCAGGGCGTTGATCTGGTCGATCACGGACTGGGGGTCGCCACGCCAGCGCACGATGTGCAGCACAGGGCCAAAGATTTCCTGCTTCAAGTCAGCAATCGTGCTCACCTCAAAGGCCTGGGACTGGATCAGGTTCGCCATGGTTGACGTCACGGAACTAGAAGCAGCTGAATCAATGAGTCCTGAATTTATATCGCTTGAGACAATTGATACGCCGGCTAGAAGCGGTTTTGACTCTGAATTGAGGCGTTTGAACTGATTTTTCTTCGTTCAACACGCTGCGGCTGGTTTGGCCATCGAATTCGGTAGAGAAGATTTTCATTTTGAAACTTTCAAGTCCGAAGAGCTTGTCACCGCTCACGCGGGGGAACCTGCATGCGCACGAACGCTCATTGATCACCCGCCCTGTGCCAGCGCGCACTGAACGCGCTGGCACGCACCGACGCGCTTTACATCTTGGCCAATTCTTCTTCGATTTTCGATTTCAACCCGGCCAGTTCGGCTTTGTACTTTCTTCGAAGCACGGCCACTTATATGACTGATGGCATGGTGATTCGGGACGCAGGGCCTGCGATGTCTACGACGGCCCATGCCCCCGTCAAAGCCCAGCCCACGGCCAAGAAGAGCGCGGCTTATTGCATTAGCGATGATCAGGGTCAACCGCCCGAGCCGGAGTGTCACACCCAAGAACAGGCGTCGAACTCCGCACAAATGCTGGATTTTCTGCACTCAAGGAGAGGTTCACCATGAAAAAGCGCCGTCCAGTGCGGCGATGACCGATAACAGGAATGCGCCCGGCGCAGGGCAACCCATCGGCGAGTCAGAATCGCACACACCGGCATCGTGACCAGAAGCACTTTTGGTGCAACGTTTAGTCAGGCTCAGTCAAAACAAAGCGCGCCGTTTCCAGTGTCATGATGAGCGTCATCGGCTGGACGGTTGACGCGACAAATCCCTGTGAAAGATAGAAGCGCCTGGCGGGCTCAGACAACGCATGCACCAACAGCGCAAACACCCCCGTCTCCATGGCAATACTGAGGCACCTCAGCATGGCATCGCGCAGCAGTGCGCGCCCCAGTCCTTGGTTGTGGAAACGCCGGTCTATGGCTAGGCGGCCGAGCAACAGCACGGGCAATGGATCGGGCATGTTGCGTCGCATGGCCTTGGGTGCAGATTCGTGACTGATAGCGCCAGCGGACAAGCAGTAATACCCCACCACCACTTGACCAGCACACACGACAAAGGAGCGCGAGGCACCGACACCCTGATTTTTCAAGGCACGCCTTTTCAGCCATTCGTCCAAAACGGGCTCGCCACTGTCAAAGCCGTCCAGAACATGCCCGCCAGACAGGGGGGCGGGGGCAAGCAAGGGGGGTAGGCTCATTGCTCCCAAGGCGCCTTTGTTTTTAGCAGTGTGCGCAGCTTGTCGGTGGGTGGCAGCGGCTGGTCCAGCAAGGTTTGCAATGTGGCAAACGTGACAGTGTCGACCGTGAAGAACGCTTGATCGAGCAAAACGTCTTGCGCTTCACGGCAAGACACCTCCAGCATGAAATCGGAACGGCTTCGACCCAAACGATCGGCCGCTTGGTCGATCAGGTCACGCTGACGCGCCTTGGCCCGAATATTGATCGTTACGGGCTCACTCGCCTGAGTCTGAGACATAAATCGCTCCTTTGTATATCAAAACATTATACAAATTGTGTGCAAATACAAACACAAGAGCATCCTGCACGCCACATAAAGCACCGGAGATGGCTCGCCAAAAGCGAATAGCGATTCGTGTAGCTCAGCGCTTCAGGGCAAACACACACCGTTCATGTGTTCTGCCAACGCAACCTGTCAATGCCCACCCGCCAGCAAGGCCGCATTCCCCCCCGCTGCCGTGGTGTTCACGGTGATCGTTTGCTCCGCGCAAAAGCGGTACAAATAATGCGGCCCACCCGCCTTGGGGCCGGTGCCGCTCAGGCCTTCGCCGCCAAACGGCTGCACCCCCACCACCGCCCCAATCTGGTTGCGGTTGATGTAGACATTGCCCACATGGGCGGCACGCGCCAAGGCTTGGGCGCGGCTGTCAATGCGGGTCTGGATGCCCATGGTCAGGCCGTAGCCCAGCGCGTTGATCTGGTCGATGACGACTTGGGGGTCACCACGCCAGCGGACGATGTGCAACACGGGGCCAAAGATTTCCTGCTTCAGGTCGGCTATGGCGCTGACCTCAAAAGCCTAGGGCGGGATCAGGTTGGCCAGGACCGACGCCACTGAATCAGTCAATCCTGAATCAATAGCGCCTGAGGCAATAGATACGACGGCCAGCAGTGGTTTTTACTCTGAATTGAGCCGTTTAAGCTGATTTTAAATGCTGTCAAAGGCCTCGGCCCAGATATTTCACGATACTCTCGGTTTATGTGTGGCCCTCCAATGGCTGCACTGCCCGGAGAATTTCATTGCGCCGGTAAATCAGGGGGCTTTGGTCCAAAGTGACCCATTACGATAGGATGCTGGGTCTTGACGTTACCGGTACGCTCAAGTGCCCAATCAATCCGCACGGCTGGTTCGGGTGAAAATTGGTTCTACTTCTCACTCAAGGCTTGATTTTCCAAATAAGTCAAGTCTCCTCAAAATCAGGGATTGAGGCGCCACTACAGCTCGATAACATTTAATTATTAATAATAATATTAAGGTACATGAAAAATATCCCATTAACTTTTTTTCTACTTATTCTTTTTAATTCAACTATCACACAGGCTCAGACCGTCCCACTGGTTAAGGGACCTTTAACTTGGAACGTGCGTCTTGATCTCAACAGTTCAGGAGTTTATGGATTCAATGCTCAGGGCGCCTATGTGACATTTGGTCAAACAGAAAAGCTAGTTCTCAATGTCACAACGCCTCAAAACAGCGCGGGATTTTTCCAAGTGACCGGTTATGGGACGTCCTACAACGCGTCTAACGTTGTGCACTTCCCTGTTATTGGCTCCTTTATTCCCGTTGATGCAAAATATAAATATACAGGTGAAAAACCAAGTCACTATATTTTGAACTTCTCCGTTGCCTCACACGATATCAGTTGCAAATTAGATTCCAGCACTCTGAGTGGAACCTGCTTTCGCCCAGGCATCACTTGGCCCATCACTTATGTATCCGGAAAATAATGTGAAGTTACGTAGGGTATTGACCGCCTTTGTGGCTGTGTCTTTGGTCGCATGTGGAGGAGGTGACGGCTCTGTGGGGGCAGATTCTCTGACACCCTCTCAACACTTTGAATACACCGGGAGAAGTCTTTGTCGTGTTCAATGCAGTGCAGACCTACCAGGGAACAGTCCTAGCGACCAGTTGACCGAAACACTTGCTATGCTGGATCCCACCGTACCCGACGCCCCCGGTGGCAACCCTTCCGCTGATCTGATGGCGACAATCAGCTCACAGTAGCAGAGCCCACACTAGAAACTGTGGGTGAGTCGCACATCGCCAAAGACCGACAGATTGCGATCACAGTTGGTGAACAGGTGCATCATCAGGGCGACGCCGTCAGACTCGCAACGATTGTGAGTCAATGTCGGCTAACTGGCGGGTAGATCGAGTTTTTTTTCACTGCTTTGGGTCTTTGAGTTGGCCCTCAAGGTGCCAACCTAGCCGTCGGCTATGGGTCCCAGTCAGCCAGTCGATCAGGCAACACAAGTTCGACACTTCCCGAACGTAAGTGCTTGATTTCATTAGAAACGGACATCAAAGCGCAGACTACAAAACGGGCTTGCCGAGGTCTGATGGTGTCGGCGGTGTCAAATCCAGGGCAGCAAACAGCGACTTCTGTGCCGGTGTTATCTCAGTCCAAGCCGGTTAGTGTTGTCCCATCACTGGTCTCAACAGCCTGCTGATCAATGCGTTTAAGCTGCTCCAGCAACGTGTTGGGCGACTCTGAGCGTGTGACCACCTTGAGCCGCATGCGGATCACCCGGTACAAGATTAGTGCCATGAAACAAATCAGCGCATGCGCGCGAATGCGCTGGGGCAGCCGGTGGTGCACCGGGCCAATCTCGATGTCAGATTTGAGCACCCGAAAGCCTCGCTCGATATCAGCCAGGCCTTTATAGCGCTGCACCACCTCAGCCGCTGCTGTATCGGTGTTGGTTACCAGCAGCAGCTTGCCATGGAGCAGTTCGAGGTAGCGTTTTTTGTCCTCGTCAATGGTGTAACTGAACAATTCAGCATGGGACACGGAGAACCATTTCCGTGCCATGGCGGCCACGGGTGATGTGGACAAGGCACTGGCCGTGCTGGGCAGGTTGGATGCGGCGGATTGTTTACCTTAATGCCCACCCGCCAGCAACGCGGCATTGCCCCCCGCCGCTGTGGTGTTCACGGTGATGGTTTGCTCCGCGCAAAAGCGGTACAAATAGTGCGGGCCGCCCGCCTTGGGGCCGGTGCCTGAGAGGCCTTCACCGCCAAACGGCTGCACGCCCACCACCGCGCCAATCTGGTTGCGGTTGATGTAGACGTTGCCTACATGGGCGGCGCGCGCCAGCGCCTGGGCGCGGCTGTCGATGCGGGTCTGGATGCCGATGGTGAGGCCGTAGCCTAGCCCATTGATCTGCTCGACAACAGCCTGCGGGTCACCACGCCAGCGAACGATGTGCAGCACGGGACCGAAGATTTCCTGCTTCAGGTCGGCAATCGCGCTCACCTCAAAGGCCTGGGGCTGGATCAAATTCGCCAGGGTTGACGTCACGGAACCAGAAGCAGCTGAATCGATCAGTCCTGAATTCATAGCGCTTGAGTCAATAGATGCGACGGCTAGAAGCGATTTTGACTCAAAATTGAGCCGCTTGAGGTGATTTTGGATGTTTTCAAAGGCTTCCGCATCAATCACCGGACCAACGTCGGTGGCCAGGTCCGCGGGGTCGCCCGTGACCAGTTCAAGGGTCGCGCCCTGAATCATCTCAATCACAGGGTCGGCAATGGCCTCATGCACGCACAGCAGGCGAAGCGCCGAGCAACGCTGGCCCGCGCTCCTGAAGGCGCTTTGCACCACGGCATCACTCACCTGTTCGGGCAGCGCGGTACTGTCGACCAGCATGGCGTTGATGCCGCCGGTTTCGGCAATCAGCGGCACGATGGCACCGTCTTTGGCGGCCAGCGCGCGGTTGATGATTTTGGCCACCGCCGTGGAGCCGGTGAACACGACGCCGGCCACGCCGGGTGCCGCCACCAGTGCGGCGCCCACGGTGTCGCCGGGACCGTGCAACAGTTGCAGCGCGCCCTCAGGCACACCGGCTTCAATCAACAGCTTGACGGCTTCCAACGCCACGCCGGGGGTTTGCTCGGCGGGCTTGGCCAGCACGGTGTTGCCGGTGGCCAAGGCTGCCGCCACCTGGCCCATGAAGATGGCCAGCGGAAAGTTCCAGGGGCTGATGCAGACCCAGGGGCCGCGGGCGATCAGTCGCAACTCATTCGACTCGCCCGTCGGACCGGGCATGGCGATGGGCGCCATGATGCGCTCGGCCTCCCCCGCGTAGTAGCGCAAAAAGTCCACCGCCTCACGCACCTCGCTCACCGCGTCACCCCAGGTCTTGAAGGCCTCCTTGACCAGCAGCGCACAAAAGCGGGGCAGCTGGGCTTGCAAAGCGTCTGCTGCGCGGCGCAGGATGGCAGCGCGCTGAGTTACGTCCACCTTGCTCCAGGTTTGATAGCTTTTGATACTTATATCAAGCCGGCTAGAGGCCAATTTGGCATCAAAAATAGGTACCAGAGGCACTTGCACCGCTGCGTAGGCTTGCAGCAGGGGTTCCCGCATCTCGGGCACGGTCAGGTCCAGGCCAGCGCTGTTCTGGCGGCTGGAGCCAAACAACTCAAGGGGGAGCGGCAGCGAGGTCTCGGGCTCCAGGCGCAGAGGCGAAATCAGCAGCTCCTGCATGCCCACCGACTCGTCGGCAAGCTGGTGCACAAAGGAGGAGTTGGCGCCGTTCTCCAGCAGGCGGCGCACCAGGTAGGCCAGCAAATCCTTGTGGGCACCCACGGGGGCATACACGCGGCAGGCGATCAGCGGGTTCTTCAAGACCTCGCGGTACACGCCCTCGCCCATGCCGTGCAGGCGCTGCAATTCAAACGGGGCGCCACTCTTGGCAGCCATCTGCAAAATGGCGGCGATGGTGGCGGCGTTGTGGGTGGCAAATTGAGGGTAGATGGCATCGGGCGCGGCCAAGAG
>JBIIVW010000144.1:0-8656 GCA_044339205.1 Rhodoferax sp. | reverse complement strand
GCGCTGTCTTTTCCGGGCGCTGTCATCCTGACCCTGGCGGGCGGCGCGATCTTTGGTCTCTTGTGGGGCACGCTCATCGTCTCGTTTGCCTCCAGCCTGGGCGCCACACTGGCCTTTCTGGCGGCGCGCTTTGTGCTGCGTGACAGCATCGAGGCCCGCTTTGGCAACCGCTTGAGCGAGTTCAACAAAGGCATCGAGAAAGAAGGCGCCTTTTACCTCTTCACCCTGCGCCTGGTGCCGCTGGTGCCGTTTTTTGTCATCAACCTGCTGATGGGGCTGACCAAGATGAAGACGCTCACCTTCTACGCGGTGAGCCAGCTGGGCATGCTGGCGGGTACGGCCGTGTACGTGAACGCGGGCACGCAATTGGCACAAATCGACTCGCTCAAGGGCATCCTGAGCCCCGGGCTGCTGGGCTCCTTTGTGCTGCTGGGCGTGTTCCCGCTGCTGGCGCGCAAAGTCATCCAGGTGATCCAGAGCCGCCAAGTCTATGCCCGCTGGAAACACGTGAAGCCTGCCCGCTTTGACCGCAACCTGGTCGTCATTGGCGCGGGTGCCGGGGGCCTGGTGTCGGCCTACATTGCGGCGGCCGTCAAGGCCAAAGTGACGCTGGTGGAAGTGCACAAGATGGGTGGCGACTGCCTGAACTACGGCTGTGTGCCCAGCAAGGCCTTGATCAAGAGCGCCACGCTGGCGCACCAGATGCGCCATGCATATCACTACGGTTTAAATAGCATTAAAAGCAATGAATACGCCGGCCAGAGTCTGTTTTCATTCAAAAAAGTGATGCAACGCGTGCATGACGTGATCGCCGCCATTGAGCCGCACGACAGCGTGGAGCGCTACACCTCGCTGGGCGTGGAAGTGCTGCAGGGCTACGCCAAGCTCATCAACCCCTGGACGGTGGAGATTGCCCTGAACGGCGGCGGCACACAGCGACTGACCACCCGCAACATCATCATTGCCACCGGCGCCCGCCCCTTCGTGCCGCCGCTGCCGGGCCTGGAGGACGTGGGTTATGTGACCAGCGACACGCTGTGGGATGAATTTGCCAAGCTCGACACCATCCCGAAGCGCCTGGTGGTGCTGGGCGGCGGCCCTATTGGCTGCGAACTGGCGCAAGCCTTTGCGCGCCTGGGCTCGCAGGTGACCCAGGTCGAGATGGGCCCGCGCATCATGGCCCGGGAAGACGAAGATGTGTCCACGCTGGCTACCGCCGCCCTGCGGGCCGATGGCGTGCAGGTGCTCACCCAGCACAAGGCCTTGCACTGCGAGAAGGTGGGCGAGGTCAAAACCCTGGTGGTGGAACACGCCGGCAAGGAGATTCGGCTTGAATTTGACGCGCTGCTGTGTGCCGTGGGCCGCGTGGCACGGCTCACCGGTTACGGGCTCGAAGACCTGGGCATCGACACCCAGCGCACCGTCCCCACCAACGAGTACCTGCAAACCCTGTACCCCAACATCTTCGCCGCCGGCGATGTAGCCGGGCCTTACCAGCTCACCCATGTGGCGGCGCACCAAGCCTGGTATGCAGCCGTGAACGCCTTGTTTGGCGACTTCAAACGCTTCAAGGCCGACTATTCGGTGATCCCCTGGGCCACCTTTATCGCCCCTGAAGTGGCGCGGGTGGGCCTGAATGAGCAAGAGGCCAAAGAGAAAAACATCGCGGTTGAGGTCACCCGTTACGGCATTGACGACCTGGACCGCGCCATTGCCGACAGCGAGGCCCATGGCTTTGTGAAGGTGCTCACCGTGCCCGGCAAAGACCGTATTTTGGGGGTCACGATTGTGGGCGCCCATGCGGGCGATTTGTTGGCCGAATACGTGCTGGCCATGAAACACGGCCTGGGCTTGAACAAAATTCTGGGCACCATCCATACCTACCCCACGATGGCCGAGGCCAACAAGTTTGCCGCTGGAGAATGGAAGCGCGCCCACCAACCCAAAAAGCTGCTGGAATGGGTCTCCAGGTACCATACCTGGAAGCGAGGTTGAGCATGGGCCGCGCACTGCACCCCTCCAAACTTGCTATGCATTTAATATGTGCATATGCTTTTTACACGCCGGCTAGCAGCGTATTTGCTCAGATTTCAAGCCCTGAAGCCTCCCAGAAACCTCCCTTGACCCTGGCGCCCTTTGGCACCTCTGGCAGCGCTGGCATCCACCCCGCCTGGCGACTGAGCGGACTGCCGGGCAAAGGCAGCGCCACGGTCACCCGGTTTGAATTCAACACATCATCCGGCGAGCCGGCCCTGCAGCTCAACACCGATAAATCCTACGGCGTGCTGGCCCATGACTGGACCGGCCCCGCCCCGGCGGAATTGAGCTGGCGTTGGCGCGTGGACCAGCCGCTGGAGCAGGCCGACCTGGCCACCAAAAAGGGTGACGACGCGGCACTCAAGGTCTGCGTGATGTTTGACCAGCCGCTGGCCGACATTCCCCTGCTGCAGCGCGCCACGCTCGCGCTGGCCCGCGCCGCCACCGGGCAAGCCGTGCCCCACGCCACCGTGTGCTATGTGTGGGACAAGCGTTACCCGGCAGGCACCAGCGGGTCCAACCCGTACAGCGCCCGGGTGCGTTACATCGTGCTGGATGGTCCTCCCTTGGGCCAATGGACCACCCAGCGCCGCCGAATCAGCGAGGATTTTCAACGCCTGTTTGGCGTGGAGAGCCCCGTCACGCCCCCCGTGACCACCATCGCCGTGGGTGCGGACAGCGACAACACGCAGGGGCGAAGCATGGCCTACCTGAGCCAACTGCGCTGGCTGCCCTGAAGGGCTGCGCCTGAGACGTCACCCAGACCGGGCGGTCGCCTGTGTACGCCGCCACACAGACAGTCGAGTGATCCATCTTCATAGTCAAAGCTTGCGCATCAGATCCGCCCGGGATCAGCGGCGCCGGCGTGGCGATTGGCAACACGCCTCAAACCTCCAAAGGACACCTGCATGAAGACCCTATTCAAAAACACCTTGGCATTGGCCGCCGTTGCCGTCGCAGCGCAGGCGGCAGCTGAAGTCACCTTTTACGAGCAGGAAGGCTTTCAGGGCCAGACCTTCACTGCGCAGCAGCAGATCAACAACCTCCAGGGCGTCGGCTTCAATGACCGTGCGTCGTCGGCGGTGGTGGCAGAGGGGCAACGCTGGGAGGTGTGCGATGACGTGCGCTTTCGTGGCCGCTGCGTGGTGTTGCGCCCGGGCCAGTACCCGTCACTCTCGGCCATGGGGCTGGACAACCGCGTCTCGTCGGTCCGCGCCGTTGCCAACAATGCCCGCGTTGACGACCAGCGCTATGCCCCCATTCCGGTCATGGCCCAAGTGACGTTTTATGAAAACGAGGGCTTTGGCGGGCGCTCCTTCACCACCAACAAGGTGGTCAACAACTTCCAGCGCAGCGGCTTCAATGACCGTGCCTCCTCGGTGGTGGTGGTGGGCGACGAGCGCTGGGAGGTGTGCGAAGACGCCCGCTTCAACGGCCGCTGTGCCGTGCTGCGGGCTGGCCAATACCCCTCGCTCTCTGCCATGGGCCTGAACAACCGCATTTCATCGGTGCAAGTAGCCAACCGCAACGCACGCGCCGAAGACCAGCGCAATCCCAACGTGCCCGTTGGGGCCGGTGATTTCCGCCGCCGCGCCGACGAGCGCCTGTTTGAAGCCAACGTCACCTCGGTGCGTGCAGTGGTGGGCCCACCCGAGCAGCGCTGCTGGATTGAGCGGGGACAAGTCAACCAAAGCCAGGGCAACTCCAATGTGCCCGGCGCCATCGTGGGCGCACTGATTGGCGGTATTCTGGGCCACCAGGTGGGTGGCGGCTCGGGCAAAGACATCGCCACCGCAGGCGGTGTGGTCACCGGCGCCGTGGTCGGCTCTCGCGTGGGCGGCAATAACCAGACCCAAACCCAGGATGTGCAACGTTGCGAAAACGTCCCCAACCAGGCGCAACCCCAGTTTTGGGATGTGACTTATGAATTCCGGGGCCAGGAACACCGCGTGCAAATGACATCGCCTCCCGGTCAGACGGTGACGGTAAACGGTCAAGGCGAGCCCCGTCGTTAAACCGGCAAGCGGACTATGCCCGACGTTCGAAGGCCATGTGCGACACCCACCGCGCATGGCCTTCTCGCTATGATTAATTGATGAAGAAGTCAAAAAAAACTCCCAACGCCAAGTCAGACAAACTCGGCAAGTCGGACTACTACGACCAATTGGCGCCTTTGCAGTTGGAGCTCAACGACCTTGCCCGCTGGCTACTGCACACCGGCAAGCGCCTGGTGGTGGTGATCGAGGGCCGTGACACGGCCGGCAAGGGCGGCGTGATCACGGCCATCAGCGAAACACTCAACCCGCGCCTGTGCCGCACCGTGGCACTGGGCAAGCCCAGCGAGCGCGAGCAAACGCAGTGGTACTTTCAACGCTATGTGCCCCACTTGCCGTCGGCCGGTGAGATCGTGCTGCTGGATCGGAGCTGGTACAACCGCGCCGGGGTCGAGCGGGTCATGGGGTTTTGCTCTGAAGAGCAAACCAGGACCTTCCTGAAGCAGGCGCCTGTGTTTGAGCAGATGCTGGTGGACGACGGCATTCTGCTCTTCAAGTACTGGCTCACCGTGGACCAGTCCAAGCAGGAGGAACGCTTTGCCGAGCGCCTGAGCGACCCGCTCAAACGCTGGAAGCTCAGCCCGATCGATGTGCATGCGCGAGAAAAATACGCCGAGTACGGCAAAGCCCGGGATGTGATGCTCAAGGCCACCCACAACCCGGCCTGCCCTTGGGCGCTGGTGGACTTCAACGACCAGCGCCAGGGCCGGCTCACACTGATCCGGCACTTGCTCGACCAAATCCCGGACCGCCAGGTACCTGAGGACCTGGTCAAATTCGGGCCTCTGGGCCACGCCCCGCTAATTGAAAAATTTGGCACAGCCCTGAAACCACTCAAGCCCAGCTGCTGACGCCCATAAAAAAAGGCACTTGAAGGTGCCTTTTTTTGGGCAGCCCGAAGGCTGCTGCCTATTAAACCGCCGCGGTCGCCTTCTTGACGGCTTGCGTTGCCTGGCTGGAAGCCGATGCGAAATTGGATTGGGCAGCTTCCAGGGCTTTCTTGGTGGAAGCCTGAGCAGTTTCAACCGCGTTTTGACCCGCAGTCAGGGCGCTCTTGAAGGCAGCCACGGCCGACTCGCTACCAACCGGTGCACTTTTCACCATCTCTTCAACTGCTTTGGTGAAAGCTTTTTGGGCTTTGGCCGAATTGGCTTCAACCGCATTGGCGAACTCTTCGCCGCTACCGGTGATGATGCTCTTCAGGTGATCGGCATAAGCCGTCGATTTTTCGGCCATGGGCTTCATGAAATCGGCTTGCAGGGCCATGAATTCCTGGGCATCTTTCACCGCCATCATCGCCTTGGCGTGAACAAAAGACTCGCTTAACACGGCTTTGGAAGCCGCCATGTTCAACTCGACAAATTTCTCCACGCCAGCAAAGGCCTGACCCGACAGGGCTTCGAGGGCTTGCAGGTTGGCTTGGTTGGAGGCAGCGAATTGTTCGATTGGGTTTTTCATGTGATTTTCCTAAAAATGGTGATTCGGGGTGCCTGCTCAAGTCTGGGCAGACTATTTATGTTGCAGTGCAGCATGAAGCGAATTATAGGGAAAACCAGAAGAAAAATAAAATTTTTGTTGCACTGCAACAAAAATTAGAGCCATAAACCTAGCCTGCTTCACCACCCAGGTCACCCGCTAAGCAATGCAATGCCCTGACCTGGATCGCCCTCATGTCCAGCGGGCGCAACCTGTTAAGTGGGCTTCGAGTTTAATCAGGGCTTCTAAAATTCAAGCGTCTGGCCCGGCCACGGGCCAAGACTGGCCAGAGACACAGCCAGAAAATTGCTATGGTAATAACATCTATAAAACCTTTATATACGACGGCCAGAGCCTGATTTAACTATGAACCTCTTGCTGGATCAATGTGCCGCCCGCCACCCTGCAGCACGCGAACACGCCCCTGCTGCCCTGCGCGGACTGGACCTGCGTGTCGCCCACGGGGAGCAACTGGCCATCATTGGCCCCTCGGGCGCCGGCAAGACCACGCTATTGCATTTGCTGGCTTGCGCCTTGAAGCCCGACAGCGGCAGCCTGCAGTTGGGCGGTCGCAACCCCTGGACCTTGTCGCGCGGGCAGTTGCAGCACCTGCGGGGTGAATTGTTTCTGGCACCCCAGGTGCCGCCCCTGCCACCGCGCCAACGCACCGTCACGGCCGTGCTGGCTGGACGCTTGCCGCATGAAGGCCTGTGGGCGAGCGTGCGCAGTCTGTTTTATCCGACCGACATGGCGCTGGCCGAGCGCGCTCTGGCGCGTTTTGACATGAGCGACAAGTTGTTTGAGCGGGTCGACCGGCTCTCGGGCGGAGAGCGCCAACGGGTGGGGCTGGCACGCGCCCTGGCCTCGCAGGCCACGCTATTTTTGGTGGACGAACCCCTGTCAGCCCTGGACCCCTCCCGCGGACAACAAGCGATGGAGTCGCTCACCGAGTCCGCCCGGGAACGCGGCGCCACGCTGGTGACCACCATGCACCATGTCGAGATGGCGCTGCATCACTTCCCGCGCATCATCGGACTGCGCGACGGAGAGTTGGCCTTTGACCTGCCCTCGGCCCAGGTGACGCCCCAGCGCCTGCACGCGCTGTATGACCAGCACTTGCACGAACTGAGTGCCACCACACCGCCTGCCTCCCCCGAGGCGACCGCTGCCCCCGCGCCGGTCGTCATGCATTGCCGCTAGTTCGCGACATGAGCCCTACCCTGAATCCATCCACTGACAGACCCGCCCCGACGCTGCGTGACCCGGCGTGGCGAGGTCGTGTCTTTTGGGCGCTGGCAGCGCTGGTGGTGCTGTGGCCCATGCTGGTCTTAAGCGAGTTCAAACCCTGGGTGCTGGTGGAGCCTGGCGCCCTTAAACCCACCTTGCATTTCTTGGGTGACTTTTTCCCACCCAAGATGGGCAGCGAGTTCCTGACCATGGTGGCGCGTGAAACCTGGCGCACCGTGGCCATTGCCACCGCCGGGCTGACGCTGGCGCTGGTCTTGGCTGTGCCGCTGGCGTTGCTGTCGGTGCGGGTGCTGTCCATTTCCGCACTCACCGGGCGCATGGCGTTCCTGCCAGGTGTTTTGCGCCAGACGGTACGCTGGCTGCTCATTGTGCTGCGCAGCGTGCCTGAGCTGATCTGGGCACTGGTGTTTGTGCGGGTGGTCGGGCTGGGGCCCACCGCCGGCGTACTGGCCATTGGCCTGACGTATGGCGGCATGCTGGGCAAGGTCTATGCCGAAATTCTGGACAGTGGCGAAACGCACGCCACCCGCAGCCTGCTGCACAACGGTTCGGGCCGCCTGCAGGCCTTTTTGTATGCGCTGCTGCCGCAAAACGCCGGCGAACTCACCAGCTACACGGTGTACCGCTGGGAATGCGCCATCCGGTCCTCGGCCGTCCTGGGATTTGTGGGCGCGGGTGGCCTGGGCCAGCAAATGGACGCCTCCATGAAAATGTTCAACGGTTCCGAGGTTGCCACCATGCTGCTGGTGTTCATGGGGTTAGTCTGGCTGGCAGACCGGGTGAGCGCCTGGCTACGGCGGGGCCTGGCATGAGGCCCGAAATGAAGCGCGCGGCCAATGAGGTCTACAAGCTGCCGCCCCCCCTGTTCAATGCCCGTTGCGCCGCTTGCTGGTTTGTCGTGGGCGTCGTGGTTCTGGTGGGCCTGAGCTTTTGGTCGCTGGATCTGCAGTGGGCGCAGTTTTTATCCTGGCAAGCCTTTGCCAAGATGGGTAAATTTTTGGGTGAACTGCTTCAGCCCGAGACCAGCCCGGCCTTTTTGAACAAGCTGATGGTGGCCACTCTGGAGACCCTGGCGATGTCAGCGGTGGGCACCTTACTCGCCGTGGTGCTGGGCCTGGCACTGGCGCTGCCAGCCAGCAAGACCTTTGAGAGCGACCCAGCGCGCTGGCGCGCTTTGACCCGCTTGTTGCTCAATGCCCTGCGCAGCATACCGGAGTTGGTGTGGGCAGCACTCTTGCTGATTGCCGCTGGCTTGGGGCCATTTGCCGGCACACTGGCTCTGGGCCTGCACACCACAGGCGTCCTGGGGCGCTTGTTTGCCGAGGCCATCGAAAACGCGCCGCCCGGACCCGGCTTTGCGTTGCGTGCCAGGGGTGTGGGAGAAGGCCGGGTGTTTTTGTACGCCACGCTGGCGCAAGTGCTCCCCCAGCTCCTGAGCTACACGCTCTACCGCTGGGAAAACAACATCCGCGCCGCCGCTGTACTGGGCGTGGTGGGGGCAGGCGGACTGGGTCAGATGCTGGCGTTTCACATGGGTTTGTTCCAGATGGACGAAACCAGCAGTGTGCTCATCGCCATGCTGATGCTGGTCGTCTTGGTGGACGCCCTGAGCTTTGCCAGCCGGCGCTGGCTGACGCAATAGCGTTGCAAGAACCGATACCCCGGTTCGTTGCCACTGGATTGACGCGCGACAAAGCGCGACCCGCAGCCTTCCGGGGGTTTGGGTCGCTGGCGTACAGACGGTGCCGCACCCTGCGCCCAAAATTCGCCTTAGCCAATGAGTGACCAAAAGCGCGCTCGACCTCACGCGCATTTCAACCTATCAACCCGATTGAAACGCG
>JBIIVW010000142.1:0-8813 GCA_044339205.1 Rhodoferax sp. | reverse complement strand
CTCCCGCCGCAGGAAAAACATACGTGTTGCTCCAGCCACGCGCGCAGTATCGCCCCTTGGGTGGCGTCCTTTCGCTCAATCGACATGACGCCAAGCTCCACTTCCAGTTCCAGTTTTACTTTCGGCTACAGCCTTGGCCGGGTGGGAATTGAAACTACGGGAAAGTGCCTCCCTTTTGCGACGCACACTGTAACGGTCTGTCGCCGACTGCCATAGGCCCACTCGATGTGACCCACTTCCGTCGCAGCGCCCTGCGAAGTCAAGCCCATTAGCCGGACATTGACGTGCAATTGATCACCACGCACTTCACCACTTCCACGGTGTTCACCAAGCCGGGCACGTGCCAGTGAATTGATGGGGAAGGCCGCACCGAGTATGTGGCACAACGAACATATTTTTCGGTGCGTGCTCATGTGTGATCATTAAATGCATCACGGCACACCGTTCAGCAAGTCAACCTCCGACCGCGACCTAACGCAAGGTCGCGAGGTAAGCTGCCATGTCGGCCGCATCCTCGCGGGTCACGCGCAAATCGGGCATGGCCGTGTGTGGCTTGACCTCGTTTGGGCTGCGCAGCCACAGCACCATGTTGTCCTGCGTATTTAACAACTTGCCTGCGATCAGCGTACGGCTGGCCATGCCCGCCAGCGGCGGTCCAACGTTGGGCAACGAGCTGGTCACGCCGGGGATGGTGTGGCAAGTGCTGCAGGCGTATTGATAGAGCGCCTGCTTGCCGCGCGCCATATCGGGCGCGCGCGTGGGCGCGGAGTTGACGTCGCGGCCGCGGGAGGCGACGACAACGCTTGCGCTTTGCCGCTGGGCCATCTCTGTATAAGCCTGTGGCGTGAGCTTGGGCAGGCGCTGCAAGAAGGCCACCACATCCCACATCTCACCATCCGTCAAGCGCAACTCCCACGCTGGCATTCCGGAGAGGCGGATGCCGTGGCGGGTTATCCAGTACAGCTCACGCGGACTAAAGTGCTGCGGTGCATCGACCAGAGGACCGGGCAATGGCTGCATGCTTTTGCCAATGTCGCCCTGCGCGACGCCGGGCGCGCCGTGGCACTGCACGCGCTTGTCATGGAAGCAGGTGGCACCACGGAGGATCATGGCCTCGTCGTCCAGCGACGGCGGCTCGACATCGCGCGCGTGCAGGCGAACCGAGCGGTGCATGGCGACCTTGAGAACCGTGAAGACGGGTTGCAAGTGCTGTCGCGTCGCGCCGACGTTGTAGAGACCTGCCCAGATGAAACACGCGGCGCCGACCACGCCAATGGTGGCGAGCGCTGCAATCGTGGCGAGGATGGTGCGGGTTTTGGTCATGGGCTTCTGCCGATTGTGAAGGTGCATCGACGTTACGCACTGTGCGCTCTCGCACTGTTCATGCTGATGACGCTCGGGCTGCTGTGCGGCTGCACAGGTGTCCCGGCGCAGTTGCACGCCCAGCAAGACCAGGAGCACGCGGCACGCGGCAAGCTTCTGCTCGCCCAGTACCAGTGCGGTAGTTGTCACGCGATTCCGGGCGTGGCTGCGTCGCGTGGCACAGTCGGCCCGACCCTGCAGGCCTTCGGCCGACGCAGCTACATAGGAGGCAATGTGCCCAACCACCCGACAGCGCTGGCGCAATGGCTCGTCGACCCCAAGAGCATCATCCCGGCTACGACCATGCCATCGATGGGAGTGTCGCCCAGGGATGCGGCTGCGATGGCGGCTTACCTGCATACGCTGCAATGAACTGGCGCCAATGACGATGCTCGACCCGGCCGGACTCGCGGCCCACACCATTGCCGGTGTGGCCTGGAGCCTTTTCGTTGGCTCGACGTTGATCTTTGCCGGCGTCATGGCTTTGCTGGCGGTCGCCTTGCGACGGCGGGTGGGCAAGGTCAGTATGCGATGGTGGGTTGTCGGTGGCGGTCTGATCTTTCCGGTCGTCGTGCTCTCCATCCTCATGGTTTACACCGCCGTGCGCAGCGCGCAACTCACGCGCGCGCCGCCGGTTGATGCGCTCGTGATCTCGGTCGTCGGCAAGATGTGGTGGTGGGAGGTGCGGTACCGCACGCCGGAAGGCACAGACGTCGTGCTGGCAAACGAAATACACATCCCCGTGAGTCAGCCTGTTGTGATCGGCCTGTCCAGCACCGACGTGATCCATAGCTTCTGGGTCCCGCAGCTCAGTGGCAAGATGGATATGGTGCCGGGGCGGACCAACCACCTGGTGCTCCAGGCCACGGCGCCTGGCGTGTACCGGGGCCAGTGTGCGGAGTATTGCGGTGAGCAGCATGCGCGTATGGCGATGCACGTCGTGGTTCACGAGCCTGCGGACTTCACTATTTGGCTGGCCGCGCAGACGCAACCGGCGCGCGCGCCTGCTTCACCCTTGGCAGAACGCGGGCGCGAGGCTTTCGTTGCGCAGCGCTGTACCGCTTGCCACACGGTGCGAGGCTTGTCAGAGGAAGGACGGCTTGGACCGGACCTCACGCATGTGGGCAGCCGGCTGCACCTGGGCGCAGGGACGCTGCGCAATGATGCGGCTGCAATGCAGCGCTGGATTGCGCACGTGCAGGAAGTGAAGCCGGGAGCGCGGATGCCCTCCTTCGGGGAGCACGAAGCGGCGAGCCTTGAAGCGATGGCGGCGTGGTTGGATGGGTTGAAATGAACGAGTACCGCCCTTCGTCCCCGCCTTCGTCCCTGCCTCGCCCACCCGGCGAGCGCGAGGCACTTGCGCGCGCCTGGGAGCCACCCAAAATCTGGCGCTACCTCTCTGCAGTTAACAACACCCACATCGGTTTGTTCTACATCGCCACGGCGCTGGTGTTTTTTGTGCTGGCTGGCATCCTGGGGCTGCTGATGCGCGCGCAACTCGCCGTGCCCGACAACACCTTGCTCAGCGCCCAGACCTACAACCAAGTCTTCACCATGCACGGAACGGTGATGATGTTTCTTTTTGCGGTGCCAATGGTCGAGGCGATTGCCGTCTACCTGCTGCCAGGCATGCTGGGCGCGCGCGACCTGCCGTTTCCCCGCCTTTCCGCCTATGCGTTCTGGGCGTACGCCATCGGTGGCCTCGCTTTCTTTTGTACCATCTTCTTTGGTGCCTCGCCTGACGGTGGCTGGTACATGTACCCGCCGCTCACGGGCAAGGAGTATTCACCCGGCATCGGCGCGGACTGGTGGCTGCTGGACATTGGCTTCATCGAGATCTCGGCGATTGCCGGCGCCATCGAACTGATCATCGGCATTCTCTTTACCCGCGCACCGGGCATGACGCTCATGAAGATGCCGGTGTTTGCCTGGGCCATGCTGGTCAGCGCATTCATGATCATTTTTGCGTTCCCGGCCATCATCGCGGGCACGCTGCTGCTGGAACTGGAGCGGGCATTCGACTGGCCTTTTTTCATCGCCGCGCGCGGGGGCGACCCCTTGCTGTGGCAGCACCTGTTCTGGTTCTTTGGCCATCCGGAGGTGTACATCATCTTTTTGCCAGCGGCGGGGATGGTGTCGATGATGGTGCCCACGGCTGCCAGGACCGCGCTCGTGGGACATCGCGCGATCGTTTACGCGCTGATCGCAGTCGGCTTAGTTAGCTTTGCGCTGTGGGCGCATCACATGTTCACCGCAGGCCTGGGGGTCATGTCGATGGGCTTTGTTGCTGCGGCCAGCTTTGCGGTGGCCATACCGAGCGCCGTGCAGGTGTTCTCCTGGATTGCGACGTTCTGGAAAGGGCGCGTGCAGTTCAATACCTTCACTTTGTTCTTGCTGGGTTTTCACTTCATCTTTGTGCTGGGCGGACTGACCGGCGTGATGGTGGCGGTGTTGCCTTTTAACTGGCAGGTGCACGACACCTACTTCATCGTCGCCCACCTGCATTACGTCCTGATTGGTGGTGCGGTGTTCCCGGTGTTCGCGGGCTTGTACTACTGGGCACCCGTGATGAATGGGCACCAGCTGTCGCAGCGGCTGGGCCGCTGGGTGTTCGGCATGATGTTCCTCGGCTTCAACCTGGCGTTCTTTCCCATGCACTTCACGGGTATTCTGGGTATGCCACGCCGCGTTTATACCTATGACGCGGACCTGGGATGGAACCTGCTGAACATGCTCTCAAGCATTGGCGCCTTCGTCTTTGCGGCGGGTGTGGTGCTGTTCCTCTGGGACGCAGTGCGCAGTGCGCTGAAGGAGAAGCGCGAACACGGCAACCCGTGGAACGCACCTACGCTGGAATGGGCAACAAAGGGCGAATACGGCACCCGCAGCATTCCGCAGATTGATTCCACCGAACCACTGTGGGTTCAGCCGGAACTCACACAGGAAATGGAAGCCGGACGGCACTGGCTACCCGGAACCCTCAGCGGCGGGCGCGAGACGCTGATTACCAGCGTGGTCGACGCTGTCCCGCGCCACGTGCTGGTGCTGCCCACGGATGGCTGGCCGCCGTTCATCGCGGCGGTGGGCACGGCGGGCTTCTTTTTGCTGCTCACGGTTGAATGGGTGGGCACTGCGTTTGCCTTCGCCGCGGTGTCGATCGCCGCCATCTGCCGGTGGCTCTGGTTCACCGACGACGCCGCCCACACGGGCCGCGCGCTGGTGGCAGATGGCGTAGCCCTGCCAATGGGGGCGACCGGTCCCGCCTCCCATTCATGGTGGGCAATGATCATCCTGTTGTGCGTCAATGCAACTGTCTTCGCGTCACTTTTATTTGCGCACATTCACGTGTCGATGGCAGCCGACGTATGCCCGCCGTTTGGCGTGGAGCTGCCGGGAATCGGCTGGCCTCTGATGTCGGCTGTCCTGATGGTGCTGGGCGCGGGCGCAATGACGCTGGCGCGCTTGCGGCTGAATGGGTCCAGTGGTCAGGCCCTGCTGCGACTGCTGGTCGCATTTGGCATGGTGTGCGCCGCTGCATCCGTCAGCACTGACGTCCTGGGCCACTGGCGCGCAGGCCTGGAGCCCACCGCGCAGGCCTGGAGCGCCACGGTGTCAGTGTTGCTGTCCTGGCAGGGTTTCAACGTTGGCGTGCTGCTCTTTATGGGTAGCTATGTGCTGGCCCGCTCCTTCAGCGGAAGGCTGCAAACAGGTGCGCGCGCTACGCTAGACAACAGCTGGCTGATGTGGCTCGGGGTGACGGCGCAAGGGTTGGTGGGGACTGGTGCCGTCCAGTTGATCGGGCGATGGCTATGAATGTGTGTGTTGACGCACAGAATCCCGCACGCCTTTGCTTGACGATTGACTAATTCTAGGAGTTATTTATGCACCGAAAACTTTTGATCGCATCCATCGCACAGCTGTTCGCGGGAAGCCTGCTCGCGCAACTCAGCACACAACCGCCGGCCCAGACCATCGGTGCGACCCCGCAGTTGGCCAAGCCGAACAAGCAAATCATCCCGACCGTGCACATCGCGCCCGCGAAAGGCTGGCCCGCCGGCGCCCAGCCCGTCGCCGCGGACGGTCTCTCCGTTGCACCCTTAGCAACTGGGCTGGACCATCCGCGTTGGGTTTACGTCCTGCCCAACGGCGACGTGTTGGTGGCCGAGAGCAACGCGCCACCCAAACCCGAAGATAGCAAGGGCATCAAAGGCGCTGTCATGGGCTTTGTGATGAAGCGCGCTGGGGCGACCGCGCCCAGTGCGAACCGCATCACACTGCTGCGCGACGCGGATGGTGACGGCGTAGCAGAGCTGCGCACCACCTTTCTGCAGGGTTTGAACTCGCCCTTCGGCATGGCGCTGATCGGTGACAACTTTTACGTCGCGAACTCGGACGCTGTTCTGCGGTTCCCCTACGTGGCGGGCCAGTCTCAAATCACGACCGCACCCACCAAGGTGTTCGACCTCCCTGGCGGCCCCATCAATCACCACTGGACCAAGAACATCATCGCCAGTGCCGACGGCAGCAAACTGTATGCGACGGTGGGCTCCAACAGCAACGTGGCGGAGAACGGCATGTCGGTCGAAGAGGGCCGCGCGGCTATCTGGGAGTTCGACATCGCCAGCGGCAATGGTCGCCTTTTCGCCACAGGCCTGCGCAACCCCAACGGCATGGCCTGGGCAGGGGAGAAGCTCTGGACCGTCGTGAACGAGCGGGACGAGATCGGCAACGACCTTGTTCCAGACTACCTGACGTCCGTCACCGACGGCGCGTTTTACGGCTGGCCGTACAGCTATTACGGCCCTAATGTTGACGTGCGTGTGAAGCCGCCTGCGCCGGAGCTGGTCGCCAAAGCCGTAAAACCTGACTACTCTTTGGGATCGCACGTGGCGCCACTCGGACTCACCTCGTCAGACGGAGCCGCCCTGCCCGCCCCGTTCAACGCTGGTTTCTTCATCGGCCAGCACGGCTCCTGGAACCGCAAGCCGCGCAGTGGGTACAACGTGGTGTTCGTGCCCTATGACGGCAAGGCTATGCCATCAGCGCAGCCCGTCGTTGTGCTGAGCGGGTTTGTCAGTGCGAATGGGGATGCGTATGGTCGACCGGTTGGCGTGGCGATTGACAAAAGGGGGGGATTGCTTGTGGCTGATGACGTCGGCAACGTCATCTGGCGCGTGACGAGTGCGGCTGGTGGCTTGCAGCCCGCGCCAGCCGCGCGGGCTGCCGATGCTGCGTCGCGCTAGTGCATGACCACTAAAGACTTGAAACCGCCCATCCTTGACAACCGGACTCGATCACATGGCGATGCTGGAGCAAACGCCTAATTCACGGAGAGCCGTGAAAGTGGCGAACGGTCTCGATGGGGGACTCAGGTACCGCGTCCGGCGAAACGATCAGGCGGACTTGCTTTTGCGTCTTGCGTACCTTCAGACGCCTGAGCCCAACGAGCACCAGCAAAATGAAAGCTGTGGCCAGTATGGCGGTGCCTTCTCGCCCCAGCCCTGCTGACATTCCAATGGCCGCCGTGGCCCAGATGGTGGCTGCTGTGGTCAGCCCATGAATGCGTCTCTCGTCGCCCGACTTCAGCACGGCGCCTGCACCGAGAAATCCGATGCCGGCCACAATGCCCTGGACGACACGGCTCAGTTCGTCAGAGCCCATGCCAGCTTCTGCGGGAACCAGGACGAAGAGTGCCGCACCCAAAGACACCAGCATATGGGTGCGCAGCCCGGCGTCAGCATCGCGGCGCTCGCGATCCCAGCCTATCACTGCCCCCAACAAAAGGGCCACCGCCATGCGCGCGGTCACGCGCGTGACCTGCTCGGCTTGCAGCAGGTCGGAGAACTCGGCCCGCAAAGTGGCCGCAACGATATCGAGAACAGACATAAAAACTTTGAGTCAAGGCACCTGTTAGCTGAACCGGCCAACGACCTTACGGCCAAAACCTACGACCGCAAGATGCCTGCCAAGGCTTCGGCCGAGGTGGGCTGCGACGGCGAAATCGCCGAGCGACACAATGCCCACCAGGCGCTTTGCGCGGTTCGCCACCGGCAGGCGCCTGATCTGACATCTGCTCGTCATGCCGGCGCCCGTCTCCCTCGTATCGTCCTCATAACCCCAGATCACGTCTTTCGACATTAGCTCGCGAACCAGTGTGTCGACGCCTTTGCCTTCGGCGACGGCTCGCATGGCAATGTCGCGGTCAGTCGCTGCGCCAATCCGGACTGCGACTTGCTGGAGTGTCGCCTCGGGGCTGATCACCTGCAGGTTGTGGCCCATCACGTCTATGAGTCGCTGCATCTTCATCTCCAAGTTCAGGTTTGTCGTTCGTGTTACCAAGGTTGCGCGGGTTGACCCACGCGGCCCGCAGCTGCTTTCTCGGGCGTTTTATCGAAGACCTCTGGCGAGGTTAGCGATGTAAATGTCTCGAACATGGAGCGTTCTTGGGCATCAGTGGTGCGTTGGGGGTGCTGGGCGCGGGTTGGTGCGCATGGGGGTGTGCTCGCCTGGAAGCTGAGGCTCACGGATCCCGGGCGGAACTTGAGGAGGTGTGTCAAGTGGTTCAACGGGCAAAGGCACGCCGTCGGGAGAGTTCGGTCGCCCCGGCGACTGTGATGGCAAGGGTTCGGGCCAGGCCCCGGGCACGGGTGACTGAGCCGGGACCAACGCCAAGGCAGGCGGGCGGCACAAAAAGGGCAAAGCAGCAAGGCTGTTCATGAAGCATCCATTTCAACATGGGCACGGGGGCGTGAAGGGTAGTATCCAAAGAACAGTGATTATTCACTTGCCGTAGCTCTCGGTCTGTGCGGTCGCGCACGCCTATAGACACAACATGTCGGTTGCACGTTTGCGACATCGGGGTGGGTCAACGCAAACAGGCAGCCTGGGTCAAATCGATACCAATAGGTCAATCCGTTTCATTGCCAAGCCTTTGGGTTCAGGTAGGCGTAGGCATCCCGCGAACGGTGGTTGACCAGCCACTAAATTCAACCCCGTAAGCATTTCATTTGGGTTTCAACGGAAGGTATCGGGCAGACATTTCAAAAGTCTGGCTGCAGGGAACGGGCACCTTGCGGGTCGCCACGAACTGCTTCTTTACGGTACTGAACTGGAACGCTGCAAACATATCCGGTGCAAGCGTCAAGTAAAAATGCTCACCCCCACCCATCTACTATCATTTAATTAGCACTAAAAGCAATTGAACCGCCGGCTAGAGCCCTGAAACACATAAAAAATCCGAAAACAGTCAAAATCTACCCCTCAAAATGCTCGCGATAAGCGATCTCAGATGACACGGGGGCAGACGACGTAGCGTGGACTTGGGGTTTTGCCAAATCAAGGAGGAGTCAACGCACACAGCGTCACTTGCCCCCCAACCCCATCGCCCGCGTAATCACCTCTTTCATGATCTCATTCGTGCCGCCATAAATGCGCTGCACGCGCGCATCGGC
>JBIIVW010000021.1:0-28931 GCA_044339205.1 Rhodoferax sp. | reverse complement strand
GTATGCAACCCCTATTCGTGCCAGCACCAGCACGCCCACTGTGCCGATGTTTGTGCCGTCAAGTGCATGCCCAATCGTCAATTGGGTAGCTTGTAAGAATTTCCCTTACAAGCCCTCACCCCAACCCCGACACCCCGAACAGGCAAATGCCGATTCAAGTTCCCGGACGTGCGGTTCAGAATCGGTCCCATGGTGAAAAGCAGGGCAATTGGCCGGCAATCACCACCCAGATAAATAGATAGCTTTTTGGAGCCGACCATGAACGATGACCAACTCACCACCGAGATCCGCGAAGCCAACATGACTTACCTGATGTTGGCGCAAAACGTGATTCGCAAGGACAAGGCCGAGGCGCTGTTTCGTTTGGGAATCTCCGAGGAGTCGGCTACCTTGATTGCCACCCTGTCCCCCGCGCAGATCATGAAGATTGCGTCGAGCCCGATGTTGTTGTGCCGTTTTCGGGTGGATGACGAGATGGTCTGGAGTCTATTGACCAATCAGTCGGCCAGCAAGGTGGACAACGATGCCACCACCAAGCTGCATGCCAGCATTTTGATGGCCGGGCGTTTTGCCGAAGCCATGTGATTGGCACGATCGTTTTCAAAGTTTTCAGGAGCAGACACCATGGCCACCGCATCCACCAAGAGCGTTTTGAATGATTCCCGTCAGGTTGAGCGCGCTGTGGCGCTGATTCAGCTCGGTGCGCGCCTGCAGGTGCTGGAGAGTGAGACGGATTTGTCTTATGAGCGTTTGTTGCGTCTGTATAAAGAGGTGGCGGGTAAGTCGCCTTCCAAAGGGCAGTTGCCTTTCTCGACCGACTGGTTCCTGACCTGGCAGCCCAATATTCATGCGTCCTTGTTTCTCAATACCTATGAGTATTTGAGCAAGGTGAGTGAGTTGGATGATATTGATGCGGTGATGAAGGCTTACCGGCTGTACACCGAGCAGATTGCGGCTTGTGGGGTGGAGCCTTTACTTTCCATCACCCGGGCTTGGCGCCTGGTGAAGTTTGTGGACAACAGCATGCTGGGGCGCACCAAGTGCAGCAAGTGCGGGGGGCATTTTGTGACCGAGGCTTATGCCAATTCGCGTCATTTTGAGTGTGGGCTGTGCACGCCACCGGCGCGGGCTGGCAAGGGGGCCAGTGCGGGCGGGATCTTGCTGCATTAAACCGCAGCGCTATAAACATCTATTTGTATAGCTACAAAGCCATTGTATTCGCCGGCTAGAGGCAAATTAGCTTCACTTACTTGGAGATTGCCAGCAGGTCACTGCTTAAGCTCTGTCAATAAGAATCGAACAACAAATTGATCCTTGTTTTCCGCGATCAGGCTCATGACTTGATCCATGTCGATGTTCATGTAGTCATGCACGATGCGGTTGCGCAGACCGATGATCGCATTCCATGCCGGCAGCTCGGCCTGCGTGAGCGGGTCACGGTGAGCCAGGGCTTTGAACGCGTCGTAAGCTGAAACCGGCACGGGTTGCTCACTTGCTTTGAGAAGTTGCTTGGCTTTTCCAATCGCATTTTCAATGAGAATTTGCAGCGCGTGGAGCACACCGGCTTGCTCCAGGGGCGACAATGCGCGTCCTTGCTGGAGGATGGACTTGGCCTGAGCCAACAAAGCACTTTGTTCGGCGGCGACCCTTGCGGTCTCGGCTTGGTAAAGGTCAAGCCGCATGATGCATATCCCAGTAGAAGTCTTCCAATTCACGCCAGGTTCGCTGCAAAAAGCGCGCCCAAGCCAAAGAGTCTTCCCCGGCCAAAGGCATGCCTTCTTCCGCAACGCTGGCACGCATGGCCAGATTGGCACGGCGCAGTTCGATCAGATCAATGGCGTCGGGCGCCACGTTCAACTGCTGCGCCAGAGCGCGCCCCAGAGTTTCGGTCCTGCCCAGTGCGATCAACCAGTCCAGATGGGGAGACCATTGCAGCGCAATGTCCCAATCGCTGTCAGGTCGCGCGGTGTCTAGGGCACGGCTGCCCACCAGCACCGCAAAATCAAGCTCCGGCTCATCACGCAGGGTTTGCACCCAAGCCGGAGGGTTTGTACCTGGCCCGGTAATTTGCAATAACGATTTGCTAATTGCCACGGTAATCGCCTTTAAAAATTAGTCTGGTTTGGCGCAAGCTACGGCCGCCTTGCCTTAGGTAATGTGTAGACGGTACTTCATTGTGCAACAGGCAGCTTGTGAGAACTTGATGCACAGAGTGGCAGCAGCCCCTGGTGAGGCCACCTAGAATGGCCTTGACCCGCATCAGGCACCTGCAGGTTGCACGACCACCTTGTCTTGTTCAATGAGCTTGCGAAAAGCCTGGCTTATGGATGCCCAATCCACCAGATCAACCCGGATCGGCAGGTCCGAGGTGGCGAATGCGTCGGTGACGCTGGCCAACTGATCCAACGACAAGGGCTGCCGGGTGATGAGCGCCAGATCAAGGTCTGAATACGGTTTGGCGTTGCGCTTGGCGCGCGAACCAAACGCCCACACCTCGGTATTGGGAACTTGCTCATGCAGGATGCGCACAACATCGACCCAATCGCGAGGATCGATCTCGATGGGGGGCACACTGGGGTGCTCAGGATTCGTCATACCGCTCACGGGTTGGCGCTTCGGCGCATGAGCTCATCAAACAATACTCTGGCTTCACCCAAAAAGTCATGAGCCACCTCAAATACAGCCTCGGCTTTGGCTGCATCGTAGGTATGACTGCTGTCGGTGCGCGCCTGACGGTATGTTTTCCATTGCCGCCAGTCTGAGCGCAGCAAGGCGCGTTCGTTACCAAGTCGGATGAGGCTCTGAAATGTGCTGATGTCGATCTCGGAAGGATTGGCCGCTGTCTCTTCCAGATAGCGCTTGAGCATTTTCCAGCTGAGCTCATAGGTGAACTCAAAGCACTGGATGACTGAGTTACGTAACTGTTCACGCAAGCCTGGGTCCGCCATGGCGGCGGGTGAGTTGGCGTACGCCAGACTCTTTTCAAGCTGTGCAATGGCGTTACCCAAAGGGGTGTAGTCAAGGCTCATGACGGGCGTCCTGGCGAGGTTGGAATGGGTGCTTCATTGTGCAACAAGGGGGGCTTGTAAGATTTTCCCCTACAAGCCCTCACCCCAACCCCGACACCCCGAACAGGCAAATGCCGATTCAAGTTCCCGGACGTGCGGTTCAGAATCGGTCCCATGGTGAAAAGCAGGGCAATTGGCCGGCAATCACCACCCAGATAAATAGATAGCTTTTTGGAGCCGACCATGAACGATGACCAACTCACCACCGAGATCCGCGAAGCCAACATGACTTACCTGATGTTGGCGCAAAACGTGATTCGCAAGGACAAGGCCGAGGCGCTGTTTCGTTTGGGAATCTCCGAGGAGTCGGCTACCTTGATTGCCACCCTGTCCCCCGCGCAGATCATGAAGATTGCGTCGAGCCCGATGTTGTTGTGCCGTTTTCGGGTGGATGACGAGATGGTCTGGAGTCTATTGACCAATCAGTCGGCCAGCAAGGTGGACAACGATGCCACCACCAAGCTGCATGCCAGCATTTTGATGGCCGGGCGTTTTGCCGAAGCCATGTGATTGGCACGATCGTTTTCAAAGTTTTCAGGAGCAGACACCATGGCCACCGCATCCACCAAGAGCGTTTTGAATGATTCCCGTCAGGTTGAGCGCGCTGTGGCGCTGATTCAGCTCGGTGCGCGCCTGCAGGTGCTGGAGAGTGAGACGGATTTGTCTTATGAGCGTTTGTTGCGTCTGTATAAAGAGGTGGCGGGTAAGTCGCCTTCCAAAGGGCAGTTGCCTTTCTCGACCGACTGGTTCCTGACCTGGCAGCCCAATATTCATGCGTCCTTGTTTCTCAATACCTATGAGTATTTGAGCAAGGTGAGTGAGTTGGATGATATTGATGCGGTGATGAAGGCTTACCGGCTGTACACCGAGCAGATTGCGGCTTGTGGGGTGGAGCCTTTACTTTCCATCACCCGGGCTTGGCGCCTGGTGAAGTTTGTGGACAACAGCATGCTGGGGCGCACCAAGTGCAGCAAGTGCGGGGGGCATTTTGTGACCGAGGCTTATGCCAATTCGCGTCATTTTGAGTGCGGCTTGTGTACGCCACCGGCGCGGGCTGGCAAGGGGGCCAGTGCGGGCGGGATCTTGCTGCATTGAGGGTGTTACCAAAGTCACGCATTACTTAACGCCTGGGGCTGATGGGGGAGTCATTGACGATTCCCCACGAGCTTGCAGGTGTCACCGGCGGCTTGCTGGGATCGTCAAACCGCTGAAGGTGCGCGGCATACCAAAGGGCCAACCCTACAGCGCCGATGATGACGGCCACCAAAAGCACCAGCTTTAGCGCGGTTATCCAGACATTAGGTTCTTTATGCTCCTTCACCGTCGGCCCCTTGAAAATCGGACAAAGCAATATCCATTTTGTAAATCCCGATTTTGGTTGTTCAGCTTCCGCGATGGCGAAAACTACAGGATGAATCCAGTTTTAACAGCCTTGCGCGACCGATAGGGTCAATTAAACTATGTGTTTATGACTTTTATCAACCCTTGAGGCCACTGGCCTCGCAGTCAGAATACATCTATGTTTGTAATCATTGGTTGGGTTGTTGTGCTCGGGTGCGTTTTCGGGGTGTTTATTGCTCACGGCGGCAATATGGGCCCGATCATTGCTGCCTTGCCTTGGGAAATGGGCATGATCGGCGGCGCCACCTTGGGCGCTTTCCTGGTCAACAACAAGATGTCAGTCATAAAAGGCACCATCAAGGGCGTAGGTACTTGCTTCAAAGGCAGCAAGTACACCAAGGCACGCTACATGGACTTGCTGGCCTTGTTGTATGACATTTTGCAGAAAGCCCGCAAAGAAGGCTTGATGGCCATTGAAAAAGATGTCGAAGATCCGCACAACTCCGAAATCTTCAAAAAATATGGCGATGTGGGTCATGACCACCACGTGGTGGAATTCATCACCGATTACCTGCGGATGATGGTCTCTGGTAACTTGAATGCCCATGAGATCGAGTCTTTGATGGACAGCGAGATTGACACCCACCACCAGGAGGAACATGCCGCAGTGGCTGCCATACAGCGTGTTGCGGGCGGTCTGCCAGCGTTTGGTATTGTGGCGGCTGTGCTGGGTGTCATCAAGACCATGGGCTCAGTGGGCCAACCGCCGGCGGTGCTGGGCGGCATGATCGGATCGGCGCTCGTCGGGACTTTTTTGGGCATCTTGTTGGCTTATGCATTTGCAGAACCTTTGGCGGGTCTGTTGGAACAAAAAGTTGATGAGGCGGGCAAAGAGTTGCAGTGCATCAAAACCACGCTACTGGCCAGCATGCAGGGCTATAACCCGTCCACCGCCATTGAGTTCGGACGCAAGGTGCTGTACTCCACCGAGCGCCCCTCTTTCACCGAGCTGGAAACCTTTGTCAAGAAAAAATAATCCGCGCGGGTCCTGATCATGGCCACCGAAGCTAAAAAATTACAGCCGATCATCATCAAGCGGGTGAAGAAGGGCGGGCACTCGGCCCATGGCGGTGCCTGGAAAATCGCTTACGCTGACTTTGTGACCGCCATGATGGCGTTCTTTTTGCTGATGTGGCTGCTGGGCTCAACGTCAGAGGGCGACAAAAAAGGGATCTCGGACTATTTCTCTGCTCCGTTAAAGGTGTCCATGATGGGCGGCAGCGGCGCTGGCGCCAGCAACAGCGTCATCACTGGTGGGGGCAGCGACCTGACCCAGCAAGCGGGCCAGTCGCGCCGGGGTGATGGGCAGGATGCCATATCAAAAAAACAAATGGCGGAAGCCGTGAAGGCGGAGATCGCCAAACAGGACGCCAAAAAACTTGCGGCTTTGAGCGCGAAGATCAGCGCGTTGATCTCCAGCAATCCGAAGCTCAGCGAGTTCACCTCCCAAATACGGCTGAACACCACTCCGGACGGCTTGCAGATCCAGATCGTCGATGACCAAAAGCGCCCCATGTTCGACAGCGGCAGCGCCATGGTCAAGCCTTACATGCGTGACATCCTGAGAGAGATAGGGGCAGCCTTGAGCGGGGTTGAAAACAAAATCAGCCTGGATGGCCACACGGATCGCTCGCCCTACAGCACCGCAGACCGGGGCTACAGCAACTGGGAGCTCTCGTCCGATCGTGCCAATGCATCACGACGTGAGTTGGTTGCGGCCGGCATGCCTGACGACAAACTGGCCCGAGTTGTCGGGTTGGCATCAAGCATCTTGCTGGATGCAGAAAATCCGTTCAGCCCGACCAATCGAAGAATCAGTATCATTGTGATGACGCGTGAGGCCGAGGAACGGCTCATGGGCACCGGACGTACACCGGTTTCAACGGATCCCAAACCGGCCACCTAGACCTACAGCCTGAAACAACATGATTCCATATTTATTTGCAACAAATCAAACAAACGCCATTGAAAGGGTGTCCCATGGCAAATGAGCTCCGATTTTTGGTAGTTGACGATTTTTCGACCATGAGGCGAATCGTCCGAAATCTGCTCAAGGAGAGCGGATACACCGAGGTAGACGAGGCAGAAGATGGTGTTGTTGCATTGCAAAAACTGCGCAACAGCAATTTTGACTTTGTCGTCAGTGACATCAACATGCCCAACATGAATGGATTTCAACTCCTGATGGAAATCAAGAAGGATGAAAAACTCAAACACATTCCTGTTTTGATGGTCACAGCTGAAGCCCGCAAGGAGGATATTGTGATGGCGGCGCAGCAGGGCGCTGCAGGCTACATTGTTAAACCGTTCACCAAAGCCACGCTGGAAGACAAGGTGAGCTTGATTCTCATCAAAATGGGGTTGAAGTGAGTACCTTACACAGCCCAACCCCCTCCCCGGATCTGCCCTTGGCGAGCGGGTCGGACGTTCACCAATCCATCGGTGTCCTGACCAGACAGCTGCACGATGCACTGAATGGGCTGGGCTTGACTGAGAAAGTCAAGGCCTTGGCGGGTGAGTTGCCCGATGCAAAAAGCAGACTTTCCTACATTGCAAGGCTCACGGGAGACGCTGCAGAAAAGGTACTGAACCAGGTCGATCAGGCCAAAGCACAACACGATTTAATTACATCTGAAACCCGCCGCATTGCGGCCTTGATTGTCAAAGATCCCGTGGCAGCGGTTGCCAAGGGGCATGTCATGAATTTCCTGACTGATGTTGAAGGCGCCACGCTAAAGGCCGACCAGCACCTGACTGAAATCATGATGGCCCAGGATTTTCATGACCTGACGGGCCAGGTGATTGCCAAGGTAGTCAGCCTGGCTGCCAACATTGAAGAGCAATTGGTCCAACTGCTCATTCAGACAGCCCCGCCGGTTGCTATAGCTAAAGTGCCGGTAGCCGAGCACCGTCCCGCCTTGTCCGGGCCGGTAGTGAACCCCGAGGGCAATCCGGATGTGGTGACCGGACAGTCTGAGGTAGATGACCTGCTGGCCAGCCTGGGGTTTTAAGCCCGGTTGATGTGACGGGTGAAGACCCGTCTTTTCCGCCTTTAGTTTGCGCGGTGCCTGATGACAATGAAGAGAACTACACAGTCTCTCTCCCATGGAATCAAGCAGTCAGGACCGCAACTTACCCGCCTCCGAGCAGAAGCTAAAGAAAGCTCGGGATGACGGGCAAGTCGCACGCTCGCGCGACCTGGGGCACTTGGCGGTATTGGGAACCGGGGCCTTGAGCATGGTGACCATGGCACCGTCCATGCTGGAGCACCTTCAGTTGCACCTGAGTCGGCAACTCTCATTTAATGCCTTAACGCTTGCTCAGCCAGAGTCCATGCTGGGCCGAATGCAGGACATGGTCATTGCAGGCTTGATAGGCTGCGTGGTGTTTGCGCTGATCACCATGGCGGTTTCCACGCTCAGCACGGTGGCCACCGGCGGCTGGGTTAGCAGCTTGAAACCCATCACACCCGACTTCGGCAGGCTCAATCCACTCAAGGGTTTGGGCAACATGTTCAGCAAAGACAAGTTCACTGAAGTCCTGAAGATGACCTTCATCACCACCCTGCTCTTTGTTGTGGGCACCGTGTACTTGAAGTCTGGTCTTGCGACCATGTCCATGCTGATCTTGCAGCCCTCCTCGTCCGCTCTTGTCCATTTGGCCGACTGGCTCAAGGATGGACTGGGCTTGTTGCTTCTGGTGATTTTGTTGGTGGCCATGGTGGATGTGCCGCTACAGACCTTTTTGCACAAGTCCAAGTTGAAGATGTCCGTTCAAGAGATGAAACAAGAAGGTAAGGAGTCCGACGGCAACCCTCAGATGAAGGGCAAGTTGCGTCAGCGCCAGCGCGAAATCTCACAAGGTGCCAGTGTGGGCGCCGTGCCCAAGGCTGATTTCGTGCTGATGAATCCGACCCACTTTGCTGTGGCCATCAAATACGACGAAAAAACCATGCACGCGCCGCAGGTGGTGTCAAAGGGGGCGGATTTGCTGGCGTTCAAAATTCGGGACATCGCCAAGACCCATTCGATCCCCGTGATTCAGTCGCCTATGCTGGCCCGCGCCTTGTATGCGCATGCAGAAATCGACCAGGACATTCCTGCCAGCTTGTACACCGCAGTAGCCCAGGTATTGGCTTACATCTACCGGCTCAAGGCTGCCCTGCGCGGCGACAGTCCGATGCCCGGCGAGCCGCCACAGCCTTTTGTGCCACCCGAGCTTGATCCCCTGTCCCGGGTGGTCGCCAACTCACCGACCACCACGCCATGAATTCATCAGTCAAAACACTGCAAAAATGGTTTGGTAGCAACGCGGCCCTGATTCAGGGCGCCGCAGCGCCCATGCTGGTGGTCGCCATTCTGTCGATGATGGTGTTGCCACTGCCACCCTGGGTGCTGGATACCTTCTTCACCATCAATATCGCTGTGTCTTTGATGGTGATGATGGTGGCGGCCTACATGATTCGGCCACTTGATTTTGCAGCCTTCCCCGCGGTGCTGTTGTTGACCACCCTGATGCGTCTGTCGCTGAACGTAGCGTCAACCCGGGTTATTTTGCTGGAAGGTCACACCGGCCCCGGCGCTGCGGGTGCTGTCATTGAGGCATTTGGTCACTTCTTGATTGGCGGCAACTTTGCTGTCGGACTGATTGTTTTCTCGATTTTGGTTGTCATCAACTTTGTGGTGGTGACCAAAGGCGCTGAGCGTATCGCCGAGGTGTCGGCCCGCTTTGCCCTGGACGCCATGCCAGGCAAGCAAATGGCAGTCGATGCGGATTTGAATGCGGGTTTGATTGATGAGAAGGAAGCCAAACGCCGTCGCGCCGAGGTATCTGAAGAGGCCGACTTTTTTGGCTCCATGGATGGTGCGTCCAAGTTTGTTCGCGGCGATGCCATTGCGGGTATTTTGATTTTGCTGATCAACATCTTTGGCGGCTTCATCATTGGCGTTTTCCAGCATGGACTCACCGCATCACAGGCGGCCGACGCTTACATACTGCTGGCCATCGGCGATGCCTTGGTCGCCCAGATCCCGGGGCTTCTGATTTCTGTTGCGGCGGCCATGGTGGTGTCACGTGTTGGAAAAGACCAGGACCTGGGTCGCCAGATCGTGGATCAAATGTTCATCTCCCCCAAGGTGCTCGGCATCACGGCCGCCATCATGGGTATTTTGGGTCTGATTCCCGGCATGCCCCATGTGGTTTTTCTGGGGATTGCGTTGGTGCTTGGCTACGCCGCCTGGAAACTGGCCAACAAGCCGCTGCCCCCTGATCCGGCCCTGAACACCCCGGCGGTTACATCAGACGGCGAAGCCTCGTGGGACGACCTTCAACCCGTTGACCAGTTGGGCCTGGAGTTGGGCTACCGGCTCATCGCCCTGGTTGACAAAAACCGCCAAGGCGACTTGCTGACCCGTATCAAGGGCGTTCGCCGCAAATTTGCCCAGGAGGTGGGCTTCCTGCCACCCGCAGTTCATGTGCGTGACAACCTGGAGCTCAAACCCAGCGGCTACCGCATCACGCTGCGAGGCGTGACGGCGGGGGAAGGCGAAGCTTTCCCCGGCATGCACCTGGCCATCAACCCCGGGGGTATCACCACCCCCCTGATTGGCACAGCCACAACAGACCCTGCCTTTGGTCTGCCCGCTCACTGGATCGACGAACGCCAGAAGGAAGCCGCGCAAATGGCCGGATTTACCGTGGTTGATTCAGAGACTGTCATGGCCACCCATTTGTCACACTTGATGCAAGTGCAGGCATCCAAATTACTGAGCCGCACAGAGACCCAGCAACTTGTTGAACACGTCAGCAAACTGGCACCCAAACTGATTGAAGAAGTGGTTCCCAAAATGGTACCCATCGCTGTTTTCCAGAAAGTCCTGCAGCTGCTGCTGGAAGAGTCTGTGCACATCCGCGACATTCGCACCATCATTGAGTCGCTGGCCGAGCATGCCGGCACGGTATCGGACCCGGCAGAACTGGCGAAGCGTGTTCGCGTGGCGCTGTCTCCTGCCATCGTTCAGCAAATTTATGGCTCCATCCGCGAGCTCAACGTGATTGCGATTGATCCGCCTTTGGAGCGGCTGTTGGTGCAGGCTCTGGGCAATGCGGCGGGTCCTGCACTGGACCCAGGCGTTGCCGACATACTGACCCGAACCGCCGCCGAGATGGCACTCAAGCAAGAAGAGATCGGCATTCCGGCCTGCTTGCTGGTTCCCGATCAAATCCGCAGCGCTATTTCACGTCTCGTCCGCCGTGTAGCGCCCAGACTCCAAGTACTCGCACACAGCGAAATTCCTGAATCCCATACGATTCGCATCGGCCCGATTCTCAGAGGCGCATCATCATGAATATTCAACGCTTTACTGCACCGACTGCGCGCGAAGCCCTGGCCAAAGCCCGGCTTGCTTTTGGTGATGGCACGCTGATTTTGTCAAACCGCCCCACCGCAGCCGGCATTGAGGTGGTGGCAACCGGCGAAGACACGCTGGCAGCGCTTGACCAGTCAGAGCAGGCAGGACAAGGCAAGGGCAAGGCGAAAAGCCAGTCCTTTGCACGCAAACTGGCTGACCAAGCCAATGAACCCATGAGCCCCGTTGAAGACGATGTCACTCAACTGGCCATGAGCACTTTGTCTTTCCAGGACTATGTGCGCGAAAGAATGCTGAGGCGTCGGCATGAGGCATTGACTGGACAGCCTGGCAGCGCAGTCAGTGCGCCAGCATCCTCCGCGTCACGTCAGCCTCTGGAGAGCGTGCGTCCTGCAACGCTTCAACCTGAAAGACAAGCCCAGTTCCGGCCGGCACCGGTTAAATCAGCGCCCCGGCCTGCGCCTCAAACCATTCAGGTTGCCTCTGCACCGCTGTCACAAGGTATTGCGGACGAACTGCATGCCATGAAGACGCTGATTGAAGACCGGTTCAATACCCTGACCTGGCTAGGCCAGGCTCGTCAGAACCCGATTCAATCCAACCTGATGCTCAAATTGATCCGGGCCGGTTACTCCCCAACACTGGCGAGAACCATATTGGAGCGCATGCCTGAAGAACTGGATGCCTCTGAGTCGGTGCGATGGGTCATGGACATTCTGGAACGCAACCTGAAGACCGACGCGGCCGCGGACCCGCTTCATGTCGAAGGTGGCATCTACGCACTCATTGGCTCCACCGGTGTCGGCAAGACCACAACTGCAGCAAAACTGGCCGGTCTGTGTGCCCAAAAATATGGCGCCGCAAGCGTGGGACTGATCACCCTTGACACCTACCGGGTGGGGGCGCACGAACAGTTGCGTTCATATGGCCGGATGCTGGGTGTTGTCGCCCACTTGGCACATGACCGTGCCGCGCTTCAGGATTTATTGAACCTTTTGACCAACAAAAAGATGGTCCTGGTCGATACCACGGGCCTCGCACCCAGCGACCCACGCAAGAGGGATATGTTGGAGGTGTTGAACCTGCCCAAAGTCAACCGATTGCTGGTTCTGAATGCGGGGAGTCATGGTGACACGCTGGATGATGTTGTTTCATCCTTCAAGTCCAGCGGCATTCAACAGGCCATCCTTTCAAAAGTTGATGAAGCCGCCAAAGTAGGCCCCGCGCTGGATGCCATCATTCGACACCAACTGGTCTTGCGTGGTGTCACCATGGGCCAAAAAGTCCCGGAGGATTGGGAGCAGGCCGACGCCGCCAAGCTGGTCCGGTTGTCCATGCGAGCGCCACTCAAATCCGCTTTTGACCCCAAGCCTGCCGACCTGGGTTTCTTCTTTGCCCAACCCACCTCCAGCCATGCAGGACGGTTTGATGCTTGAAACCTGCGTCAACCAAGGAGCAGGACTCCAAAGCATGGCCTTGCAGGCCGCGCCCAGGGTCATGGCGATGGCGAGCCACGGCAACCAACAGGGAGAGCTGCCATTGCTGTGGGGCCTGTGCTCCACGCTGGTTGACTCGGGATATTCGGTGATGGTCCTTGACGCCAATGCCGTCGAATCAGACAACAATCCCGGGCTGGCCCAATTGCTGGACGATGCGTCCTGGCGTGATGAAGAACTCAATGAGCCCAAGTCCTGGTCTGTGCTTCCGGCTGCCCTTGGACTCCTGAAAATGAGCAGATGCGGTACGTCGCAGGGCTTGCCCCTGGAACCACTGGGTGGTTTGCTGCAGAATTTTGGCGTTATCGTGATCTATGCACGTGCAGAAGTTCTGGTGCGTCTATTGCCGGGCAGTGGCATCCAGCCGCTGCTGACCGTTTCAGCACTGAAGACGTCCCCAGTAACCGCTTACCAAGCACTCAAACAAATGCTTCTCAACGCCAACCTGCGCCCTACCGTGGCCAGAATAGTTGCGAATGAAGGGCCGGATTTATTCGAAATGGGTCGCCCCGAGGTAGATAATCTGATGCACTGCGCCATGGAATTTTTAGGCTACCAAATCGATCCGCTAACCATCCGAGCGCGCCAGCCAAAGAATCGCGACTCTAACGACGTCAGTCGCCTGGCACTGAGATTGCTGGAAAATGCGATGCCGCTTCACCGTCATCATTTTGTGGGGAGTCACTGATGTACACCGCCAATGGGCACCTGGACAGAAATGCCATGATTCGGCAGTACCAGCCACTGGTCAGACGCCTGGCACACCACATGATGGTCAAACTGCCCGCCAACGTACAAGTGGATGACCTGATTCAAGTGGGCCTGATCGGGCTATCCGAGGCGTTGACGCGTTATGAGGCGACTCAAGGTGTGCAATTTGAAACCTTTGCCACCCAACGCATCAGGGGCGCCATGCTGGACGAGTTGCGCAACAACGACTGGATGTCCCGGGGTTCGCGCAAGAGCCAAAAGGAAATCGAACAAGCCTTGCGGCGCCTGGAGCACCGACTTGGACGCAGCCCGCAAGAAAGCGAAATCGCAGCGGAACTTGGCCTGAGCCTGGTGGATTACCAAAGCCTACTCGGCAAAGTGCGCGGGACTCAACTGGTGTACCTCGAAGACATGGCCGGCTCCGCCGAAGATGAAAACAACTTCCTGGATCGCCATGTTTGTGATGCAGAGGCTGATCCCATGCATATGCTGCGAGATCAACGTCTGCGTCAGGCTCTGGTGGCGGCCATCAAGAACCTGCCAGAACGCGAGCAATTCATCATGAGCATGTACTACGAGCAGGACATGAACCTCAAGGAAATTGCAGCGGTACTGGATGTGACCGAGTCTCGGGTTTGCCAACTGCACAGCCAGTCAATTGCCCGGCTGCGCTCAAAAATGCGTGCTCACTGAACGCGAACGCGATCAGGCAGAAAAGCGCTTAAAAGCCCCAGAAGATTTTGCAGGGTTGCCGTAAGCACCCGCAGCATTGGCGTAAGTGGCATCCTGCGTTGCGGGAAGAATGGTGTTGAGTTTGCGTTCAACCAAGGCGGTTTGACGCAGCAGGCTTGCCCTGCGTTCACCCAAACCGTCAGCCAGCGCTTTCAAGCGTAACGTGAGTTGCCGGTTTTTTCGCTCGGCAGGCGTTAATCTCTGAATCAGGGCGGAGAAGTCAATGCCAGCTTGCCGCATGGCCACACTGGCTGACTCCAGCGCGACGGGCTCGCCGCTCACGAGCGCGAGGGACAAGTCCTTGAACTGCTTCTCAATGTGTTGCAGTGCGGCTTCCAAAGGGGCTGACAACATCGATCAAACTCCAACCTGGGTTAGGACCGCCTAAATACGTGTGCGATCAAGCATTTCCTGCGCATTGGAAAGCAATTTATCAGCTATTGCATCGGCATCCACTTTGTATGTGCCTTGCTGAATAGCGGATTTCACAGCCTCGACCTTCTTGAGGTCCATCTCGGCTGCCTGGCCCCGGTTGGTTGACTCAAGGGAGCGCGCCAAGCTGGACACCGTGACGGCCACACCAGCCAGTGGCGTACCCTTGGCTGCCGTGGCAATTGCAGTTGTCGTCGGGCTCTGGGCAGCCTTGGCAGCTGCGGATTGAGTCGACGTGCTGGACGGGATCGAATTATCTGACGGTTGACCTATTTTCATCATGACCTCCAAAACTACTGAACTTGTAGCCTCGTAGATTTAATATCGGCTCAATCAGCAATGACTTTAGCCCTTTTTGGCACTAAAACTGCAATGTATCAGAGCGCCAGCAGAACTGTGCGGTTGTCCAGTACCACGCCTGACATGATCCGCCCATTGCTCATTCTGACACGGGCGGGCTGTCCCACCACACCCGCAGACACCGCCTGTCCGTCACCGGTGATCTGAAAACCGACGCCTTGCGCCACCACGCGGACCTGTGTGCCCGCCTGAAAGGCTTGAGCCGGCCTGATCATGCTTTGGCGCAGCGCCTGGCCCGTCGACAGCGCCCTGGACGCCACTTGCCCCACCCATTGCGAGGGCTTGCCCATGATCGGGCTGGACTCCGCGGCCCAATCGACTTCTGCTTCCATGGCATCCGACTCAGTCAATACAGCCCCTGAAGCCACGCTACCTTTAACCACCCAAGCCGGCCCGAAGGCACTGATGGTGACTGGCAAAAACACATTCCAGCGCGACGCGCCCTCAACACAGCGCAGCCCCAACCGTGTTTTACCCCACAGACGGGTTCCAGGCGGAAGGTACGACTCCACCTTCGCACAGGGAGCCAGCTTGAGCCGGCTGTCAAGGGCGCCCACCACCACCTCCATGCGAAGTGATCCCGGCTCCGACGTACCCACAGCAGCCACCGCATCGTCAAGCCAGCGCTGGGTCGTACTCAGAAACTCGGGGTTGGCATCCGCGCCCTGTGCTTGCACCCCCAATGGAGACATCAAAGCAATCACGCACCCGAACATGACGCTCAAGACAAATGCAGGCCGAAAAAAACGACTGGACATGGAAACCCCTCAGATTGAGCACCCACTATAGGCAGGGCCAGGCCTGAGAAATCTTTTAAATGGCGCGCAATCAGGGCTCTATTCGGGGTTTAGAAAAACGCAGCGCTTTTCATAATTACTCCACGTCAGACGCCGCAAGCAACACAGCAGGGCCTGATTAAAGAGAAAGTTGAGGTGTTTGGTGATTGCAAATATGGTGGATACGCTGGACTTTCATTCGAAGGCTCTGGTGCTGCGCGCCGAACGCCAGCGCATTATTGCCAGCAACATCGCCAACGCTGATACGCCGGGCTATGCGGCCCGCGACCTGGATTTCAAACAAGCCATGAACGATGCCACCGGCAGCGACAGAAGCAAGCCGCGACTTGCTGCCAGGCAAAACACCCCCAGCGGCAACATGCTTGCAACCGCACACAGCCGGCACATCCCGCTGCCAGGTATAGAAGGCAGTTCCGCCGGCAATTTATCCAACCTGGCCTACACCACCCAAAGCCAACCCACTGTAGACAGCAACAGTGTGGACCTGGACCGCGAACGCGCCAACTTTGCCGACAACTCCGTGCGCTACGAAGCCACGCTGCGTTTTATCAATGGCCGCTCCAAGACACTATTGAGCGCCATTCAGGGTCAATAGCCCGAACCTGACCGAGGAATATTTTCATGTCCATGTTTTCAATTTTCAGCGTCTCAGGCAGCGCCATCAGCGCCCAGTCTCAGCGCCTCAACGTCGTGGCCAGCAATTTGGCCAATGCCGATGCCGTGGCAGGACCGGATGGCAAGGGCTACAAGGGCCGCCAAGTGGTGTTTGAGACCGTTCCCATGGGGTCTGAAGCCTCCGCCGGAGTCAAAGTCAACGCCATCAAGGAAAGCCAGGAGCCCTCGCGCAAGTTGCACAACCCGGCACACCCGTCAGCAGACGCCGAAGGCTACGTCACCTACTCCAACGTGAACCCGGTGGAAGAAATGGTGAACATGATTTCAGCCTCACGCTCCTACCAGAACAACGTCGAGGTCATGAACACCGCCAAAACGCTCCTGCTCAAAACCCTGCAAATGGGCCAATAAATACTCTTAGGGCACTGCAATGATTACTGCGACATCTTCATCCACCGCAACAGCGGCCACCACGGCACCTAACGCAACGACCGCCGCGAGCGACGCCAACGCGTCACAAGACCGCTTTCTGAAATTATTGGTTGCCCAGCTGAACAACCAGGACCCCATGAATCCCATGGACAACGCTCAGATGACCAGCCAGATGGCGCAGATCAACACGGTCACAGGCATCCAGCAGGTCAATGAAACCCTGAAAAACATGGCCGAGCAATTTACCGCCATGCAAGTGCTGCAGGGCTCCAGCATGGTGGGGCACAACGTGTTGGTAGAGGGCAACGCCTTGACGCGCATTGATGGCGTAGCGAACGGCGCCGTCGGACTGGCCGGCGCTGCCGATGCCGTCAAGCTGGAAATTTTGTCCCCTGGCGGCACGGTGTTGGAGACCATCGATATGGGTGCACTACCCGCCGGTCGACACCCCTTCAATTGGGACGCCTCTAGTTACAACGGAACAGGCGAACCCAGCTTTAGGGTAACCGCCAGCGCGGGTGGCAAAACGATAGCGAGCACCTCTTTTGCCCAAGACAAGGTGGTGTCGGTGGGCAGCGAGAACGGCGCCCTGTCCGTGCAACTGCAAGGCCGTGGTGCCGTGGCCTACAGCAGTGTCAAAGCCATTCTCTGATCAATATAAGTAGCGTTAATAGAAGGAACCCATCATGTCATTTCAAACAGGACTCTCCGGTTTGCAAGCCTCCAGCCGCAACCTCGACGTCATTGGCAACAACATTGCCAACGCGAACACCACCGGCATGAAGGCATCGCGTACAGAATTTGGCGACCTCATCGCCTCTTCCATTGGCCTGTCAGGCGGGGGCGGGAAGGGCATCGGGGTAGAGGTCTTGGCGGTCTCGCAACAATTTACCCAGGGCAATATTTCAATCACCGGAAACAATCTGGATGCGGCGATCAATGGCGATGGGTTCTTTCAAATCAGATTGCCCAACAACAACACGGCGTACACGCGCGACGGTTCCTTCAAATTGGACAATACGGGACAGATCGTGACCAATGGCAAGGCCAAGTTGCTTGGCGTAACAGCCGACCCGATTACGGGCGCGATTCCGACAGGTGGCGCCATTGGTCCCCTGACACTCCCTGCAGGCGGAGAAATCGCAGCCGTACCCACATCCAAAATTACAGCAGGCCTAAACCTAGATGCGCGGGCTGCAGTACCGACCGGAACGGCCCCAGCCAGCTTGGTGCCGCCACTGGAAACGTATGGGACTTCAGTCACTGCGTATGACGATCAAGGCGTCGAGATCCCTGTGAGCCTCTACTTCACCCGTACCGGGGTGACCACTGACAACACGTGGGATGTCTATTCAAGCGTGGCGGGTAGTGCGCCCCAATCGCGTGGCACGGTCACTTTTGACATCAAGGGCAAGGCGGAGTTGCCAACCACGCTGAGTGACGTCGAACTAACAGATCCGTTGGGTGCAACATTCCCAGTCAAACTCAATATGGATGCCATCACACAGTTTGGCTCCCCCTTTGGCGTGACCAAACTCACACAAGACGGCCAAACCTCAGGGAAGCTGACCTCGGTCACCATTGACGGCAACGGCATTCTCCAGGGCAATTACTCCAATGGAAAGCAAGTCGCAGCGGGCCAGATTCAACTGGCTAGCTTCACCAACGTACAAGGGCTCGAACCGATCGGCGGCAACAACTGGTTGAAGACCACAGCCTCCGGTGACCCGTCTTCAACAGGTACACCTGGCTCTGGCAATTTAGGTTCATTGCGTTCTGGCGCCCTTGAAGACTCCAACGTCGACCTGACCGCAGAGCTGGTCAACATGATGACCGCGCAGCGAGCCTACCAAGCCAATGCGCAGACCATCAAAACGCAAGACCAGATCATGACCACGCTGGTCAACCTGAAGTAACGCCCCCCGATTGACTTTTTGACCAGGAACCGCCATGGACCGCCTTATCTACACCGCGATGACAGGTGCCAACGCAGCGGCGAACCGCCAGGCGGTCCTAAGCAACAATCTGGCCAACGCCTCCACCAATGGCTTTCGTGCCGAACTGTCCACTTTTCGGGCTGTTCCGGTGCGCGGCGACGGCGCAACCACCCGAGTGATGGCCGTGGAAGCGACTGCCGGCTATGTGGATACACCTGGATCTATCCAGCGCTCGGGGCGCCCCCTGGACGCCATGGTGGTGGGCAACGCGTGGTTTGCAGCGCAGGCGCTGGACGGCACCGAGGCCTACACCCGCAACGGGGCATTTGAGATCTCTCCCGATGGCTCGGTGCGCACCGGCACCGGGCTGGCAGCCTTGAGTGACGGCGGCGCGCCCCTCACCGCGCCGCCCAATGCCACTATGTCCATCGGATTTGACGGCACCCTCAGTGCCAAGGTAGGTAACCAACCGCCCACCGTGGTGGGCCGCCTCAAAATGATCACCCCCAACGCCGAAGACCCGCTGAAGCGCGGTGCGGATGGCCTGTTTCGGTCTACCTCCGGCGACCCGCTGCCCTCTGATGTGAATGCCCGCCTTCAGACTGGCATGCTGGAGGGCTCCAACGTGAACCCGATTGAGACCATGGTCGGCATGATCCAGACCGCTCGCCAATTTGAAGCGCAAATGCGTTTGCTCACCACCGCCGAAGCCAATGACCGCTCGGCAGCCCAGTTGCTGGGCCTGCAGGGCTAAGGCCCAGCACCGTGATGCTCATTAATAAAAAATCAACGCCAAGGACCCCACCATGATCAACTCCCTCTGGATCTCCAAGACCGGCATGGAAGCCCAGCAAATGCAGCTGGACGTGATTTCCAACAATCTGGCCAACGTGTCAACCAACGGCTTCAAGCGCGCCAGTGCGGTGTTTGAAGACCTGATGTACCAAAACCTGCGCCAAGTGGGCGCCAACAGCGCTGAACAATCCCAACTGCCCACCGGCTTGCAGGTCGGCCTGGGTGTGAGAACCGTGGCCACCAGCCGGTCTTTTGCCCAAGGCAACCTGCAGCAAACCAGCAACAAACTCGACGTCGCCATCCAGGGCAACGGGTTTTTCCAGGTCACCATGCCGGATGGCACCACCAATTACACGCGTGATGGCTCGTTTCAGGTCAATTCAGCCGGGCAACTGGTCACGGCCACTGGGCTGCCTATTGCCAATGGGGTGACCGTACCGGCCAATGCCACCAGCATTTCCATCGCGGGCGACGGCACCGTGACGGCCCAGGTTCCGGGTTCGACCACCCCGGCCGGCATTGGCACTATTTCCCTGGCCAGCTTCATCAATCCGGCTGGACTGGAGCCCAAGGGCGGCAACCTGTATGCTGAAAGCGCAGCCTCGGGCCAGGCCACGGCCGGCACGGCGGGCGCCGAAGGCATGGGAACCCTCATGCAAGGCTTTGTAGAAACGTCGAATGTCAACGTGGTGCAAGAGCTGGTCACCATGATCCAGACCCAGCGCGCCTACGAGATGAACTCCAAGGCCATTCAGACATCAGACCAGATGTTGCAAAAGCTGGGGCAACTTTAAGGCGCGAGGCATTTCATGATTAAATTTAAGGCAAATTTGGCTCTAGCCGGCGTTCCTTATGCACGAATAGCTATTTATTCAATAGCATCTGCTGCGTGCGTGGCCTGCAACACCCTGCCACAAACCGTGAGCGTCGACTTTGCGGAGCCCGACGCCGTGCCAACCATTGCTGCGGCACCCCGACCCCAGGCCACCAACGGCAGCTTGTTCCAAAAAACCAGCTACCGCCCGTCTTTTGAGGATGTGCGCGCACGTGCCGTGGGCGACACAGTGACCATTCAGATCGTGGAGCGGGTCACGGCCAGCCAGGTGTCCTCCAGCACCGCCAACCGCACCACATCTGGCTCGGGCAGTGTGTCGGCGTTCCCGATTCTCTCGGCCACGCAACTCGCCAAACTATCGGTGGGCAGCAAGTCAGCCAATGATTTCTCGGGCGAAGGCGCTACCCAAAGTGCCAACACCTTTGCCGGCACCATCACCACCACGGTGGTGGATGTGTTGCCCAACGGGCATCTGGTGGTCAAAGGAGAGAAACAAATCGGGGTGAACCAGAATGTCGATGTACTGCGCTTCTCCGGCACGGTCGACCCCCGCGTGGTGCAAGCGGGCAGCATCGTCAACTCCAATCAAGTTGCCAACGCCCGCATGGAGTCCAAAGGCCGGGGTGCGCAGGCCGAAGCCCAAACAGTTGGCCTGTTAACACGGTTCTTTTTCAGCTTTCTACCCTTCTAAAGCTATCCAGAATAGTGCCGAGGGGTAAAGACCATGCACACTATTCAATTCAACCGCCAAACCAGTCAGACAGCACCGATTCGCCACTGGGCGGCTTTGCTCTGCCTGGTGCTTGGCATATTGACCGGGAATGCCAGCCAAGCCGCCCGCATCAAGGAAGTCGCCGCTGTTGAAGGCGTTCGCACCAACCAATTGACCGGATTTGGTCTGGTCGTGGGGCTCGATGGCACGGGCGACCAAACCACCCAGATGCCCTACACGGCCCAGGGCCTGACCAATTACCTGCAGCAGCTCGGCATCACCCTGCCGGCCACCTCGATCGCCCAGTTGCAGCTCAAAAATGTCGCCGCCGTGCTGGTCACGGCCCAATTGCCCGCTTTTGCCCGTCCGGGCCAGGCCATTGACGTCAACGTATCGTCCATGGGTAACTCCAAGTCATTGCGTGGGGGCATGCTGATCACCACCCCGCTCAAGGGTGCTGATGGCGAGATTTACGCTTTGGCGCAAGGCAATTTGATTGTGGCCGGCGCTGGCGCCTCCGCCGGCGGTAGCAAAGTACAGGTCAATCACTTGAGCGCTGGCCGGATTCCAGGCGGCGCGCAAGTGGAGCGCGTGGTGCCCACCCCACTGCTGGAGGGCGCCAGCATCACACTGGGGCTCGAGGCCTCGGACTTTCAGACTGCGCGGCGCGTGGCCCAAGCCATCAATACCCGCTTTGGGCAAGGCGTGGCCCGGGCCAGGGATGGACGCACGATTGAAGTCAACGCGCCCCCGGAGTCCCACGACCGCGTGGCCTTCATTGCCGAAATGGAAGAGCTGCAACTGGAGTCGTCTCGCCCCGCAGCCAAGGTCGTGATCAACTCCCGCACCGGCTCGATCGTGCTCAACGGCGCGGTCACTTTGGGCGAATGCGCTGTTGCCCACGGCAACCTGTCCATCAGCATCACCACCACGCCCCAAGTCAGCCAACCGAACGCCCTGAGTACGGGCGGCCAGACGGTGGTGACCGAGGTCAGTGACATCAAGATTCGCCAGGAGCCGGGCATGTTGATCCAGATGCCGGTGGCAACGCAACTCGCGGACGTGGTGCGAGCGCTTAATTCACTGGGCGCCACACCACAGGACTTGCTGGCTATTTTGCAAGCCATCAAGTCAGCCGGCGCTCTGAACGCGGAGCTGGAGGTGATCTGATGAGCTACGGCAGTCAAATTCCGTCGGCCTCCAATGCATTGGCAGCCGATGCCCGCTCACTCAGTACATTGAAATTGGAGGCTGGCAAAAATACGCCTGCGGCCATCAAGGAAGCCGCCAAGCAATTCGAGTCGCTCTTCATGCGCGAACTCATCAAAAGCATGCGCGAAGCCACGATGAAGTCCGGCATGATGGACAGCCCCGGCGGCGACCTGGGCACCGACTTGCTCGACCAGCAGTTTGCAGTGCAGATGTCCGGCCGGCCCGGGGGTTTGTCGGATCTGATTGCTGCCCAGCTGTCGCGCCAAATGGGCGGGGATGAGGCGGGTGCTGACGCAGCCTTCAAGAAGTCAGCCGCAAACACCACCAGCGCCTTGAGCCGTGCCTCAAACTTGGCCGCTTACGGTGCACAGGCAGCCACCACTGCGCCGCGCGCCACGACCAGCCAAAGCAACTTTGTGGAGCGCCACGCCGCCGCGGCAGCAGCGATTGAGAAATCCAGCGGCATTCCCTCTGGCTACATGCTGGGCCAAGCCGGCCACGAAACCGGTTGGGGCAAATTCGAGATCAAAAAAGCAGGCGGTGCGCCCTCGTTCAATCTGTTCGGCATCAAGGCCGGCGCAGGCTGGACCGGCAAGGTGGCTGAAGTCACCACCACAGAATATGTGGATGGCGTGGCCAAAAAGACCGTGGCCAAGTTTCGGGCTTATGACTCCTATGAAGACTCCTTCAAGGACTACGCCAGGTTGATTACAACGACGCCCCGGTACGCCCAGGCCAGTCAGCAGCTGGACTCACCACAGGCGTTTGCGTCCGGCCTGCAAAAGGCTGGTTACGCCACCGACCCCAATTACGCGACCAAGCTGAGCCGGGCCATTGACACCACGCTGCGCCTGCAGCGGGCTCAAACCTGAGGTACTGACCCATGGGCGGACTCCTCAGCGTCGGCACCCGTGCCCTGCAAGCCAACCAGGTGGCTTTGCAGACGGCGGGCAACAACATTGCCAATGTCAACACGGCCGGATATTCACGCCAAAGCGTGACCTTGGGCACCGTTCAGGGACAGTACACGGGCGCGGGCTATATTGGCAAAGGTGTGGAGATTGTCACCATCAAGCGGGAGCTGAGCACCTTTTTGACCAGCCAGTCGGCGTTGGCGGGCGCCACCAGCGCGGCTGATACCGCCAGGGCAGGCAAGCTGCAACAGTTGCAAGAGGTTTTTTCAGGTGGCACCAACGGGCTCGGCGCTGCGGTGAGCGACATGCTCAATGCGTTCTCGGACGTGGCCACCGCCCCGACTGACCTGACCGCGCGCGCCGTGGTGCTCACCCGGGTAGATGAAACGGCGTCGCGGATGCGCAATGCCTCCCAGCAGCTCGACGACTTTCAACAAGGCCTCACACAAGAGCTGAGTCAAAAAATTGACCGCATCAACGATTTGGCGACCAGCATCGCCAACGTGAATGAGCTCATCGCGCGGGCTCAAGGCCCGGGACAACCCCCCAACGATTTACTGGACCGGCGCGAGCAAATGGTGCGTGATCTAAACAAATACGTGCAGACCACCTCGATACCCGCCGATGACGGCACCATGGGCATTTTTATCGCAGGGAGCCAACCGCTGGTGCTGGGCAACAAAGCCTCATCGGTGTCTCTCACAGCCGATGCATTTGGCGTGAATGACCAAAAACTGTCCATCAACCTAAATGGTCAATCCACTACGCTGGACGAAAACATGCTGGGCGGTGGCGAGGTGTCTGGCTTGCTACGCTTTCAGAGTACCGATCTTGCCGAGGGGCGCAATCTGCTGGGTCGTTTCACCCTGGCGGTGACCACCAGCCTGAATGAGCAGCATGCGCTGGGGCTGGATCTGGATGGCAACGCGGGGGGTAAGCTATTTTCGACAGTGACTCCGCCGGATGCTCGGCCCGCCACGGGCAACACTGGCTTGGTCACTCAAATGACCATCGCCACCACTGCGGGCGGCCTCTCTAAGTTAGCGCCCACCGACTATCAAATCAGCTATGCAAACGGCACCGATGGCACCGTGACCCGACTGTCCGACAACAAGGTGTATACATTTGGCCCGTCACCTGCAACCTACGCCAACGCCAATGCGTTTCTTGCCACCGAAGGCTTGAGCATCAGCGTCACCGGGACACCTGCCGCCGGCGACCGGTTTCTGCTACAACCCTTCAGCGCTGCATCCAGCAACATCAAAAGCGAGTTTTCCTCGGCACGCGCGCTGGCGGTGGCGAGCCCGGTCGCCGCTAAAGCAGACGCTGCCAACACCGGCACACTCACGCTGGAAAAGCTGGCAGCCAAAGCGGCGACAACCGGGCCAGCCGTTCCATTTGCCTTACCTGGCGTCACATTGAGTTTTGACGGTGCAGGCAACTTCACCCGCTCGGATACGGGCGTCACGGCAGCATTCACTTCCGGCATGGTGATTGGATCCGCATCCGACATCAGCCCGGGATGGTCCATCACGCTCAAGGGCGTGCCTCGAAACCTTGACAAGTTCCAGGTGATTCCACAGCCCGCCACCTACCGAAACAACAACGCCGGCAACGCCAGCGCCATGATGGATTTGCGGGACGTGGCCATGTTCGACGGGGCGAAACTGACCGACGGCTACGCGGCCGTGATTGCCCAGGTTGGCATTCGCACCCAAAGCGCCAACTATGCAGCCGAGGTCTCCGGCGCGATTGCGGCCAATCTGGAAACCGACCGAACCGGTGTGGCTGGCGTCAACCTGGACGAAGAAGCGGCCAAACTACTCCAATACCAGCAGGCCTACCAGGCCTCGGCCAAGATGATCCAGATTGCCCAAAGCATTTTTGACACCCTGATTCAGACGTTAGCCCGTTAAAGCGCGCGCCCTGGAGTAAACACCATGACTTCTTTTAATCGTCTCGGCACTGCCAACACCTATGACAACGCGCTGCGCAACATCACCCAGCGACAGTCCAGCTTGTCAAGCTTGCAAGAAAACCTGACCTCGGGCAAACGGGTCGTTCGCGCCAGCGACGACCCCACCAGCGCGGCCCAAGCCGAACGCGCTTTGACCCGCATGAGCCGCATCGTCACAGACCAGCGGGCCTTGGCCTCGCAAACCGACTCCATTGCCATCGCAGAGAGCGCGTTAGGTGATGTCACCAATGCGCTGCAGAGTTTTCGCGAACTGGTGGTGAGTGCCGGCAATGGCACCTTCACCCAGAAGGACCGTCAAACCGTTGCGCTGCAACTCCAAGGGCTTCGTGACCAGATTTTCAATCTTTCGAATCAAAAAGACACCAACGGGCAGCCCTTGTTCAGTGCGCTGGGCAGTGCGTTGGCGCCGTTTGTGGGCCCAGCTACAACCTCCCCGGACTACCAGTTCAATGGGCTTCCGGGGCAGCCAGCCAGCCAGGAAGTGGCCATACCTTTTGCGCTGGACGGCGACAGTGCCTTCATGCTGCAGGTTGCGCGCGATGGCGCTTACAACATCACCATGGGTGGACCCAGCGCCGTTGGGGCCACACCCCTGAGCGTCAACGTCGCATTGACGAATCCGCCTACGCCTGTAAACGATTCGACCTACAAAATCAGCATCACGTCGGTGGTACCAGGCAGCCTGCCCAATACCAGCACAGCCGTTTACACACTGGAAACGACCACTTCCGGCTTAACCCCTGTAACCACAACTCAAACCAGTCTCTCCGTCACCGACTACCCCACAGGAACCTTGAACATACCCATTCCCGGGCGTATCGTGACTATTACGGGAACACCTGTCGCAGGTGACACAGCGATTCTTAAACCCAGTGTCAGTATTTTTAGTGTGATGGACCAAGCCATTCGGGACATCGGGTCCGCCACTACCAACGCGACGGCCAGCCAGGCCGTCGGTCAGGCGCTGGGCAACCTCGACATCGGCGCCAACCGCGTCTCTGCCGTGCGAGGACAGGCGGGCGAGTTGCTTAATCGGGCAGACCGCATCGGCGCCAACCAGGACAAGCGCAGCATCCAGCTTGAAGCCGACCGTTCCCGTGCCGAAGACCTCGACATGGTCAAGGGCATTTCTGACTTCCAGAACCAGCAAACCGGCTACCAGGCAGCGCTGCAGTCCTACGCGCAGATGCAAAAACTGTCTCTCTTCAACTACATCGGATAAGTCATGGGTTCCACCGTTCTTGGCAGTGTGTCACTGGGTTACCAGTTGATCTGGAATCAGTTGCGCCAGCTCAGCGGCGTCCAGCTGTTTGTAGGCGCCCAAAACGCCACGCGCATTGATGCGGTCCATCTCCTGAGCGCTCTCGATGAGGTCTGGTCCGAGCAGGCGCCGATCCTGATGTTGTCGGTGCAGTCGCCCCAGCTCCTGGCTGACCTGCTGGACCACGCCACCCAAAACAGCCCCTGGATTGAGGTACACGCCTCGCAACTGCTGGACCCTGCCCTGGCCGAGCGGATTCGCCGGGCGCATCAGCGCGGTCTGCGCATGATTTGGCGCGGTGAACCGGGCACGCGTCCCAGCGCCGGAATGGCGGCCTGCTTCCTGCGCCCCATGGTGACCCTGACGCCCGAAGAGGCCCTCACCGGTCTGCGGGTTTCCTTGCGCAAATACCACGGGGGCGAGACAACCCTCCCCTTGCAGCTCAAGAGCCCGGTTGTCGCGGGTCATATTTACGAATCTGTGGCCAGCCGGGTCTTGACCGAGCATTGCCTGGATCAGCAAGGCGCCTGGGGTGTGGCGGGCTGGCCCATGGACGACGTGTTGCACGGCTACCGGCACAAACGAATCCAGCCGGGCCACCGCGCGGTGGTCAGGCTGATAGAAGCCGTGGACGCGGATGAATCCACCGAGCGGATCGGGCGGATTTTGGGTGAAGAACCCATCCTCACCTACCGCCTGACGCGCTACCTTAATTCAGCCGGGCTGGGCTTGGGCACCGAGCTTGAGTCGCTGCGCCACGGCCTGATGGTGCTCGGCCTCTCCAAACTACGGGCCTGGCTGTTGGAACAATTACCCCAGGCCAGCAGCGACATCAACCTGCAGCCTGTGCGCACCGCTCTGGTGGTACGGGCCCACCTGATGGAGCATTTGATGGAGGCCGGCGACAGTGATGGCTTGCGCCAAGAGGTGTATTGGTGCGGCCTGCTCTCGCAAATGGACCTGCTGCTGGGTGAGCCACTGGCCGCCGTGCTGGGGCGTATTCCCGTGTCAGACCGCATTCGTGCGGCCCTGCTGGACCATAGCGGCCCTTACTGGCCCTATCTTGAAGTCGCCATGGCCCTGGAGTCACCGGCCACCCAAATCACCAACGCCATAGGCGAAAACCACCAGATAAGCAATGAGTCCGTCAACCGGGCCCTGCTTGCCACCCTGTCCCACGCGCGGCTGCGCCCGGCCAAAGGACTGTTGCTGGTGTAGGTGTAAGTTCAAATTGGGCCCTGCGGCGCCGAGAACAGGCGCAGCAAGCCCTAGGGATTACCCATGCTTCAATGATTACGGCTTGTCGCGCGTCAGCCTCTCCGCGAACGAAATGCCAATGGCCGACAGCACAAAGGTGAAGTGGATCACGGCCACCATGGTCACGATCTGGATATTTTCCAAGGTCAAATCACCACTCAAATACGTCTTCAGGGCGTGAACGCCCGAGATGGAGATGATGGCAAAAGCCAGCTTCAATTTGAGGTTGTAGGTGTTGACGTGGTCCAGCCAGTCGGGCTTTTTCATGTCGGTTTTGTCAAAGTGACCGGTGGTCACAAACAGCGACACCCCCGCCAACGCCACCACCCATACCAGCTGCGCCACCATGGTCATGTCCACCAGTTCCAGCACCTTGATGATCAGGTCGATCTTTGCCAGGTCGTGAAACAGCAGCGTTTCCATCAACTTATAGGTTTCGAGCACGAATTTGCCCAGAATTCCAAAAATGATGCCCACCAAACCGACATAAAAAAACAACATGGTGAAACGCATGCCATAGAGCATGGAGCCCACGCTTGAGAGAAGTTTTTCCATTTTTTCCTTGCTTATAAATTTATACCCAAAGGGCGACCCAAAAGACGCCACCATGACAAACGACATGACCACCTTGAAACGGGTCTTTCAAGTTGACAGTGTGCTGTACGGTACCCGAGGCGCTGCAGTTCAGGCATTGGCCTGAATTGAAACGGGGACTTATCAGACCTTTGGACACATGCCACCGCCCGCTGCTGAAGGCGATCAAACGCATCTCACATCTGGTCCCGCAGGCTGGAGAACACCTGCCAGAACTGCGCATCCTGGGTGGTGCAAAAATTGATACGCATGAGGGTGCCCGGTGCCCGGCTGGCATGAAACAGGGCGCCTGGTGCCAGCAAATACCCCTCGTCGAGCATGCGTTGCGCCAGGGCATCGGTGTCCACCCCCGTATCCACCCAGCCAAACAAACCGGCGGGTGGCGCAGCAAAGGTGCAGCCTGCGGCCAGCGCCAGCTTCACGCTGCGGGCGCGGGCCAAGTCCAGCCGGGTGCGAATGCGCTCAGCGTGGCGGCGCAACTGGCCCTGGTCAATACACCAGGCCAAGGCTTTCTCCAACAAGGCAGGGGTCGTCAGCGTGGCAAGCAGCTTGGTGTCCAGCAAGCGCTCAACCAGAGCGGGCGGGGCCGCCAAAAACCCCACGCGCCAACCGGGCGCCAGAATCTTGGCAAACCCACTCACATAAATGGTGCGTTGCAGACCATCCAGCGCGCACAGGCGGGTGGCGTGCTCGGGCGCCAGGTGGCTGTAGGTGTCGTCCTCCACAATATGAAAGTTGTGCGCCTGGGCCAATTGCAGCACCCGGTGCGCGCTGCCCGGGCTCAGGCAAAAGCCGGTCGGGTTGTGGAACACACTGACACTGACGAACAGCTTCGGCGCATGCAGTTCGCAGTAGCGGGCCATCACCGCCAGGTCGGGGCCATCCGCACGGCGGGGTACCGGCAGAATGCGCATGCCCAAGGCGTCCAGCCGGGCAAATTCAATGGCCCAGCCCGGCTCCTCCACCATCACATAGTCGCCAGCCCGCAGCAACGTGCGACTCACAACATCCAGCGCGTGCGTCG
>JBIIVW010000141.1:0-8861 GCA_044339205.1 Rhodoferax sp. | reverse complement strand
GGCACTAGAGCAGCGCGACTGTGGCAAGCCCACCACGCAGGCTCGCGCCGATGCCACCGCCTTGGCCCGTTATTTCGAGTTTTACGCCGGCGCGTGCGACAAGTTGCACGGCGAGACCATTCCCTACCTGGACGGCTATAGCGTGCTGACGTGGCGTGAACCGCATGGTGTGACGGGCCACATCATTCCCTGGAACTACCCGATGCAGATTTTTGGTCGCAGCGTGGGTGGCGCTTTGGCTGCCGGTAACGTATGCGTCGTGAAGCCATCTGAAGACGCGTGCCTGTCACTGATTCGGGTGGCGCAACTGGCGGCAGAGGTGGGTTTTCCGGCAGGGGTGATCAACATCGTAACCGGCTATGGATACGAGGTGGGCGACGCACTGGCGCGCCACCCCGGCGTTGACCACATCAGCTTCACCGGCAGCCCGACCGTGGGTACCCTGATACAGCAGGTGGCCTCTCAACGCCATTGCCCCGTCACACTGGAGCTGGGTGGCAAAAGCCCCCAGATTGTGTTTGCCGATGCTGACCTCGATGCAGCCATCCCCGCCATCATCAACGGTATCGTGCAAAACGCGGGACAAACCTGCTCCGCCGGTTCACGCCTGCTGGTGGACCAGGCCATTTACGAGCCCCTGCTGGAGCGCCTGGGACAGGCCTTTGAGAAACTGCGCGTCGGCCCGGCCGCCATGGATCTGGACATGGGCCCACTGATCCGCCAGAGCCAGCAACAACGGGTCTGGGATTTTTTGAGCGATGCACAAGTGGCCAATATCCCGATGGTCGCGCAGGGAAAGATCGTTGATGATGCGTCCGAGACCGGCTTTTATCAGGCCCCAACCCTGCTGCGCGATGTCCCTGTGACCCACCGCCTCAGCCAGGAAGAGGTGTTTGGCCCGGTGCTGGTCGCCATGTCGTTCAGGGACGAGGACCACGCGGTGGCCCTGGCCAACGCCACGGCTTTTGGGCTGGTCACTGGCGTATGGACCCGTGACGGCGGGCGGCAGTTCCGCATGGCCAAGCGGGTGCGTGCCGGCCAGGTGTTCATCAACAACTACGGTGCCGGTGGTGGCGTGGAGTTGCCGTTTGGTGGCGTCAAATCCAGTGGCCATGGCCGTGAAAAAGGCTTTGAAGCCCTTTACGGCTTCACCACCCTGAAGACTGTGGCCATTCGCCACGGCTGATCGGGGCAGGCCGCTATCCCGAATCAAACCATGATGGCGGCCTCAATGCGGGAGGTCCAGTCAATCGGGTCCTGCTCCAGTGCCATATCGATGTCAATGCCCAGAGCCAGGGCCACGACATCCGGAAAGCTGTCAATCAGGTCCTGGGCGTTGTAGTCGGACTCTTTTGCACGGGCACGCCAAACCGCCAGATGAAGAATGCCGGCCATGGGCTCGTAGACGCCATTTTCAAAGGGCCGGCATTGGTGATTAAGTGCATCGACAATCGGCGTCGGGAACAACCAGCTTCGCGCGAAACCGGCACCCACATCAGCATAGTTGAACCCCAACATCTTGCGCTCCGCTGCAGCGCGCTTCAAGCTGAACAGTCCCGTCTTCTGATCCAGCATGGCCATATTCTCGGGCCGGGCGGTATGCAGAACCAACTCGCCGATGCCATGAATCAGGCCTGCTGTGAACGCTGCCGACTGGTTAAGGCGAACAATTCCGCCCAGCGTGCGGGTTAGCTTGGCCACATTCAGGCTGTAGCGCCAAAACTGATGCATGTCCACGCCAGCAATCATTCGGAACGCGCCCGCCACGGCTGCTACCGTGGCCAGAGATCGGACCTCATTGAGGCCCATCAGCGCCAGCGCCTGAGACACACTGCTGATCTTGCTTGAAAACTGGAACTGTGCCGAGTTGGCCAGTTGCAACAGGCGCGAGGTGAGCACGGGATCGGTGTTGATCAGTTGGCTTATTTTGCGCAAATCGGGCTCTTGTTGGTCCAGCTCATTGAGCAACAAGGCGATGATTTTCGGGATACTGGGCAGCGCCCCGTTCGAGGCCAGCAATTCTTCTAGTGTCATGATTGACAGCCCTTGTGGTTCATGAGGCAAATGTGCAGGCATTATCCGCCAAGCCCGGCGCCCCAAAAACATGCCAAAATCAAGTTTGGGAGTTGAAGGCAGGCTGCCGGCACACGCTGCTTGAACATCTGAAAAACTACTCCCCCACCTCTTCCAACCTCTACACAGACACCAGACCATGCGCGTCAAAAACAAAACCATCATCGTGACAGGCTCAGGCGGCGGCATCGGCGAGGGCATTGCCAAACGCCTCGCCCAGGAAGGCGCGAACATCATTGTCAATGATGTCAATGTGGCTTTAGGCGAGAAAGTCGTGTCCGACATCGTGGCCGCAGGGGGCGTTGCCTCGTTCTTTGCCGCTGATGTGACCCGCTCGGATGAGGTGCGGGCCCTGGTGCAAGCTGCGGTGGATCGCCATGGCGTGCTGGACGTGATGATCAACAACGCCGGCTGGACCCACCGCAACCGCCCTGCGCTGGAGGTCAGCGAAGACGAATTTGACAAATGTTATGCCGTCAACGTCAAGAGCATCTATCTGGCCACAGTGCACGCCACACCGGTTTTCAGAGCCCAGGGGGGCGGCAGTTTCATCAATATTGCCTCTACCGCAGGCGTGCGTCCCCGCCCAGGTCTGACTTGGTACAACGGCTCCAAAGGGGCGGTGATCACCACCTCCAAATCCCTGGCGGCAGAGCTCGGACCAGACAACATCCGCGTGAACTGCATCAACCCCGTGTTCAATCCTGACACGGGCCTGGCCGCTGAATTTGCCGGGGGCCCGCTGACCGAGGAACGCAAAGCCCAGTTTCGCGCGAGTATTCCGCTGGGGCGTTTCTCCACCGCGCTGGACGTGGCCAATGCCGCCTTGTATCTGGCCAGCGACGAGGCGGCTTTCATCAGCGGCGTTTGTATTGAGGTGGATGGTGCGCGCTGCGTCTGACACCCGCCCCCACCTGCTTAACTGCTCACCTGCCCATGACTGACCAACCTGCGTCCCGCGTTATTCCCCTGATGGACCAGCGCTCGCTGTCGCTGCCGACGCCTGCGGCGGCATTCCTGCCAACGTCACGCCTGTCGGCAACGGGCCTGGTGTCAGACACGCTTCAGCGGCCTTTGCGAGATTTGCGCATCAGTGTCACCGACCGCTGCAACTTTCGGTGCAACTACTGCATGCCCAAGGAGATATTTGACAAGGACTACAAGTACCTGCCGCACAACGCCTTGCTGTCTTTTGAGGAAATCACCCGCATTGCCAAGGTGTTTGTGGCGCACGGCGTTCAAAAAATTCGGCTGACTGGCGGTGAGCCCTTGTTGCGTAAGGGGTTGGAGCATTTGATTGAACAACTGGCCGTGTTGCGCACGGTCGAAGGCCAGCCGCTGGACATCACCCTCACCACCAATGGCTCGCTGCTGGCACGCAAGGCGCGTGATCTGAAGGCCGCAGGGCTGCAGCGCGTGACCGTGAGCCTGGACGGACTGGACGACGCGGTGTTTCGCAGCATGAATGACGTGGACTTTCCGGTGGCCGACGTGCTGGCCGGCATTGACGCCGCGCAAGACGCGGGCCTGGGCCCGATCAAAATCAACATGGTGGTCAAGCGCAGTACCAATGAGCATGAGATCCTGCCGATGGCGCGGCGATTCATGGGCACCGGCATCGTGCTGCGCTTCATTGAATACATGGATGTGGGCGCCACCAATGGCTGGCGAATGAACGAGGTGCTGCCCTCGCGCGACGTGGTCCAACTGATCCACAGCGAGTTACCCCTGGTGCAGCTGGACCCGTCGTCTCCTGGCGAGACGGCCGAGCGCTGGGGCTATGCTGACGCCTCGGGGCAGCACGACAAGACACTCGGTGAAATCGGGGTGATCAGCAGCGTGACGCAGGCCTTCTGCGGGGACTGCAACCGCGCCCGTCTGTCAACCGAAGGCCAACTGTACTTGTGCCTGTTTGCATCCCGGGGTTACGACCTGCGCACCCTGGTGCGCGAGCAAGCCAGTGACCAAGACCTGATCTCGGCCATCGGGCACATCTGGACTGGCCGCACTGACCGCTATTCGGAATTGCGCAGCGCCATGGCCCCGGACGCCAGCACCGGCGGGCGCCGGGTCGAAATGAGCTACATCGGAGGTTAATTTGATCAACCCAACTGAGATTACTGGCCTGATTCTGGCCGGTGGACGGGGCTCCCGCATGGGTGGCGTCGATAAAGGCCTGCAAAACTTCAACGGCATGCCCCTGGCCTTGCACACCCTGACCCGCTTGCAAATGGGCGGCGGGGTGGGCGCCATCATGCTCAACGCCAACCGCAACCTGGCGGCCTATGAGTCCTTTGGTGTCTCGGTATGGCCCGATGTGCTGGCCGATTACGCCGGGCCGCTGGCCGGGTTTTTAACCGGGCTGGAGCGCTGCGAAACGCCTTTTCTGGTGACGGTTCCGTGCGACACGCCTCTGCTTCCGCTGGACCTGGTGCCGCGCCTGGCCCAGGCATTGGAAGACCAGGACGCAGACATTGCCATGGTGGCTGCGCCCGAGTGGGGCAAAGACGGGCAGATGACGCTACGGCCACAGCCCGTGTTTTGCCTGATGCGGGTGGAACTGATGGAGAGCCTGGTGGCATTCACCCAAGGTGGCGGCCGCAAAATTGACGCCTGGACCGCGCAGCACAAGACGGTGTTGGTGCCGTTTGACTTGCCCGGCGACGACCCCAAGGCGTTTTGCAATGCCAACACACTGGCTGAGCTGCACGAGCTGGAGAGCCAGTGAGCATGAAAACCCTGGATCTGATTGCCCAGGAGCTGGCGGGCTATGACCCACAGTCACTGCCTGCCGCCAGCGTGAACGAATTTTTGTCCCGTCTGGTCGACCCGGTGACCGAGTTTGAAGCCATCGGGATTTTTCAGGCACTGGATCGGGTGCTGGCCCAAGATGTGATTTCCCCCATCAGCGTGCCTGCGCACGACAACTCGGCCATGGACGGCTTTGCCTTTGATGGAGCCCAACTCAATAGCAACGCGCCCCTGACACTGAAAGTGGTGGGCACCGCGCTGGCCGGCAAAGCCTGGCAAGGCCAGGTGCACCTGGGCGAGTGCCTGAAAATCATGACGGGCGCGGTGATGCCAGCCGGGCTTGACACCGTGGTACCGCAGGAGTTTGTGACTCGTTCGGGGGAATCCGACACCATCACCGTGCCAGCGGCGCTGCTCCAGGTCGGTGACAACCGGCGCCTGCGGGGTGAAGACCTGATGCAAGGCAAGCCAGCCATGGCGCAAGGCGCACGACTTACACCGGCAGCCTTGGGCCTGCTGGCGAGCCTGGGGCTGGAGCAGGTCACGGTTTGGCGACGCTTGCGGGTGGCCTATTTCTCAACCGGTGACGAAATCCTGACCCTGGGTGAAGCCCCGCGCGAAGGTGCCGTGTATGACAGCAACCGCTACACCGTGTTTGGTCTGTTGACGCGCCTGGGGTGCGAGGTCATCGACATGGGCGTGGTGCGTGACGAACCCGCCCTGCTGGAAGCTGCGTTTACCCAAGCCGCGCAGCAAGCCGACGCCATCATCACCAGCGGGGGCGTGAGCGTGGGCGAGGCCGACTACACCAAGGCGATGATGAAAAAGCTGGGAGACGTGGTGTTTTGGCGCATTGCCATGCGCCCGGGCCGCCCCATGGCCGTAGGACGCATCATCAAGACCAAATCAGCCTCTAGCCGGCAAGATACATCGGCTGGTAGCTCTCAAAAAGAGAGCGCGTCAAACCCGCCCAAAGCCGCCATTTTATTTGGGCTCCCCGGCAACCCGGTGGCGGTGATGGTGACATTCCTCGCTTTTGTGCGCCCTGCCCTGTTGCAGATGATGGGCTGCACGGCTCCAACGCCACCGCTGCTCAAGGCTCGCAGTCTGGAGCCGCTGCGCAAGAAGCCGGGTCGCACGGAGTACCAGCGTGGCACCGTCACCAACGACCCAGACGGCCGCCTGTGCGTCCACGCCGCAGGCAACCAGGGCTCTGGGGTGCTCAGCTCCATGGTGCAGGCCAACGGGCTCATCGTGCTGCATCACCACCAGGGCGATGTGGCCCCGGGGGATGAAGTCGATGTGATGATGTTTGACGGTGTGATTTAAGCCGATTCAGGTCACATCGGCGGTGGCCGGGTGACTGCTCAGTGTGGGCTCGGTACGGGGGCCTGGTGCGTGTTTACGTGCCAACAGGGTGTACATGGTGGGCACCACAAAGATCGTGAGCAAGGTGCCCAGACTCATGCCGCCCACAATCACCCAGCCGATTTGTTGACGGCTCTCGGCGCCTGCCCCGGTTGCCAGTGCCAGCGGCACGGCGCCCAGCACCATGGCGCCGGTGGTCATCATGATGGGGCGCAGTCGCTGAGCCGCTGAACGTTGAATGGCCTCCAGCGTGTCAACCCCTTGCTCACGCAACTGGTTGGCAAACTCCACAATCAAAATCCCGTGCTTGGTGATCAGGCCCACCAGCGTGATCAGTCCAATCTGGCTGAACACATTGAGCGTACCGCCCGACCACTTGAGCGCCAGCAAGGCCCCGGCCATCGATAACGGCACGCTGAGCAGGATGACAAAGGGGTCAATGAAGCTCTCAAACTGCGCTGCCAACACCAGAAAGATAAAGACCAGCGCGAGCGCAAAGACCAGCGTCAAAGAGTCTGATGATTTGCGGAACTCCCGGCTGGTGCCATCCAGGTCGGTGGCATACCCTGGCTTGAGTACTTTCTTAGCCGTGCCATCCAGGAAATCCAGCGCTTCGCCCAGCGCGTAAGTGGAGGAAAGATTGGCGGTGATGGTGGCCGAACGGCGCTGTCCAAAGTGATTGAGTTCACGGGGAACCACCACCTCCTTGATGGTGACCAGGGCTGACAGGGGAATCATGGCGTCACCCTTGCCACGCACAAAAATCTTTTCAATGTCGTCCGGCGTCTCGCGGCCAGTCGGGTTGGTCTGCACGATCACATCGTATTGCTCGCCTTCGCGCTTGTACCGTGTCACCTTGCGCCCCCCCAGCATGGTCTCCACCGCGCGGGCAATCAGGTCGACGCCCACGCCCATGTCGGCGGCACGCTCACGGTCCACCTCCAACTTGATCTCGGGCTTGTTCAGTCGCAAATCGGAGTCCACCTGGACAAACCCAGGGTTCTTGGCCAACTCATCCGTGAACTCCTTCACGGTCTTGGCCAGGTTTTCGTAACTGTCTGAAGTCATGATCACGTAGCTGACGGGACGCTGGCTAAAGCCCTGCCCCAGGGAGGGCGGCGTGATAGGGAACACGGTCACCCCCGACAAACTCGACACCCGTGGGGTCATCTCGCGCGCCATCTCCTGCGTGGTGCGGGTACGCTCTTCCCAGGGTGTGGCACGCAGGAAAATATTGCCTTGGGCCACCGTGGGGTTGCCGATATTGGCAAAAATCCGGTCGAATTCAGGAAAACTCTCCCCGATTTTCTCAATCTCTTTGGCGTAGCGGTTGGTGTACTCCAGCGTAGCGCCGTCCGGTCCATTGATACGCGCCAGCACCACACCCCGGTCTTCCAGGGGCGACAGTTCGCGCTTCAGGTCGCCCAGCACGACCCAGGACACAGCGGCGCTGCCCACCATGACCGCCACCACCACCCAGCGCTGCTTGAGTGTCCAGAACAACACCCGTTCATAACCCCGGTTGATGGCCTGCAAAATGCGCTCCATACCCCGGTCAAACCGGTTTGGGGTGGGGTTGTGGCGCAGCAACAGGGAGGACATCATGGGCGACAGGGTCAGAGCCACCAGGCCCGACACCACGACGGCCCCAGCCAGAGCCAGCGCAAACTCGGTGAACAGGCGCCCGGTGCGCCCCGGTGCAAAGGCCAGTGGCGCGTACACCGCCACCAGCGTCATGGTCATCGCCACGATCGCAAAACCCACCTCCCGGGCACCCTTGATGGCGGCCTGAAATGGCGCCATGCCTTCTTCGATGTGCCGGTAGATGTTCTCCAGCATCACGATGGCATCGTCCACCACCAAGCCAATTGCCAGCACCAGGGCCAGAAGCGTGAGCGTATTGATGCTGAAGCCCGCCAGGGCCATCAATGCAAAGGTGCCGATCAACGACACCGGAATGGTGATCAGCGGAATCAGGGACGCGCGGAGCGTACGCAAAAACACAAAAATTACCAACGCCACCAGAACAGAGGCTTCCAGAATGGTCACAAACACGGCCTTGATGGATCGGTCAATGAACACCGAGTTGTCATTGGCCACTTCGATCGACACGCCAGCGGGCAAGTCCGCCCGCAACTTGGTGAGCAACTCGCGCACCCCGGACGACAAATCCAGCGGATTGGCCGTAGCCTGGCGAATCACACCCACACCCACGGAGTCGCGCCCATTGAGCCGAACACTGGAGCGCTCGTCAACCGGCCCCTCTTGCACCCTGGCCACATCGGCAATGCGCACGGGCAAACCATTGACCGTACGGATCACTACCTGACCAAACTGTCGCGCAGTTCGGAGGTCGGTCGCCGCCGTCACGTTGAACTCGCGCTGGCGGCTCTCAATGCGGCCGGCTGGCACCTCCAGGTTGGAGCGTCGAAGCGCGTCCTCCACGTCTTGCACCGTCAGTCGGTAGGCCGCCAGCTTGTCAGGGTCGATCCAGACACGCATGGAAAACTTGCGCTCGCCATACACATTCACCTCGGCGGCACCCGGCGCGGTCTGCAAGACCGGCTTGACCAGCGTGTTGGCCATCTCGGACAGCTGCAAGGCATTGTGGGTATCCGAACTCAGGGCCAGAAAGATGACCGGAAAAGACTCGGCCTCGACTTTGGCAA
>JBIIVW010000140.1:0-8895 GCA_044339205.1 Rhodoferax sp. | reverse complement strand
GCGGCTTGGTGGGCGCTGGCAGGGCTGGCGGTGACGACGTTTGCCTTTATCGGAGTCAATATGTTCTTGAGCGGCCTGCACAGTTACGGCACCCTTTAACGCACTTCATTTGGCTAAAAGGTCGGGCGGCTTGTAAGAACGTGTGCCATGCCCCGACTGTTAACAACTAAGGACACACCATGCTGATAAAAACCCATCGTGACGGCTTCAATCATTCGCTTTCCAGCGAGATCACCCCGCAAACTATCTACACGGGGCGTCGCGACCTAATGAAACTCATGGCCACAGGCGTGGCCGGCGCGGCCATGGCCACCTGGGCGGGGCGGGAGGCGCATGCACAAGGCACCGCCCGGCCGGGCAAGTTGGCAGCGCTTGCAGGCGTCAAGTCGTCTGTGGCGGGTGCCTTGGTCATGGACAAAGTCACGGGCTACAAGGACGCCAGCACCTACAACAATTTTTATGAATTCGGCACCGACAAGGCGGACCCGGCCCGCAACGCCCACACCCTCAAAACCACGCCCTGGACCGTCGAGATCGAGGGATTGGTCAAAAAACCAGCCAAATACACCCTGGAAGACTTGCTCAAGCTCAGCGCCCAGGAAGAGCGGATTTACCGCCTGCGCTGTGTCGAGGGCTGGTCCATGGTCGTGCCGTGGGTCGGGTACTCGATGAGCGAGTTGATCAAGCGGGTGGAGCCGCTGTCCAATGCCAAATACGTCGAGTTTGTAACCCAGGCTGACCCCAAGACCATGCCTTCTCTTAACTCGCGGGTCCTGGAGTGGCCGTATGTGGAAGGGCTGCGCCTGGATGAAGCCATGCACCCGCTGACCCTGCTCACGTTTGGCATGTATGGCGAAGTGCTGCCCAACCAGAACGGCGCGCCCGTGCGGCTGGTGGTGCCCTGGAAATACGGTTTCAAGAGCGGCAAAAGCCTGGTCAAGATCCGCTTCACGGACAAGCAGCCGGTCACCGCCTGGAACAAGGCGGCGGCCGAGGAATATGGTTTCTTCTCCAACGTCAACCCCAACGTGGACCATCCGCGCTGGAGTCAGGCCACTGAGCGGCGCATCGGTGAAGACGGTTTATTTGCCAAGAAGCGTCCCACCCTGATGTTCAATGGCTACGAGGCCCAGGTTGGACAGCTGTACGCCGGCATGGACCTTAAAAAGTTCTTTTGAGCACGGCGACTCGTGGTCATCCGGAGGTGAAGCGGGCGCGATCACCTTGGCTTCACGGCGTCGCCAAGCCAGTTGTTTTTGGCCTGATGATGCTGCCGTTCGCGTGGCTCGTCTACGCCGCTGCGGCCAATGAATTGGGGGCCAACCCGGCCGAAGCCCTGATCCGCGCCACGGGCGACTGGACTTTGCGGGCCTTGTGCCTGTTGCTGGCCTTAACGCCCCTGCGCGTGATCACGGGGACGCCCGCATTGGCCCGGTTTCGGCGCATGCTGGGTCTGTTTGTGTACTTTTACGCGTCACTGCACATGCTGAGCTACAGTTGGTTTGACATGGGCTTTGGGTTGCCTGAGATCATCCGGGACATCATCAAACGCCCGTTCATTCTGTTGGGTTTCTCGGCCTTCCTGTTGCTCACGCCGCTGGCTTTGACATCTTTCAACCGCGCTATCAAGGCCTTGGGGGCCCGGCGCTGGCAGCTGTTGCACAAGCTCATCTACCTAATTGCCGGCCTGGCTTTGCTCCACTTCTTCTGGATGCGCTCGGGCAAGAATGACTTTGCCGAGGTCTTTGTGTATGCCGCTGTGCTGGGCGTGCTTCTGGGTTGGCGTGGGGTAAGATTTATAAGAAATAGGGCTCTAGCCGGCGTTTCATAAGGACTTTCCGCTATGAAATTATTTTTTTTCAGGTGGTGTGGCTTGAGTAGGCGGTGCGGGGCGCTGCGCCCCTGATCGCATCAGGGTCTCGGGCAGGGTGGCCCGGTTGGCCGCTGCAGGCTCGGTTGGCAAATACAAGGGGCCTTGCTGGCCGCACCCCCCCAGACCCACCACAACAGAGCCAAGGACAAGGCGACTGACTAAAATTCGACGGATTTGAAACATGGTGAAATTGTAATGACCGACCCCGAATTCATGGATCACGCCGAAATCCTGCTCAAGGCAGTGGAAACCAGCTGCGACCGCATCAACGACGAGTCGCTGGCGGACATTGACAACCAGCGTGTTGGCAGCATGGTGACCCTGGTGTTTGCCAATCGCAGCCAGATCGTCATCAATTTACAAAAACCTCTGCACGAGATCTGGCTGGCAGCCAAGTCCGGTGGCTACCACTACAAGTTCGACAAAGGCCAATGGATGGACACCAAGGGCCAGGGCGAATTTTTTGCCAATTTGTCCCGGTTTTCCAGTGAACAGGGGGACGTTTCATTGGTTTTTTCGGGCTGAACCGGGCTCTGTCGACCCCGACCCAAGTGCGCGGTCCTAGTTTCTGAACAGGTCCAGGATTCGGTTTCGTTCCTCGGCCGGTGGCAACGGCAGGACTTGCCTTTCTTCAGGTGCGCCAGACGGATCGCTGGTGCCAACGCTGGTGACGCCAGCGTTGTTGGCGTACTCGGTATAGAACCACTCGCCACCCGAGTTGACCACCCCCTCCGGCACGATGGGTTCGGTCACTGGTACCCCTTTCAGGGCGTGCTCCATGAAGTTGATCCACACCGGCAGGCTCAAGCCGCCCCCTGTTTCACGGTCACCCAATTTGCGCGGGGTGTCATAGCCGATCCAGGTAACCGCCGCCAAGGTAGGCTGGAAACCCGCAAACCAGGCATCCATCGAATCATTGGTGGTGCCTGTCTTGCCATACAGGTCCGGTCGCTTGAGTCGGGCTTGCGCAGAAGCGGCGGTGCCTGATCGGGTCACCTCCTGCAGCAAGCTGTCCATGATGAAGGCGTTGCGAGCATCAATGGCGCGCGTGGCCTCACTCAGCACGGGTAGCTCGGTCTGGACCAGGACTTTGCCTTGTTGCTCGGTCACCCGGGTAATCAACCACGGGTTGATGCGGTAGCCCCCATTGGCAAACACCGAGTAGGCGGACACCATTTGCAAGGGCGTCACTGCACCTGCGCCCAGCGCCATGGTGAGATAAGCCGGGTGTTTTTCTGCATCAAATCCAAAGCGTGTGACCCAGTTTTGCGCCGCCTGGGGGCCAATTGCCTGCAAAATCCGAATCGAAATCATGTTTTTCGATTTGGCTAACCCACGACGCATGCTCATGGGGCCTTCAAATTTGCCATCGTAATTTTTGGGCTCCCACGGTTGACCTCCGGTCACGCCCGCGTCAAAAAACAGGGGTGCGTCGTTGACGATCGTTGCAGGGGTGAACCCCTTTTCGAGCGCCGCAGAGTAAATAAAGGGTTTGAAGCTGGAGCCGGGTTGACGCCAAGCCTGCGTGACGTGGTTGAATTTGTTTTTCTGGAAGTCAAAACCACCCACCAAAGCTTTAATCGAGCCGTCCCTTGGGTCCAGCGCCACAAAAGCGCCTTCCACTTCGGGCAATTGGGTAATTTCCCAAGCGTTTTTGGACATCTTCGACACACGAATGATCGCGCCGCGCCGGATTTTGATGTTGGGTGGCGCCTTGTCAGACAAGCCCGACTGGGCTGGCTTGAGGCCTTCGCCGACGATCTCAAACGGTTCCCCGGCGCGGCGCACGGCCTGAATCCGTTTGGGGTTGGCGTCCAGCACCACAGCAGACATCACATCGCCGTTGTCTGGGTGGTCGTCCAGTGCCTCGTCGATGGCCTCGTCGAGTTCCTGAGGGTTGGAGGGCAGTGTGATGAATTTTTCCGGGCCTCGGTAAATTTGCCGCCGCTCGAAGTCCATGATGCCTTTGCGCAAAGCCTTGTAGGCGGCATCCTGGTCTGCGGCCCTGAGGGTGGTGTACACGTTCAGGCCTCGGGTGTAGGTGGCATCTCCGTACTGCGCAAACATCAATTGGCGAACGGTTTCAGCGACAAACTCGGCATGCACCTTGGTGTTGTCACTACCGGATTTGATCTTGAGTTCTTCATTCTTGGCAGCTTCGGCCTGCGATGCGGTGATGAAACCGTTTTCCAGCATACGGTCAATGATGTGAAGCTGGCGCACCCGGGCACGCTTGGGGTTGGCGATCGGGTTGTAGGCCGATGGCGCTTTGGGTAGGCCCGCCAACATGGCTGCTTCGGCAATTGTGATGCCGGCCAGAGGTTTGTCGAAGTACGCCTCGGAGGCCGCCGCAAAGCCGTAGGCCCGGTTACCCAAAAAAATCTGATTCATGTAGATCTCAAGGATCTGGTCCTTGGTCAACAGATGCTCCAGCTTGAACGTCAGCAATATCTCGTAAATTTTTCGGGTGTAAGTTTTCTCGGACGACAGGTAGACATTGCGGGCAACCTGCATAGTGATGGTCGATGCACCCTGGCTCTTGAGGCGTCCCAGGTTGGCCAACGCGGCGCGCAAGACGCCCTTGTAGTCCACGCCGCCGTGTTCGTAAAACCGCGCGTCTTCGATCGCCAGCACGGCCTGAGTCATCACCTTAGGGATGTCTTTGATGGGCGTCAAATGCCGACGTTCTTCACCAAATTCACCAATCAGGATGTTCTCGGACGAAAAAACCCTCAAGGGCAATTTGGGTCGGTAGTCCGACAGGTCAGAAATGTCAGGCAGGTTGGGGAATGCCACCGCCATCGCAATGGCGACCGTGATGACAATGGCCAGCGCGCCGGCAGCAGCCAACCCACAGGCCCACAAAGCAATGCGCACGATCCATCCCAGCGCGGAGCGTTGCGGCTTGGGGCTTTCGGGCTGACGTGATTCAGATTGCGGTGTTTTTGAGGGCATAGGTTTTTCCTGGCAACACATCGCCAAAGTAAAAAAAGAGCTTTTCCCGGCTCGGGCGCGGTAGTATCCCCCAATTGCCGGGGGCAGATTCGCGGGCTACGGTCTGACACGCTCATAGTTGTAACGTCTGGTCACAAAGCGTCAACTTTTGGCAACGCTGGTTTTCCCGGGAAAGTCGAAAAATCTTGGCGGGACAGAGGTCTTGCTGCTAGCATTCGCGTGGATTGTTAAGTTTCGTCAACATCGTGTTGGCCGTTTCAGGGGATAGTTTTGATCTCATTGGGGTCCTTGTTTAGTCGTCAACCACCGCCCATGATGGGTTTGGACATCAGTTCTTCCAGCGTCAAGATGGTTGAATTGAGCCGGGACAAGTCCGGAAATCTGGTGCTTGAGCATTGCGCCATCGTGCCGCTGGAGCGGGGATGGATCACTGACGGCAACATTGAGAAATTCGATGAAGTCGCGGACGCCGTTCGGCGACTGATCAAAAAAAGCGGCACCAAGACCAAAAACGTCGCGATGGCCCTGCCGCCTTCAGCAGTTATTACAAAAAAAATCATTTTGCCCGGCGGCCTGTCGGACCAGGAACTTGAGATGCAGGTCGAGGCAGAAGCCAACCAGTACATCCCGTTTCCCCTGGACGAAGTCAGCCTGGACTTCTGCATTGTTGGGCCCAGCAGCAACTCAACGGGTGACATTGAGGTTTTGATTGCGGCATCACGTCGCGAGAAAGTCCAGGATATTCAAGGCTTGGCTGAAGCAGCCGGTTTGAAGCCGGTGATCGTCGATGTGGAGTCTTATGCATCGCGCCTGGCAACGGGACGCCTCATTGAGGGTTTGCCCAACCAGGGTCGGGACAGTATTGTTGCCCTGTTCGAAGTCGGCGCGCTGACCACCAGCATGCAGGTGATCCGCAACGACGAGATTTTGTACGACCGTGACCAAGCCTTTGGGGGCGCCCAACTGACCCAATTGATCGTGCGTCAGTACGGGTTCTCACTGGAGGAAGCCGAAAGCAAGAAGCGCAGCGGTGAATTGCCTGACGATTACGAGTCCACGGTATTGCGGCCTTTTTTGGACAGCATGGTGCAGGAAGTTGGTCGTGCCTTGCAGTTTTTCTTTACCAGCACGCCCCACAACCGGGTTGACTATGTGATGTTGGCCGGCGGCTCGGCCGCCTTGCCGGGTCTGACAGCGGCTGTGACCCAACACACCACTTTCGCCTGCAGCGTGGTGAACCCTTTTGAAGGGATGGAAATGGGTAGCAGCATTCGCCTGAAGAAAATGGCCCGAGAGGCGCCCTCTTACCTCACTTCGTGCGGACTGGCCTTGCGGAGGTTCATGCAGTGATTCTCATCAACCTGCTACCGCACAGAGAGGCTGCTCGCAAGCGCCGTGTTGAGTTGTTTAATGTCAGCCTGGGTCTGGCTTTCCTTGTAGGTGGCGTGCTTGCCGGCCTTATTTTTCTTTGGTACCAAGCCCAAATAACGGATCAGCAAGAAAAAAATCAGGTTCTTCAGTCTGAAATCACCAAGTTTGATATCCAGATCAAGGATATTGCGGGCCTTGAGGCAGAAATCGCCGCATTGAGAGCGCGCCAGCAAGCCGTTGAGGATTTACAGGCGGACCGAAATTTACCCGTTCATCTGCTCACCCAGTTGGTGCAGCAACTTCCGGACGGTGTTTTTATAGTCAATATGCGCCAGGAGAATCAAAGCGTAACGATGCAGGGTGTTGCGCAGTCCAATGAGCGCGTCTCGGAGTTGCTTCGCAATCTGGGCAATAACACGCCCTGGTTCTCCAAGCCCGAATTGGTCGAGATCGTGGCGGGGACCATCGCCTTGACGCCTCGCGAGCAACGGCGTGTGGCCAATTTCACGATCCGTGTCGCTTTGGTTCGCTCCAGCGAGGCAGTCAAAGCCGTCGCGCCCGGCAATGTCGCCCCATCAACCTCTGCACAGAAATAAGGGCGCGGCACTATGGCAAGCAAACTAGCTTTTAACGTCGATTTTTCTGATCTGCAAGACCAATTGTTTGGGCAGTTTCGTAACCTGGACTCCAAAGACCCTTCCAGCTGGCCTGCATTCCCTCGTTACGTGCTCTTAACGGTGGCGGCTGTACTGGTGGTCGTGGTGCTGTGGTTTTTGTGGCTGAACGCCTCAGAGGCCGAGCTGGAGGTCGAAAGAACTAAAGAAACCACGCTGCGGGAAGAATACAAAGTCAAACTGGGCAAGGCTGTGAACCTCGATGCGCTCAAAAAGCAGCGAGAGCAAGTTCAGCAATACGTCACGCAGCTGGAGAAACAGTTGCCCAGCAAGGCTGAAATGGATGCCTTGCTTTCGGATATCAATCAGGCTGGCTTGGGGCGCAGCCTCCAGTTCGATCTGTTTCGTCCCGGCCAGGTCGTTGTCAAAGACTACTACGCCGAGTTGCCTATTGCCGTGCGGGTTACCGGGCGTTACCACGACCTGGGTGCCTTTGCATCAGACATTGCGAATCTCTCCCGCATCGTGACCCTCAACAACTTGACGGTTGCTCCAGGCAAGGAGGGTGCGCTTGTCATGGACGCCACCGCAAAAACTTTTCGCTACCTCGACTCGGATGAGGTCGCCGCGCAGCGCAAGGCCGCTGGCCCCAAAGGGGCGAAGAAATGATGACCTTCAGAGCCATGCTTCTCATGACCGGCGCGCTGCTGCTGGCTGGATGTGGCGCTTCCACTGAGGATGAGTTGCGGCAGTGGATGGTGGATCAAAAAAACCAGTCCCGGCCTCGCATTGCGCCAATTTCCGAGCCCAAGCAATTCAAGCCTGAGAGTTACGCCCAATTCACGGCTGTTGATCCGTTCAGCAACCAGAAGCTAACGCTGGCCCTAAAAAAAGATTCCGCAACATCGACTTCCAATAGCGCTTTGATCGACCCCGAGTTGGCGCGCCGCAAGGAGGCTCTGGAGTCATTCCCCTTAGATACGATGTCGATGGTGGGCAACATGGTGAAAGCCAACCAACCCGTGGCCCTGCTCAAAATCGACAGTCTGCTGTACCAGGTTCGCACTGGCAATTACCTCGGGCAAAACTATGGTCGAGTCACCAAAATAAGTGAAACAGAAGTCACGCTACGGGAAATCGTGCAGGACGCCGCTGGCGAATGGATTGAACGCACTGCTACTTTGCAGTTGCAAGAGAGGTCAAAATGAACAAGCACAATTTTGGAATGACGAAACACCTGGGGTCGAGGATCCTGCTGGCAGCCAGCCTGTTTTTGACGGCGCTGGCAGCCCAGGCTCAGATAGGTATTGAGGCCGTATCAGGCTCCATCCAGAGTGGCGTCGAAGTCGTCAGAATTGACTTGAGCGAGCCACTGGCCGCTGTGCCTGCAGGCTTTTCCATACAGTCGCCCGCCCGGGTGGCACTTGATTTTCCTGGCGTCAAAAATGCCATGGGCCGCTCCACCATTGACATCAATCAGGGCAACCTCAAGTCGGTGAATGTGGTGCAGGCGGGGGACCGCACGCGCGTTGTCTTGAATCTCAAGCAGGCCACGCCCTACCGGACTCAGTTGCAGGGCAAGTCATTGCTGGTGATCTTGGATGCAGTGGCCGCCGCGGTGCCTGCCGCCTCGGCCGCTCCTGTTTTCGCAGAAAACCTCAGCCGTGACACCGCACCGCTCAAAGACCTGGATTTTCGGCGGGGGGAAGAGGGCTCTGGCAGGATTGTGGTGGCCTTGGCCAACAACCAGGTTGGGGTTGACATACGGCAGCAAGGGCAGTCTCTGGTGGTGGAATTCATGAAATCCACCTTGCCAGAGGGATTGCGGCGTCGGCTGGATGTGACTGACTTTGGCACACCGGTGCAGACGGTCACAACTTTTCAGATCGGTGACCGTGTGCGGATGGTGATTGAGCCTAAGGGGCAGTGGGTCCACAGCGCGTACCAGACCGATGAGCAATTTGTCATTGAGGTCAAACCCGTCAAAGTCGACCCCAGCAAGCTGACGCAAGGCCCGGGCTATACCGGACAAAAGCTGTCGTTGAATTTTCAAAATATTGAGGTTCGCTCCCTCCTGCAGGT
>JBIIVW010000020.1:0-29055 GCA_044339205.1 Rhodoferax sp. | reverse complement strand
TCACACGACGAGAACGCAGTGGCCTAGCCTCGTACCGGTAGCGAGCAAGTGCAGCGCGCGCTCTCGGATCCATTCGCTCGGCGGCCACGGGCGCATGAGTGCCTGCGGAATCAATGGCCAGTGTGGTGGCCAGTGGGCCCGTTGTTGCCAAGTTGTCGATGATCACTTGCGCCATGGGCGAGCGGCAAATATTGCCAGCGCAGACGATGAGCAACTTGGTCATGGCGTCAGATTCTAGGGGCAGTGCGCTCACATGGCGACCCTTGATCAAAGGTGTCACAAGCTTGTGACTTTCTTGAGAAAAATCAATTTAGAAAAAAGCGTTCAAAGGAGACTCGTGGCACAGGATGCGGACTTGCTACCAACTCCACGGACTCATTCAATTTGTACAGGGGGAACGCTTTGAGAAATATTCATCACCATGTCAGGACAGTTTTTCTGTGGGTAGTTGCGGCATTGTCCATGGGGCTGCTGGTTGCATGTGCCGGCAGCCCGGGCGCATATCCCCCTGCGCCCATTTCGGCGGCGACAACAGACTACAACTACGTGGTGGGCGCTGGCGACACGCTCAACATCATCGTCTGGCGCAATCCCGAGTTGTCCATGTCGGTGCCGGTTCGTCCGGATGGCAAAGTGTCCACGCCGCTGGTGGATGAACTGGTGGCGCAAGGCAAGACTTCAGTCGAAATCGCCAGGGCTGTGGAGAAGGCATTGAGCCAGCTGGTCCGTGATCCGGTGGTGACGGTCATAGTGAGTGGCTTTGTGGGGCCCTATAGCGAGCAGATTCGGGTGGTGGGTGAGGCCGCCCGGCCCCAGTCTTTGCCATACACAAAAAACATGACGGTTCTGGATGTGATGATCGCAGTGGGTGGACTCACGGACTTTGCCGATGGCAATGCGGCCTCCATCACACGGGCATCCGAGGGTGACAAACGCTACTCCGTGCGACTCAAGGATCTCATCAAGCAGGGTGATATCTCCGCCAATGTGCAGATGAAGCCGGGCGACATTCTCATCATTCCCCAAGGCTGGTTCTAAGACCGTCTCCCTTCCTGGTTGCTGCTTCGCCTTTGCGAAGGCGCAGCAGTGTTCATTGTCTGACCGCAAGGACTTGATCTGATGGATGAGCTAATTAGTCAAATAAAAACGGCCGCCCAAGGCATGTGGAAGCACCGCTGGCTAGGCTTGTTGGTGGCGTGGGTGGTGACCGGTGTCGGCACCTTTGCTGTGCTGTCGGTGCCTGATAAATACGAGGCTACAGCGCGTATTTATGTCGACACACAGTCGATTCTGAAACCCTTGATGTCGGGCCTGGCGGTGCAGCCCAATGTGGACCAGCAGGTGGTGATGCTGAGCCGCACGCTTATCAGTCGGCCCAATGTGGAGCGGCTCATTCGCATGGCTGATCTGGACTTGAAAGTGCAGACAACCGAGGCGCGCGAAGCTTTGATTGACACCCTGATGAAGCAGTTGGAGATTCGCAATGTCGGGCGTGACAATCTCTATGTGCTGTCCTACCGTGACACCAATCCTGACATGGCCAAAAAGGTGATTCAGTCTTTGGTGTCCATCTTTGTCGAGTCCAGCCTGGGAGATGCCCGCAAGGATTCTTCAACTGCCCGGAAGTTCATTGATGAGCAGATCAAGGTCTATGTGGCCAAGCTGGAGGAGGCCGAGGCACGCCTGAAAGAGTTCAAGCTGCGAAACCTGGATGTCCAGAACGCCGATGGTATGGACATGGCAGGACAGCTAGGCGCCCTGAGCAATCAACTCAACCAGGCCCGGTTGGAGTTGCGTGAGGCGGTCAATGCCCGGGATTCGGCACGGCAGCAGTTGGAGGCAGAAAAGAACCAGAGCAATGACACGACATCGCGCAGTCTGTTGCACGAATCCGCGCTGGCGATTTCAACGCCTGAAATCGATGCCCGTATCGAGATTCAACGGCGCACACTGGATGGCCTGCTACAGAGATTCACTGAGCAGCATCCTGATGTGGTGAGCACCAAGCGCTTGATCAATGAATTGGATGAACTCCGGCAAAAGCAGATTCAGGCCATGCGCAAGACCGCCATGACCACGCCAACCATGGCGTCTGCCAGCGGCCTTGTGTTTCAGGAGTTGGGTCGCCTGCTGGCCAACTCGGAGGTGCAAGTGGCCTCCCTAAGTGCCCGGGTTCAGGAGTACGAACGGCGATTTAGCCGGGCGCGTGAGTCCATGAAAAGAGCGCCCCAGATTGAAGCTGAATTTGCGCAGCTCAACCGCGACTACGACATCAACCGCAAAAACTATGACGATTTGGTGACACGCCGCGAGAAGGCCGCGCTGTCCGGCGATCTGGAGGTGGCAGCCGGGGTGGCTGACTTCCGTCTTATTGACCCGCCCCGTGCTTCTCCGAAACCTGTGGCACCCAATCGGCTTCTCCTGATGCCGCTGGCGCTCCTGGCGGCGCTTGCTGCGGGCCTGTTCACGGCCTTCGCGGCCAGCCAATTGCGCGCTGTTTTCTACGATGGCCGGTCGCTGCGCGAGGCCGTGGGTCTCCCTTTGCTGGGAGTGGTTGCCATGGTTCTGGACGAGTCGCAACTGCGTCGGGAGCGGTATGAGTTGAAGAAGTTTTTCGCAGCCTCCGGCGGGTTACTTTTGACCTTCACCGCTGGCATGGTCATTTTTTCCCTGATGTCCGGGCGGGCAGCATGAACAAAGATATGAGCAGTTTGATCGAGCAGGCGGCGCACCGCATGGCACAACTTCGTGAGGCAGGGGTGGATCTACCTGAGACGCCGGCAAGAACTCAACCTTCGCCATCGTCTGTCAGTTCGCTGCCTGAGCCTCACCCGGCAGTATTGTCCCGGCGCGTGGAGATTGACCTGGCAGCACTGGCAGCTGCAGGCATCGTGAGTCCCAACGCACCACGGTCCCAAATCGCCGACCAGTTCAGGGTCATCAAGCGGCCCTTGATTGCCAACGCCCAGGGCAAGGGTGCGGCGGCGGTGGCCAACGGGAATCTCATTGTGGTGACCAGTGCCTTGGCTGGTGAGGGCAAGACCTTTACCGCCATCAACCTGGCGATGAGTATTGCCACCGAGCTGGACTGCACGGTGATGCTGGTGGATGCCGATGTCAGTTGCCCCGGTGTGATGCGGGTGCTGGGCTTGCCCGCCGGGCCCGGGCTTCTGGACATGGTGCAGGACGAGTCCTTGAACATGTCGGATTTGATGCTGCGAACCAATATTGACAAGTTGACGCTGTTGCCCAGCGGAACGCCGCATCCGCGCGCCACCGAGTTGTTGGCAAGCGATGCCATGACCCGTTTGCTTGATGACATGGCCAGGCGTTACCCGGATCGCATCATTGTGTTTGATTCGCCCCCCTTGCTCCTGGCTACAGAGTCTCAGGCGCTGGCGTCCCACATGGGGCAGGTGGTCATGGTGGTGCAAGCAGAGAAGACGCCGCAGGCCAAAGTGATGCAGGCGCTCTCCACTATTGAGTCTTGTCCGGTGAAGCTGATGCTGCTCAATCAGGCCAGAACGACCGCGGTTGCAGGGTATGGCTATGGTTATAGCTACGGTTCCGAACCACAGCTCGCCTGATGGACAGCGTCAATCCCATGCGCACGGCTTGCAGGCCTTCAGGAGTAGCCTTGATGTTGGCATGCGTCAGCGCCAGCGCTCAGGTGTTTGCCGCCGATGGCCCGGCGGTTCGCATTCTCCCGCGGGTCTCGGTCACTCAAACCTGGACTGACAACGTTCGTCTGTCCACGGAGAGTGAACAGGCGGAACAAATCACGGAAGTTGCTCCTGGCGTCACGCTCACCATTGAGGGTGATCGTTTGAAAGCGTATGTTGATTACGCCTTGAATGAAATCTATTATGCGCAGGGCTCATCACCCCGACGGTCTCAAAACCTGCTGAATGGCTTCGGAACTCTGGAGGCCGTGGAGGGCTGGGCCTATCTCGATTTCAATGCGTCGATTTCACAACAGGCCCTGTCGGCTTTTGGCCCCCAGTCGATCAGCAACACGGCACTCAACCCGAATCAGGCAGAGGTGTCGAGCTATCGAATTTCCCCCTATGTGCGGGGGAAACTGGGGAGTTGGGCGGACTACGACGCCCGCTACAGCCGGATCGAAACCAACAGCGATTCAGCCGTTGCATCCGGTGTTGTCGCTGTGGACAGCAGCGTCAAGATCAAGGGGGACAGCAGTCTTCGCAACCTGGGGTGGTCCGCTGATGCCAGCCGTCAACGGGTTGATTACAGCGCTGGGCGCAATACGCAAGCCGATCGCCTGAACCTGGGTATGTCTTATGCCATCTCACCCCAGTTGGGCGTGTCGGCCAATGTGGGTCGCGAGTCGGACAATTTCACAAGCCTGGAAAAGCAGAGCGATGGAACCCACGGGTTCGGGGTGAGTTGGGCGCCTTCAGAGCGAACCCGGGTGTCTTTCACCCGGGGGCAGCGCCCGTTTGGCACGACCCACACGTTGAACCTTGATCACCGCACAGCCCGCACGGTGTGGCGGTTCACGGATTCAAAGGACGTGGCGGCCACGCCCAGTCAGTCAAACTTCACGGGTTTTGGTTCTGTTTACGACCTTCTTTTCAGTCAGTTTGCGGCATTGGAACCTCGGGTTGATGAACGTGCCCGGTTGGTCAACGCCTTTTTGCGGGACAACGGCATCAAGCCTGATCTTGGCGCGATCAACAGCTTTCTGACATCGGCGGTGTTCGTCCAGCGCCGTCAGGATGCCCTGTTTGCTTTGCTGGGTGCGCGCGACACCATCACCTTTGTGGCCACCCGCAGTGACAGTCGCAGGCTCGATCTGGTTTCTTTGGCGGTGGATGACCTGAGCACTTCGTCCCTGATCCGTCAGCAGGGGCTCAGTGTGAATTGGGCACACCGTCTGACACCGGACTATTCGCTGGGTCTGCTGGTATCCGGGCAAAAGACCTCCGGCTCTTTGGGTCTGCAAAGCACCCGCTTGCAACTCCTGAATGCCAGTCTCTCAGGCAGGGTGGGGCGCCATGCGTTGGGGACGGTAGGTCTTCGCCATGTGGTTTCCCGTGGGAATCTGCCTTACGACGAAACGGCCATCAACTTCAATTTGACTGTGCAGTTCTAAGCCATGTACGAAGCCTTCTACGGACTAAGCAACAAGCCCTTCCAGCTGAACCCTGATCCAGGGTTCTACTTTGGGAGCAAGCAGCATCGGCGGGCCAAGGCCTATCTGGAGTATGGGGTGCAGAGAAGCGAAGGCTTCATCGTGATCACGGGCGAAGTCGGTGCCGGCAAGACCACCGTGGTGCGAGGCCTGTTGGCCAGTCTGGATGCGGACAAAGTGGTTGCCGCGAATCTGGTCACTACCCAGCTGGATGCCGAAGATACCTTGCGATTGGTGGGGGCTGCGTTCGGGGTGCGCATCAAGGACGCGTCCAAGGCCGAGGTGTTGATGGCGCTGGAGGCATTCCTGGTGAGTCAGGTGAGCCAGGGAAAGCGGTGTTTGTTGATTGTTGATGAGGCACAAAACCTGACCCGCAAGGCCGTGGAAGAGCTGCGTATGCTGTCGAATTTCCAGTTTGGTCAGCAAGCTTTGCTTCAGACCTTTTTGGTGGGGCAGCCGGAGTTTCGGGCGATTCTGCAAAGCCCGGACATGCAGCAACTTCGTCAGCGCGTCACTGCAACCTGCCATATCGGACCCTTGGATCGGGACGAGACCCAAGGCTATATCGAGCATCGCCTGAAATGCGCTGGAGCCAATGGCCGCCCCGGTTTTGATGCGCCGGCGATGGACGCCATCTTCGCGGCTTCAGGGGGTATTCCCCGGCGTATCAACCTGCTGTGCGATCGACTGCTGTTGCTCGGATTTCTGGGCGACAAGGCGGATTTTGGCGCCGAGGATGTGAACGAAGTGGTCAGTGAAATGCAGGAGGAATCAAAGGCCCCGGATTACCGGACCCGCCAGCCGGTGCAGTGGTCCAGTTCCCCTGCCGAGGCGCTCGGGATGCCGGAGTTGCTTGACGTGGAGTCCACCCGAATGCAGGTGACACCCGGCCTGGCAGAAGCACTGAGCAGCCAGATTGACACGCTGGGACTGGAGCAATATGACGGTCGCCTGCGGCGCCTGGAGCGCAGCATGCTGCGCCTGGAACGCATCAATCTGGAATCCCTGGTGATGTTGAAAAAGCTGGTGTTGGTCGCAGGGGCCCGACCCCAGGAGGGTAGCCTGTGAGCCATGCTCTGCTCAATCAACGATCGGCATTGGCGTTGGGTCCGGTGATGTGTGTGGTAGGAGCCCGGCCAAATTTCATGAAGATGGCACCCATCCTGCGGGCTATGGCCGCCCACGTGCCGGCGTTGCCCACGCTGTTGGTGCACACAGGCCAGCATTACGACGCAGCCATGAGCGCCAGCTTGTTTGAAGACTTGGCACTGCCTGCCCCTGATGTGAATCTGGAGGTGGGGTCCGGTACACATGCGGTTCAGACTGCTGAGGTCATGCGCCGCTTTGAGCCTGTGATCGATGCTTATAAACCCTCTTGCGTGGCGGTGGTGGGTGATGTCAACTCTACTCTGGCCTGTGCGTTGGTGGCGGCAAAGAAGGGCGTGCCGGTGGTGCACATTGAGGCGGGTTTGCGCAGTCATGATCGAACCATGCCCGAGGAGATCAACCGTCTCCTGACCGACCAGCTGGCAGACCGGCTCTACACCACGGAGAGCTCTGCTGCTGACAATTTGGTGCGCGAAGGTATCCCCGCAGACCGGATCTGCTTCGCCGGCAACGTCATGATTGACTCCGTAATGCATGGGCAAGCCCGCGCATGCCGCGTGAACGCCACATTGCAAGCCAACCACATTGATCCGACGGTCTTCAGTCAGGCATCCGGTTTTGGTTTGGTGACGCTGCACCGTCCTTCCAATGTCGACGAGCCAGACACGTTGCGGATGCTTTTGTCTGTGTTGGGAGAGATTTCCATCAAGTTGCCCCTGATCTTTGCGTTGCATCCCCGTACACGCAGCCACATGAACAAGTTCGGGTTAATGGGCCTGATTGACCCGAACAGAATGGCGCTGTTGCCGCCCCAGGGTTACCTGGATATGTTGGGCCTGCTGAGTGGGGCGACGGTCGTGCTGACTGACTCCGGCGGCCTGCAGGAAGAAACGACGGCTCTTGGCGTGCCTTGCCTGACCTTGAGGCAAAACACGGAACGTCCGATCACGGTTGAGCAGGGCACCAATACGCTGGTGGGGTGCAACCGCGAGCTCATCCTGGTTTCTGTGCAGGATATTCTGGATGGGCGGGGCAAGCGCGGATGCGTGCCGGATTTGTGGGACGGCCATGCCAGCGAACGGATTGCAGCCGACTTGTACCAATGGCTGAGCGCAAATGAAAGCTGATGGCATGAGTGCGCCCACCCTGACCAATGCATTGACGATCGATGTTGAAGACTACTTTCAAGTCTCCGCATTTGCTCCGTATATCGCCCGTGCCGAATGGAATACCCGCGAGTGCAGGATTGAGCGCAACGTGAACCAAATTCTTGACATGCTGGCTTGCCACGATACCAAAGCCACTTTTTTCACCTTGGGCTGGATCGCCGAGCGCTACCCGGAGATGGTGCGGCGAATTGTGCGGGAAGGGCATGAGTTGGCGAGCCATGGATACGGGCATGAGCGAGTGAATGAGCAGTCCGAAGCGGCATTCTTTGCGGATATTCAGCTCGCCAAGATCGTGCTGGAAGATGTGTCGGGTTGTGCCGTCCTTGGATACCGAGCGCCCAGTTTCTCAATCGGTGAGAAAAATCCATGGGCCTTTGATGGCTTGCTGCGGGCGGGTTACCGCTACAGCTCCAGTGTGTATCCAATTCGGCACGACCACTACGGCATGCCGGAGTCGCCTCGTTTTTCATACGAAGTGAGACCGGGTCTGACGGAGATACCGATCACGACCTTGCGCTTGCTGGGTCGAAACCTGCCATCCAGTGGCGGTGGGTACTTCCGGTTGTTGCCCTATGCATTGTCACGGTGGATGTTGAGGCAGGTGAACCACCAGGACGGTGAATCAGGGGTCTTCTATTTCCATCCCTGGGAGATCGACTTGGAGCAACCCCGTATTGACGGCATCAATCCGAAAACGCGCTTTCGGCATTACGTCAACATTGCCCGCATGCCAGGTCGTCTGAACCAGTTGCTGGGCGATTTCAAGTGGGGTCGCATGGACCACATTTTCCTGAATCAGGAGGCTCGGCATGCAGCAGCTGCTTGAGGGCTCGCCGTTGATCGTCAAGCGGTTGCTGCCGCAGGACACGGCTTTGGTTGCGCGGTGGGATTCATTTGTGATGGCGTGTCCGGAGGCCAGTTTTTTTCACCGCGCGGGTTGGCAAAACGTTGTGCGTGAGGTGTTTCATCACGATACCTATTATTTGTTCGCTGAGGCAGGTGGGGTCATTCAGGGTGTGCTGCCGTTGGGACATGTGAATAGTTGGCTGTTTGGGAATTCTCTGGTGGGTCTGCCATTTGCGGTGTATGGCGGTGTAGCGGCATCCAATGTCGAGGCTGCGCAGGCGTTGGAGCTTGAGGCCCAGGCACTGGCGGCTCGTCTGGGGGTGGGGCATCTGGAGTGGCGCAATGTAACGCGGCGTCACCCGAACTGGCCAGCGCAGGATTTGTATGTGACCTTTCGCAAATCCATCCTGCCAGATGAGGACGCCAATATGCTGGCCATCCCTCGCAAGCAGCGGGCGATGGTTCGCAAAGGTATCCAGCACGGCTTGCGCAGCGAAATAGACAGCGATGCAGATCGGTTTTTTGACCTGTACGCAGACAACGTGCATCGCCATGGAACGCCCGCCATGCCCAAACGCTACTTCCACGCCTTGCTCTCGGAATTCGGGTCGGACTGCGAGGTATTGACGGTCACCACGTCCGAGGGACGGGCTTTGAGCAGCGTGCTGAGTTTCTACTTTCGGGACGAGGTCTTGCCTTACTACGCCGGTGATGACGAGTCGGCGCGCCATCTGGCGGCCAATGACTTCAAATATTGGGAGTTGTTGCGCCGTGCCTGTGCACGCGGTTTGCGGGTGTTTGACTATGGCCGCAGCAAGCAGGGCACGGGTTCGTACGCCTTCAAGAAAAACTGGGGTTTCGAGCCGAGTCCTCTGCACTACGAATATTGTCTCTACAAGCGAGCCACGATTCCCCAAAATAATCCGTCAAATCGCAAATACCGCCTTCTGATTGCTGCCTGGCGGCATCTGCCCCTTCCTGTTGCCAACTGGCTGGGACCCATGGTAGTGAGGAGCCTGGGATGAGTACTCTCCCCATGGCGACGCCCTTGCGGTTTGGCATGCCGCGAGCTTGGCAGCGAGCCCTGCCCGCAGTCGTTTTGCTACAGGTCTGGATTTTGTTTCTATATCGGGAAACCGCGATGGCCATGGTCACGATCTGGTCTCGGTCCGATACGTTCACTCACGGTTTTTTGGTGCCACCGATTGCGCTTTGGTTGATTTGGCGAAGGAGGGAGGCCCTTGCAATGCATGTTCCTCGCCCCGCGCCCGCTGCCTGGGTCCTGATGGCGTGCGCGGCCTTTATTTGGCTCTTGGGTGATCTGGTGGCTGTCAATGCAGTCACCCAACTGATGTTGGTGGCGTTGCTGGTGTTGTCAGTGCCTGCACTGTTGGGGTGGTCGGTCACGAGGCAGATTATTTTTCCACTGGGTTTTTTGTTTTTCGCTGTGCCGATCGGTGAGTTCCTCTTGCCGCCACTGATGGAGTGGACGGCCCATGTCACGGTGTTTGCGTTGCGTTTGTCAGGCATTCCGGTTTACCGTGAGGGGCTTGACTTTGTTGTTCCGACCGGACGTTGGGCTGTAGTGGAGGCGTGCAGCGGCGTTCGCTATCTGATTGCCTCGCTGACGGTTGGTGCTCTTTTTTCCTACATGAACTATCAATCCGCACAACGGAGGATTCTCTTCGTTCTTGTGGCCCTCGTGGTGCCGGTGGTGGCCAACTGGATGCGTGCTTACATGATTGTGATGCTGGGCCACCTGTCTGGCAACAAGCTGGCAGTCGGGGTTGATCATCTGCTATATGGCTGGGTATTTTTTGGCATCGTCATCATGCTGATGTTCATCATTGGAGCACGCTGGGCCGAACCTGAATCCGATGCTCCGATGGCTAACCAGGCCATTGGCAAGGTAAGCAGAGCTACTCCGCGCCATGCTGTCCGGCTCTGGGGTGGCGCTGCTGGCATGGCGATGATGGTGACCTTGCCACACCTTGCTTTATTGACGATGGAGAACCGCGACATGGCCTCCAGAGGTGTTGTCGCCGAACCGGCGTCACTTGTGACTCATTGGCAGGCTGACGGATCCAAAGGACTTGGCTTCAAGCCAGCTTTTCAGAATCCCTCCACCGAGATCAATCAGCACTACTCCCTGGACGGTCGTGCCGTGGGCTTGTACCTGGGTCACTACCAGTATCAGGACTATGGTCGCAAATTGGTCAGTTCCAACAACGTACTCGTTGTGGGCAAGGACCCGCACTGGGAGTTGGTTGCAAGCGGTCGACAGCGACTGATTTGGGGTGAGCATGTGCTGGAGGTCCGCACGGCCGAACTCCGCAGCGCTGTTAAGCCCGCTCTCGCCAATCAAAAAAACCTGGTGGCCTGGCAGTTCTACTGGATTGGTGGCCAGGTGACTGCCAATGATCATCTGGCCAAAGTTTATGGCGCGTTGAATCGCCTGTCAGGTCGAAGTGATGGCTCTGCGGTCATCGTCGCAAGCACCCTGAAAGATCAGACCGGCGATGCCGACAGCTTGCTGACCTCCTTTTTGACTACGCACCAGGGCGCTATCAACGACCTGTTGCTGGCGATGGGAAAAAGTCCTGGATGAAGCCTTGAGTGTTGAGCACTGAGTTGATTACATGAATGCTTTGGAGATCTCGTTATGCAAGTAGTTGCGGTCATTGGCTTGGGTTACGTGGGTCTGCCCTTGGTGGTGGAGTTTGGCAAGAGTTGGCGCACGATTGGGTTTGATATATCTGAGGCCAAGGTGGAGTCATGCCGTCAATACATTGATCCTTCTCGCGAGTTGTCCGACGGCGACATGCGCAGCTCGACTCACGCGGTCTACACCACCGATCCCAGCCTGCTGGCTGAAGCGGACATGATTGTGGTGGCGGTGCCGACGCCGGTGGACAACGCGCATATTCCAGACTTTCGGCCTCTGACAGGTGCCAGTACAAGTGTGGCGCGGCACATGAAAAAGGGGGCGATTGTGGTGTTTGAATCCACGGTCTATCCCGGTGCGACAGAAGAGGTCTGTATTCCCGTGCTGGAGCGGGAGTCTGGATTGACCTGGAAACAGGACTTTTTTGTGGGTTACTCGCCGGAGCGTATCAATCCGGGTGACAAAGAGCACACGCTGACCAAGATTCTCAAGATTGTGTCGGGAGACACGCCTGAGACCTTGGAAAAGGTAGCCAAGCTGTATGAAACCATTATTGTGCCGGGTGTTCACAGAGCCTCCAGCATCAAGGCAGCTGAGGCTGCCAAGGTGATCGAGAACACCCAGCGCGATTTGAATATTTCGCTGATGAACGAGTTGTCCATTATTTTTGACAAGATGGGCATTGATACCACCGAGGTGCTTGAAGCAGCAGGAACCAAATGGAACTTCCTGGGTTTCAAACCAGGCCTGGTTGGCGGCCACTGCATTGGCGTGGATCCCTACTACCTGACTCACAAGGCAGAGATGCTGGGCTACAACCCGCAGGTCATCCTGGCTGGCCGGCGTATCAATGATGGCATGGGGAAGTTCATCGCCGAGCAGACCATCAAGCACATGATCGCCAGCGGTAGCTACATCAAAGGTGCCAAAGTCAATATTTTGGGATTGACGTTCAAGGAGAACTGTGGCGATCTGCGCAACTCCAAGGTCATTGACATCATCAATGAGCTCAAGTCGTACGGCATTGAGGTGCATGTGACCGATCCCCAGGCGGAGTCGCAGGAGGCTATCCGGGAATACGGCGTACCACTCTTGTCCTGGGCCGATCTGCCCCGGGCTGACGCCCTCGTGGCGGCTGTTGCTCACAAGGAGTTTGCCGAACTGTCGATGGATGATTTTGGCAGGAAGCTGGTGAAAGGCGGTGTCTTTATTGACGTCAAGTCAGCCTTCAATCGAGGAGCCATTGAAGGGGCCGGTTACAAGCTCTGGCGTCTGTAGCGTCAACTTGAAGATTGCCTGGAGTTGTCTATGCGCACTGACCAACGCCCCCTTATCCTTCACGTGGTGTATCGCTTTGATGTGGGCGGGCTGGAGAACGGAATCGTCAATCTCATCAATCACATGCCTGGGCAGGGTTATCGCCATGCCGTTCTAGCGCTAACCGACATAACGGACTTTCGCCAACGGATTCGGCACAGTGATGTCGAATTCATGGCCCTGCATAAGCCACCGGGACATGCGGTGTGGTTTTACCCCCGACTCTTCAAGTTGTTTCGACAGCTGCGACCGCAAATAGTTCATAGCCGCAATCTGGCAGCTTTGGAGGTGCAAGTTCCAGCCTGGGCGGCCGGTGTGCCCGTGCGTATTCATGGTGAGCACGGTCGGGATGTGGGTGATCTGGATGGCAGCCATGTTACCTACCAGCGCCTTCGCCGAATTTACAAACCTTTTGTTCACCGTTACACGGCCCTGTCCCGTGACCTTGCTGACTACCTGACGGAGAAGGTAGGTGTTTCTCAGGAAAAGGTGACGCAGGTCTACAACGGAGTGGATACGGCGCGTTTTTCCCCGATGACATCAGGGGTTCCGAGCATCACCGGTTGCCCGTTCAATCCGGCGCAGCATTGGCTTGTTGGCACCGTGGGTCGAATGCAAACAGTGAAGGATCCAGTCATGCTGGCGCATGCATTCGCGCAGGCGCTTATATTGGCTCCCCAACTTAGATCGCGGCTGCGCCTGGTGATGGTGGGGGAGGGACCTTTGCGTGCTCAAGCCCAAGCTGTGTTGAATGCGGCGGGTCTGGGTGCCCTGGCCTGGTTGCCTGGCGAGCGCAGTGATGTGCAGGATGTGCTGCGGGGACTGCACGCTTTTGCATTGCCTTCGCTGGCTGAGGGAGTGTCCAACACTATTCTGGAAGCTATGGCCAGCAGTCTTCCCGTGGTGGCGACAGCCGTCGGTGGCAACGCAGATCTGGTGTTACAGGGGAAGACGGGCTATATTGTTCCGGCGGCCCACCCGCAGGCCATGGCATTGCGACTGGTGGAGTTGGCATCCAGTCCGGAACGTGCGCTCAAGATGGGTCAGGCAGGCCGCCAGCGAGTGCAAGCGGCATTCAGTTTGAGTGCCATGGTGTCCGCTTACCAAGCCTTGTACGACCAGCAACTGCACCGAATCAGCGCGATGCAGGCCGAGCCACATCATTCCTGAACATCATGTGTGGCATTACCGGCATCATCGACATCCGTGGCAGCCGCGAGATTGACCGTGCCGTGTTGCAGCGCATGAACGACTCCCAGCGGCACCGCGGGCCCGATGACGGTCGCTTGCATATTGAAGCCGGTATTGGCTTGGGGCATCGACGCCTTTCCATCATTGATATTGCTACCGGGCAACAGCCTTTGTTCAATGAAGATGGTTCGGTCGTGGTTGTCTTCAATGGCGAGATCTACAACTACCAACAACTCATTCCTGAGCTACAAACCTTGGGTCATGTCTTTCACACCCGCAGTGACACCGAAGTGATCGTGCATGCGTGGGAGTCCTGGGGGGCAGATTGCGTCTTGCACTTTCGGGGCATGTTTGCGTTTGCCTTGTGGGACCGCAACCAACAGACCTTGTTCATGGCCCGTGATCGGCTGGGTGTCAAACCCCTGTATTACGCGCTGCTGGATGATGGCATTTTGTTATTGGGTTCTGAACTCAAGTCCCTACTGGCCCACGGCGACTTGCGCCGTGACATCGATCCCAATGGTGTTGAGGAATATTTTGCATTGGGCTACGTCGCTGAGCCGCGCACGATCTTCAAGCAGGCGCAAAAGCTGCCGCCAGGCCACAGCCTTATGATCCGCCGAGGCTTGGCTGTCCCGGAGCCGCTAGCGTACTGGGATGTTCGTTTCAGTTTGAACAATCCTATTTCCGTACTGGATGCTCAGGCTGAATTGGTGCAGCGGTTGCAGGAATCAGTTCGCTTGCGCATGGTGTCCGAGGTGCCTCTGGGCGCTTTTTTGTCAGGCGGTGTGGACAGTAGCGCCGTAGTGGCCATGATGGCCGGGTTGTCCACTGAGCCAGTCAATACCTGTTCGATTGGTTTTGATGACCCCGCCTTCAATGAATTGCAGTTTGCGCAGCAGGTGGCTGATCGCCATCAAACAAGGCATCGGCTTGAGATCGTCGGAAGCGATGACTATGACTTGATCGATACGCTGGCGCGCCTATACGACGAACCTTATGCTGACAGCTCTGCCATTCCAACCTACCGGGTGTGCGAATTGGCGCGCAAACATGTCACGGTGGCGTTGTCAGGGGATGGTGGCGATGAGTCCCTGGGGGGCTACCGGCGCTACCGCATGCACCTGATGGAGGAGCGTTTGCGCTCGGTGCTGCCGATGGCGGTTCGACGCCCCCTGTTTGGCATGCTGGGCAGGCTCTACCCCAAGGCTGACTGGGCGCCAAGAATGTTGCGGGCCAAGACCACGTTTGAGGGGTTGGCACGCAATTCAGTGGAGTCTTACTGTCACTCGGTTTCCATTTTGCGAGAGCCGATGCGCCGGGCGTTGTTCAGTCCGGGCTTTAAATCTGAGTTGGCCGGATACAACGCACAGACTGTGTTCGAACGGCACGCCATGAATGCAGGAACCGACGATCCGCTGGCACTCATTCAGTACCTCGATCTGAAGACCTATCTGGTGGGCGATATCAACACCAAAGTTGATCGGGCCAGCATGGCGCATTCACTTGAAGTGCGTGAACCCCTGATGGACCATGAGCTGGTCGAGTGGTTGGCCACGCTGCCATCCAGTCTGAAGATTCAAGGGCAAGAGGGGAAGTACATTTTTAAAAAATCAATGGAGATGCATCTTCCACACGAGGTGCTGTATCGGCCCAAAATGGGTTTCTCGGTCCCGTTGGCGCGTTGGTTTCGTGGACCTCTCAAACAGCGCTTGCGCAGCGCGGTATTGGGTGACAGGCTGCTGGCCACGGGCTGGTTCAATCCGGCGTATTTGCACCATCTGGTCGACGCCCACCAATCGGGTGCACGGGACTACAGCGCCCCTTTGTGGACCTTGCTGATGTTTGAGGCCTTTTTACGCAATGTGGTGGACAAGAGGGCGAATGAGCCACTGGTGGTGGGTGCATGAGCTTGCGTATTCTTCATGTGCTGGATCATTCGACGCCCTTGCACAGCGGCTACACCTTTAGAACGTTGTCAATCCTGCATGAGCAGCACAGGCTGGGCTGGGAGACCATACACCTGACTTCACCCAAGCAAGGACCTACGACCGTACTGAAGGATAAGGTTGATGGTTTGACCTTCTACAGAACCCCCAGCCAGGAAGGTGTGGGTCTCATGAGTCAAATGGGCTTGACAGCCCGGCGGCTCAGCGAAGTCGTGCACCTCACGCGGCCTCATCTCATCCATGTTCACTCGCCTGTTCTCAACGCTCTACCCGGTTTGTGGGTGGCGCGGCGTCAGCGTTTGCCACTTGTTTATGAAATGCGGGCCTCATGGGAAGATGCTGCAGTGGACCACGGCACCACCCAGGAGGGCAGCTTGCGTTACCGCGTGTCACGGGCGCTGGAAACCTTTGCTCTCGGTCAGGCTGACCAGATCACCACAATCTGCGAGGGGCTGCGCAATGACATCACGCTGCGGGGCATCTCCGCAGATCGTGTGACGGTGATACCAAATGCTGTGGATTCAGGTCTGTTCACCTTGGAACGGGAAGTCGATCCGGCTCTGCGTCAATCCCTGGGTCTGGATGGCGCCACCGTGGTCGGATTTGTCGGTTCTTTCTATGGCTACGAAGGTCTGAATTTGCTGGTCGAGTCGGTGCAGCAACTGCTGCCACGCTATCCCGACTTGTGTTTGCTGCTGGTGGGCGGAGGTCCGCAGGACAGCAGCCTGAAGGCGCAGGTGGCTGCAGCGGGACTGCAGGGCCATGTGATTTTTGCTGGCCGCGTTGAGCATGCCCAAGTTCAGCGCTACTACGCACTCATGGATGTGTTGGCCTACCCTCGATTGCCCACCCGACTGACCGAGTTGGTAACGCCTTTGAAGCCTTTGGAGGCCATGGCGCAGGGGCGCATGCTGGTTGCCTCTGACGTGGGTGGGCACCGTGAGTTGATTCATCACGGCGAAACCGGTTTCTTGTTTCGGGCGGGTGATGCAGGTGCATTGGCGCAAGCTATTCACGATGTGCTCATCCAGCGCGCGCGTTGGCCACAGATACAAGCGCAGGCTCGTCGCTTTGTAGAACGAGAGCGAACCTGGGCGGCCAGTGTGGACCGCTACCGTGCGGTTTATCAACAGGCCTTGAGCGCGCGTGGGCATAGTCAGTTAGTTAGTACCTGAGGTCACATTGTGTGTGGAATTCACGGAATTTATCGATTTGATGGTCAGGCCGTTTCGCCACAACATTTGTCGGCTATGGGGCTTGTGACTCGGCACCGGGGGCCAGATGACGAGGGAATGCACATTGATGGCGCCTGTGGAATTGCCATGCGACGCCTGTCCATCATTGATGTGGCAGGCGGACATCAGCCAATGTCCAACAGGGAGGACACGCTCTGGGTGGTGTGCAACGGTGAAATCTATAACTTTCGCGAGCTTCGCCACGAGTTGCAGGCCAAAGGTTATCACTTCAAGACGGGTTCAGATAGCGAGGTGTTGCTGCATCTCTATCACGCCGAAGGCGATGACTTTGTGTTGCGGCTCAATGGCATGTTTGCCTTTGCCCTGTGGGATGGGCCACGGCGTCGCCTGCTGATTGGTCGGGATCGACTGGGTGTGAAGCCACTCTATCTCATGCAGAACAATCAGTTCCTGGCATTCTCGACGGAGGCGAAAGCGCTGCTCGCCCTGCCAGGTGTCCATGCCGACCTGAATCGCGACGCTGTAGCCAGCTACCTGCATCTTGGGTATGTGGCTGCTCCGGATTGTATTTTTCAGGACATGGCCAAGTTGCCGCCGGCGACTCTGCTGCTCTGCGAACATGGCGCGGTGCGCCAGTGGCGCTATTGGTGTATTCCGGAGCAAGTAGATCGACAGATGCTGGAAGAGGAGTGGATTGAGCGGGTTCGAGCACAACTCGAAGCGTCAGTTCGCATGCAAATGGTCAGCGACGTGCCGATTGGCGCTTTTCTATCAGGCGGCGTTGATTCGAGTGCTGTCGTGGGTTTCATGGCTCGCCATTCCCAGCAACCGATTCGCACCTATGCGATTGGCTTTAGTGGCGGTGAAGCGGAGTCGCTTTACAACGAGTTGCCCTGGGCCCGCCGGGTGGCTGATATTTTTGGGACACAACACCGCGAGATTGTGGTGAAGCCCGATGTTGTGTCCCTGCTACCCAAGTTGCTGTGGCACATGGATGAGCCTTTATCGGATACCGCGTTCATCACGACGTTTTTGGTGTCCGAGTTCGCCAGGGAAGATGTCAAGGTCATTTTGTCAGGCGTCGGCGGAGATGAACTCTTTGGTGGCTATCAAAGGTATCTGGGGGAACATTATGCGCAGCAGTACCGGCGGCTGCCAGGCTGGATCAGGAGGTCAGCAGCGTCTATTGCCCACCAGTTGCCAGCAGACCGGCACTCAGGCCTGCTCAACACCCTGCGCCTTGCCAAGGGCTTTCTTGCCTCGGCCGAGCTGCCCAGTGATGACCGCTACCGAACCTATCTGCAGGTCCTCGATCGGGGAACAGTGGCTGCATTGCTGTTGCGGTCCGATGGCGTGAAACCCGATGCTTTGGACCGGGCATTTGATGGCGCTGGACAGATTGACACGTTGAATCGCCTGTTGTCTGTGGATGCCCAAACACAGCTGCCCGATGACTTGCTCATGTTGACCGACAAGATGAGCATGGCCGTCTCGCTTGAATGCCGCGTGCCCTTGCTGGACCATCGTCTTGTCGAGCTCGCTGCGGCCATGCCATCGGCCATCAAGGTGCGCAATGGACGACTCAAGCATGTGATGAAGGAGTCGCTGGGGGATTTGCTGCCCGACGAAATTTTGAATCGTAAGAAGCGAGGGTTTGGCACGCCGATGGGGGCGTGGCTCCGGAAGGATTTGGCCCCTGTGTTGCGATGCTTGCTGGCACCCGAGGTGGTGGCGCGGCGGGGGTTGTTTCGGCAGTCGATCGTGAATGAGCTGGTTGCCGGTCACGCAACCCATCGGATGGATGGAACGGATTCATTGCTGGCTTTGATGAATCTGGAGATATGGAGCCGGATTTATCTTGATCATCGCGACCCATCGGACGTCGCCTCAGAACTGAAAAGTGAGTTGGCATGAAAATCTTGTACCTGTGTCACCGGTTTCCTTACCCACCCACACGTGGCGGGAAAATTCGGCCTTTCAACATGATCAGGCACCTGACTGCAGCGGGCCATCAGGTGACGGTTTGTTCTCTGGTTCGCTCACCGGAGGAGGCTGAGCAAGGCCAGGGAGTGGCCCCCTACTGCGCAGATTTTGCAATGGGTAGTGTGGTGGAGTGGGTGCAAGTACTGCGCATGGTTGCGCGCCTGCCTGTGCCCACCCCGTCGTCCATGGGGTATTTTTATTCGCCTTCGATGGCTGATCAGGTGGATGACTTGCTGGCGTCAAAGCAGTGGCATCTCATCTTTGTGCACTGTTCCTCTATAGCGCAATACGTAGCGCATGTGACTGATGTGCCAAAAATCCTTGACTTTGGCGATATGGATTCCCAAAAATGGCTGGAGTATGCCAACTACAAGCCGTTTCCATTGTCATTGGGCTATCGGTATGAAGGCGCCAAGATGCTGGCTGCCGAGAAACAGTTGGCCACCTGCTTTGATCTGTGCACGGCCACTACCCAAGCTGAGAAGGACACCTTGGACTCCTATGTCACGGGGGCTGATACCGACTGGTTCCCCAATGGCGTGGATGCTGATTTCTTCTGCCCCGTTGATGCCGCATATGACCCCGACACCATCAGCTTTATCGGGCGCATGGACTACTACCCCAACCAGGAGTGCATGACGCGGTTCTGTTCAGAGATTTGGCCCCAGCTCAAGTCCAGCCGTCCTGCGCTCAAGTTGTTGATTGTGGGGGCCGACCCGTCACCCGCCATACAGAATCTGGGTGATCTCGATGGCGTGACGGTCACAGGGTCCGTTCCCGATGTGCGTCCCTTTATTCGCCAGTCCGCCTTGATGGTGGCACCGCTCAACATCGCCCGGGGAACCCAGAACAAGATCCTGGAGGCGATGGCGATGGGTGTGCCCGTTGTCACCAGCCGCCTCGCAGCGGCTGGGGTAGACGCTGAACCCGGTACACATTTTTTGGTAGCGGACACCCCGCAGGATTATGTGAAGGCGATTCTGGCTGTCACCAGCAGTGCCGCTGAGCGGGAGCGTCTTGCTCAGGCGGGTCGACAACGCATGCTAAGCCATCACGCCTGGCCTCGTGCCATGGCACGCCTGAATGGCCTGATTGACCGCAGCATCCGGAATTATTCAATAGGCAAGGGAGCTTTCGCATGAAGATCAGCATTTTTGGATTGGGCTATGTCGGAGCGGTGTCGCTGGCCTGTTTGTCGCGAGACGGCCACGAGGTGATTGGCGTTGACATTGATCCGGGCAAGTTGGCGTTGATCAAGGAGGGCAAGACGCCGGTGGTTGAAGAGGGTATGGTCGATCTCATGGCGCAAGTCGCCCTGAGCGGGCGAGTCACTGTAACTGCTGATGCCCAAGCAGCAGTGCAAGGCAGCGACCTTTCACTGGTTTGTGTGGGTACGCCGTCCGCCCCCAACGGCAGCCAGGATCAGACAGCCATGCTGGGGCTGGCTGAGGAAATCGGAATGGCAATTCGGTTCAAGGATGCCCCCCATGTGGTGGTATTTCGGTCCACTCTGGTGCCGGGAACCGTGGAAGATGTGTTGCGTCCGATCATTGAGGCCAGATCGGGCAAGAAAGATGGCGAAGGCTTCTTTCTGTGCTTTCAACCGGAGTTCTTGCGCGAGGGCTCATCCATCCGTGATTATGACAAGCCACCGTTCACCGTGGTGGGTGCGAATCATCCCTATCCTGTAGAGCGGCTTCGAGCCCTGTTTGGGGATTTCCCATGCCAGTTTTTTGAAACGTCGGTTCGGTCGGCAGAGATGATGAAGTACTGCTGCAATAATTTCCACGCTCTGAAAATCACCTTTGCCAATGAGACCGCCAGGCTATGCGATGCGTTGGGAGTTGATGCCTTTGAGGTCATGGACCTCCTGTGTCGGGATACACAACTCAACATATCTTCAGCCTACCTCAAGCCCGGCTTTGCCTTTGGGGGCTCCTGTTTACCCAAGGATTTGAGAGCCACCACCCATTTGGCCAAGTTGCATGATGTGGAGATACCCATGTTGGCAGGCATCATGCCTTCCAATCGCCAACATCTTGATGTTGCCCTGCAGAAGGTGTTGGCTACCGGCAAACGCAAAATCGGGTTCATTGGTTTGTCCTTCAAGACCGGTACTGACGACCTGCGTGAAAGCCCGTTGGTCACTCTGGCGGAGCAGTTGATCGGCAAAGGAATGCAGCTGTCCATTTATGACCCCCAAGTGCACCTTGCACAACTGATCGGGTCCAACCGCAGTTTTGTTGAAAAGCACCTGCCTCACATCGGCCAGATGTTGAGATCCGACATTGAGGATGTCGTCCATGCGTCCGATCTTTTGGTGGTGGGGCTTGGTGGGCGCGTGGTCCATGACGCGTTGGTCCAGCACAGTCGTGGCGATCAGGTGATCCTGGATCTGGTGAATCTATCCAATCGTGCTGCTATTTCTGCCGAGGTGGAGGGATTGTGTTGGTAGGTCACGATTTTCACGGTGCCATGCCTCCCGTGTGGCGTCGGTGTGCAGGGGTCAGCTTGCTTGTTTTGATCGTTTGCTTGTTGTCGCTTGCGCCTTATTTGGGCAGTTCTACTGAACTGGTGCGCCTGCGCAATGCCTTGCTGTTGCCCGAAAAAACAAGCCCCGATTTTGATTGGACACCTGCAAATGTACCTGTAGGCTATGCGCAGGAGTTGGGGCCGGCAGACCCCTTTTTCAGTCAGGTGGTGCAGCACCTCGGCCTCTCGGCTCTGCCTGATGACTGGACACGAGCGGTGGCAATCAGTCGCCATCTATTGAGCAGCAGCCCCGTGTTGCGCGGTGGGGCCGTCATGTCAGATTTACGCGGCACGTACCAGCGCGTTGTCACGCAAGGCGACGGCTACTGTGGAGATTTCACAGACGTTTTCGTTGCCATTGCCCTTGCCGCAGGTATGCCAGTGAGGACCTGGTCGTTTTCATTCGACGGATTTGGCGGGCACGGCCATATCTGGCCCGAGATATGGAACCGGCAAGTCGGTCGCTGGCAACTGGTAGACGTTTTCAATAATTACTATTTCTTTGAAAACGCTGCAGCCCCACTCTCGGCCCTGGCCTTCCGTCGGGCACTCTTGAGCGGGTCACAGCAACTCCGGTTGGCGCCACTGGATCAAGGCGCTCGCGTGGGGTGGGCACTGGAAGGCAAAGCGTGGGCCTACTACCGGCGTGGGTTGCACGAGTGGTACATGCCATGGGGCAACAATGTATTCACCTACGATCGATCGCGATCGGTGAGGGTGTTCTCGGGCGTATCTCGTTGTTTGGAGCAGTTGGGAGCGATCGTGGAAGGGGTGCATCCTCAGGTTCGATTGCTGGCCAATGCAGACAACCTGGCGCAGGTGCAGGCCATGTGGCGTTTGCACTTGCACTTGCTGCTCCTTGCATCGCTGGTACCCCTGGCTGCTTTGGTCTTTCTGGCTTGTCTTCTGGTTTGGTTGTACCGGCGGTACAGATCGCCATCGAAATCATTCTTTCAGGGCCTTCAGCATGGTGGCCATTGATACCAACCAAACGCAGATCAATGCGCATGCCAGCCCGACGCTGCGTGTTGGCGTTGTGGGACCTTTGGCGCCCCCAATGGGTGGCATGGCGAATCAATGCGAGCAGCTTGTTCGGTTGCTGAGTTCCGAAGGTGTGCACGTTGAAGTGGTTCGGACTAACTGCCCATACCGGCCCAAGTGGGTGGGGCGTGTGCCCTTGTTGCGTGCCTTGTTTCGGCTTGTGCCCTATGTATGTAGTCTGTGGCGAAGTGCTGGACGCACCCATGTGATCCACCTCTTGGCAAACTCAGGCTGGGCATGGCACCTGTTTGCAACACCTGCCGTTATTGTTGCTCGCATGCGCTGTGTTCCCATCATCGTGAATTACCGTGGGGGCGGAGCCGACGCTTTCTTTGCGAACGCGCCCCGATATGTTCTGAAAATGCTCGCAAAGGCTTCGCTGTGCGTGACGCCGTCGGTGTTTCTACAACGGATTTTTGCCAAGTACGGTCTTGTCAGCACGGTTATCCCCAACATCATTGATCTGGCGCGCTTTGCTCCTGTAGCACCCCATGCATTTGGCATGGCACCGCATTTGGTTGTCACCCGCAATCTGGAACCCATCTACGACGTTGCCACCGCAATTCGAGCCTTCGCGCTTGTTCAAACGGTCTACAAGGGGGCTCGTTTGACTGTTGCCGGGACGGGTCCGGAATCGGCCATGTTGCGTGCGCTGTGTGTCACTCTGAATCTGGTGGAGGCAGTTCATTTTGCCGGTGCGATCGAGAACGCCTGCATGCCAGATTTGTATGCGTCGGCGGATTGTGTCCTCAATTCCAGCCAGGTAGACAACATGCCCATTGCTATTTTGGAGGCGTTTGCCAGCGGGGTGCCGGTGGTGAGTACGAGTGCAGGTGGCATTCCTGACATGGTGATTCACGGCGTGAACGGACTGCTGGTTCCTGTGGGTGACGACGGGACGATGGCCACGGAGGTACTGCGCGTGTTGCAGCAGCCGAAACTGGCCTGTGACTTGCGTCAGGCCGGCTTGCAGGAAGCCCAGAAATACACCTGGCTGCAAATTCGCACGATGTGGCTGGAGTCATACAAGCAACTGGCCATAAAAAGGAGTTTTTTGTGAGTCTTTACACCTCCGTGTGTTCGAACGTATTGTTTCCACTGCATGAGCGCCTCAAGAGACACGATTCTGTCAACCTGCGTGAGCGACTGGAGGTCAGTCAGTGGTGGACCGCCTCAACATTGGCGGCTTATCGCGTCGACCGGTTACGCCAGTTTTTAACCCTGATTGGGCAACGAGTCCCCTATTACAGGGAAGTGTTCCGGCAATGCCATTTCGATCCGGAGGCGGTGGACTCTCTGGATGCACTCCAATCATTGCCCCTGCTGACCAAGTCAGACATCAGGGCTAATCTTGATGGACTGAAAGCGGACGGCACCCGTCCCCTGACGCGTTACACCACAGGCGGCTCTTCAGGCGAGCCCCTAATTTTTTACATGGGGAGAAGCCGAAAAAGCCATGATGTAGCTGCAAAGTGGCGTGCAACCCGGTGGTGGGGCGTGGACATTGGCGACCCTGAGCTGGTGGTGTGGGGGAGTCCGGTGGAATTGGGCGCACAGGATCGTATGCGGCGAGTACGTGACGGACTGATGCGAAGCTACTTGCTGCCTGCTTTCGAGATGTCAAATGACAAACTTGCGCAGTTTGTGAAGAAAATTTGTCTGGCTCGCCCGAGCATGTTGTTCGGCTACCCATCCAGCCTGGCACTTATTGCCCAATGCGCCAAACGTCAGGGGCAGGAAATGACCCGTTTGGGAATCAAAGTCGTATTTGTCACTTCGGAAAGGCTCTATGACACACAACGAGCCCTGATCAGCGAGGTTTTTGGTTGCCCTGTAGCCAACGGTTATGGAGCGCGCGACGCCGGTTTTATTGCCCATGAGTGCCCGTCAGGCAGTTTGCACATCAGTGCGGAGGACATCATTGTGGAAACCGTCCATCCAGATGGCTCACCCTGTGCCGCAGGCGAAGCCGGGGAAATCGTCGTGACGCATTTGGCAACTTCCGACTTTCCATTCGTCCGCTATCGCACGGGTGACATTGGGGTGTTGAGTGATATACCTTGTGCGTGTGGTCGTGGATTGCCGGTCTTGAAAGAGATCCAGGGTCGGTCCACCGACTTCGTGGTGGCGCAGAACGGCACTGTAATGCATGGTTTGGCTTTGATTTACAGCGTACGGGATTTGCCTGGTGTCGAGAGTTTCAGAATTGAACAAATGACCCAACGCCATACGGTGGTGAGGGTGGTTGCAGGGCAAGAATTTGGAGTGGCACAGGAGGCACTCATTGTTCGTGATTTCAAAATCAGATTGGGCGAGACCGTCAATGTTCAGGTGGACAGGGTTCATGAAATTTGCAATGAGGTTTCAGGCAAGTTCAGGTATGTGGTGAGCCACGTGAAGGCTTTTGAGGATCAGGGGGAGTGCCAACATGCGTGACCTTTTAATATTGGGCGTGTTCATGGGCGCATTGCCTTTCGCACTGCGACACACGTGGATCGGCGTGCTCTTGTGGACATGGGTGAGTGTCATGAACCCCCACAAGTTGGCCTTCGGATTTGCCTACGATGCACCGTTTGCAGCCGTTGCAGCGGGGGCCACCCTTCTGTCGATGATTGTTTCCCGCGACAAACTGAGCCTGCCATCCAGCCCGGTAGTGAAAACCTTGCTTGCATTTGTCATCTGGATGTGCGTGACGACCGCGTTCTCATTCTTTCCGGCGCTGTCCTGGGAGCAACTCTCCAAGGTGTTGAAAATTCAGCTGATGACCATCGTGGCCCTGCTCGCACTCAAGGAGCGTAAACATATTGAGTTATTCATCTGGGTGAATGTGCTTTCAATCGGCTTCTATGGTTTCAAAGGGGGCCTCTTTACCATCTCTTCTGGCGGAGGTGGTCGGGTTTCAGGGCCCGCAGGTGGCTTCATAGAAGGTAACAACGAATTGGCGGTTGCGTTGGTGATGGTGATTCCACTGATGAACTTCCTGCGGTTGCACTCGTCGAGCTTCTGGGTCCGTCGCGGTCTTTGGGCTGTGATGCTGCTGTCTGCCGTTGCTGCGCTGGGCACTCAGTCCCGAGGGGCGCTTTTGGCTGTGTCCGCCATGGCAGTGATGATTTGGTTTCGGTCAGCCAAAAAAGTTGTTTCTGGCGTCTTCATGGGCGCCGCTGCGGTCTCCTTGATCGCTTTCATGCCCAGTTCTTGGGAAAGTCGCATGAGTACGATAGAAAGTTTTCAAAGCGACAATTCTGCGATGGGGCGAATTGAGGCTTGGAAGATGACCATCAACCTGGCTAATCGCCAGTTTTTCGGTGGTGGTTTTGAAATTTATCGACCGGACATCTACGCTCTATTTGCACCCGACTCACTCCAGCAGCAAGGAGCGCACAGTATCTATTTTTCGGTACTTGGAGAGCACGGCTACCTTGGGTTGTTTTTGTTTCTTGGCATCTGGGCGTTGGCGTTCAGGTTGGCCAACCAGATTCGCCGGGAGGCGAAACAGCGCAAGGAGACCCAGTGGTTACACAACCTGGCCAGTATGTGTCAAGTATCTTTGGTTGGCTACTTGGTTGGCGGGGCTTTTTTAAGCCTGGCGTACTTTGATCTGCCTTACAACATCCTTGTGGTGCTGGTGGTGTCTTTGAACTGGCTGCGTGAAAAGCGATGGAAGCCAGAGTCAGACTCTGCCCTTGAGGTTGCCAAGCTCCCGGCACGGATGCCTCAACCAGTGACGCAAAGAGCCCTCTCATGATGATAAAAAGTGTGGCCAGGGTGCTGGCACCAGGAGGGAGGCGAGCCCTGCTGTCTGTGTTGATATTTCATCGTGTGTTGCCGCGGGTTGATGCCCTTTTTCCTGAGGAGCAAGACGCCCGCCGTTTCAATGATGTTTTGTCGTGGGTCGGTAGGTGGTTCCAGGTCATGCCTCTGGATGAGGCGGTGCTCTGCCTGGGCAATGGCAGCCTGCCTGCACGCGCCGCTGCCATCACATTTGATGACGGCTACGCCGATAACGCCACCCAGGCATTGCCGATTTTGCAGCATCACGGTATGGTGGCCACCTTCTTTGTGGCAACAGGGTTTCTGGATGGCGGACGCATGTGGAATGATTCGATCATTGAGGCGGTTCGGGTTCATCGCAGCAAGGCTCTGGATTTGCGGGATATCGGCCTTGGAATGCATCTCCTTGAGTCCAATGACCAGCAGCGCATGGCGATCGCATCCCTGTTGGGGCAGATCAAGTACCTTGAGCCTGCCCGTCGACGTGAAGCCGTTGCCTTTGTCAAAGAAACTGTTGGTGCAGTTTTGCCGGAGGATTTGATGATGTCGTCCAGGCAAGTCGTTCAATTGCATCAGGCGGGCATGCAGATAGGGGCTCACACCTGCACACATCCGATTTTGGCCCGACTGCCCGAGGCGCAGGCTTTGGATGAAATCCGGGGAAGCAAGCTTGCGCTGGAGTCTTTGCTGGATGTTCCGGTGAACTTGTTTGCCTACCCCAATGGTCAGCCGGGCAAGGACTATCACGCCCAGCATGTACGAATGGTGCAGCAGGTTGGCTTTGCAGGGGCGGTTTCAACCGCTGCAGGTGCCGCAGCAATGCACAGCGATGTGCATCAACTGCCCCGATTTTCGCCTTGGGATAGCAGTCCAGCTCGCTACGGTGTCAGAATGCTCTCGAATTTGCTAAAGGCGCCCGTGGTCGCAGCGTGAGGCCCGCACCAACAGCGCCGAGTGCCATGATGAGTCGGCCACCTGGAGTGCACAACAGGGTGGCGCAGGGCTTCCAACCCGCTTGACCAAAGGCGGCTAAAGAAGGTACGTTGGTTGCCCGAACATGGGCGAACACCCTGTTTGTGCCTAAGTTGCCCAAGTCACTGACTGTTGCATTGATCAAACGGACCGCTGCGCCTTGTCTGCGTGCGACAGGCCATGTGTACAGATAGCCTAAAAATGCGTCTGTGGGCAAAAAGCCAAGCTGCAGCGGTGGAGAGTCCATATGGCAAGTGGGACCGTGGTCGACGCTGAGTTGTGCCATCAAAGAATCCCCTTTGAGCATCAAGTGCAGGCTACCATCCCGAGCCAGCAGTTGCTCTGGGTCGGTCCCGCATTGGGATGTCAGTTGTACCAGGATGTGATTTGGTAGATTTGCCAGCGCCTGTGGTTCCCGAAGGCTGAGGTAAGTCCAATCTGGAGGCCGTGCATGGCCTTTTGCACGGTCGGTTGCAGTGCAGACGACCCGAAAAGTCTCAACTCGCAGCGCCAATTTCAGCCCGAAATACGCAGCAGCGCGCACTCCCCCGGGGCCTCTCAAAAAATCAAGACGATCTTTCAGCATCACCCAGACTCCTTTGGCCGGATCGCTTGACGGAGGCGTTTCGGACCCAGCGCTTGATGCGTCCTTTCAGGTCTGACTTTTCGAGTTGGCGGCCGATCGATTCCGACAAGGAGTTCACCGTGACGAGCATCCCGGCATAGAGTGTGCCTGGCCAACCACGAGGAATAAGGTAATAGTGGCGCTCGTGATGCAGCGTGTTGGACAGCCTTTGCTTGTACAGGCTGTCACCGGGTAAAAAGTCAAAATTGGAAATTCCGCTCTTCAGCAAATCAGCCATGAGTTCTGTGTGTAAATAGATGCCAGGCTGCAGCTTGGACATGGCTGGGTCATACCCCACGTGGTGCCCATAGTAGGTTAGCGAGTCGTGGTAACCCAGCTGAAACGCAACAGGCAGGTCGTCAACCCACAGCACGTAAGCGCGCAGCCAGCCGCCGTCTGCGGCCAGGCGCAATTGCCGTGTGTGTGCTGCTGTATTTTCAAGTCCAAGCCCAAGCAAATGGTATTGGTAGGTTTTACGCGAGACTTGCGCGAGGGCCAACGCCAGTTCGTCCGATTGAGCCGGTTCGGTGTAGCAGGTCATTCTGACTTCGCCACCTGCGTTGGATTGAAAGTCCCGACGTGTGCGCCGAATATCTCTACGGGTGCCACTTCCAAGGCTGGCCATGTAGTCGTCAAACGCGGCCTGGGGCGGGAGTTTGATCATCCGCCGCGCGTAGACTGGACCGTAAGGGACCACATGAAAAAACTGACGCACCACACTGATGGGTGAGCTCAGCAGTTCTCCCATGAGCGAGTCCGTGCGGATTCCCTCCAGGAAGACCACTCCCTTGTTGCCTGTTGCCTTTCGCAGAGGGCCAAACAAGCCCTGAAGCAGGGAGACCGAGTCACACAGAGGGACGCCCTGCATAGCAAACCTGTTGACCGGAATGCTGAACAAGGAGGTCTCCCCAAAGTAAAAGCCAAGGACGCCCCAGTGATTAAAAAACGGCGCATAGCCGAGCAGCTGTTGTTGATGGGCTAGCGTGAAATAGCGCAGCGTTTGGCCCTTCTCACCCAGACGACTTTGAAGCCATAAGGGGTTGAGTTCAAGCGGGATGGGATCTAGCTGAGAGAGGCCGGAAGGCGTCTCACCCGCATCGTTCAATTGCCATGGCGTCATTCTGTTTACCTGGGTGGTCTGGTGCATGATGCTTAGCCCACAGAGCGGATGAAATGCTTGATTTTTGCCTTGAAACCCAGCTTTTCCAGGCTGTTCCCTATCCACCGGGAAAACCGTCCCATAGCCTGGTGGCTATAAATCAGACTCAAGTTACGCACTGATTTTTTTAGAAAAATGACGTTGGCACATTGAATTTCGTGCGTGGAAAAAAGCCTCTTGTGCTCCGACTGACCTTCAGTGAAATCAAAAATCTGGAAGCATGATTCCTCAAACAGTTGCTTCAGGGCAAGCCATTGAAGCACCGTGCCAACCGACCACTTGAAGTAATCTGGGTCATAGCCAAGATAGGCGTAGGTCAGGACACCGTTCTCCACCGGGCAATAGAGATAGGAAATGGGTCGTTGACCATCGAAAAG
>JBIIVW010000139.1:0-8939 GCA_044339205.1 Rhodoferax sp. | reverse complement strand
TGGCTGATCAGGCCCAGCAGGGTGGTGTAGCCCTCGCTTTGTTTAGGTTTGGCGTCCGCTGTGCTGGCACCCGGCGGCGCCAGGCGGGGCAAATCCTTGCGGGTGCAGATCAGCGCGGTAGAGTTGCGGTGCTCCAGCCCGCCGTAGCCGTCGTCCACCACATTGAGCATGAAGACATAGGATTTGATGGGGAGCTTGCGAGCGGTTCGGCCTTTCTTTTGAGCACCATGCCAGAAGTCAATTTCGGCTTCACAAATAGCCTGGGTGTCGGCCAACAACCGCGCGCCGTCAAAACTGGGAGCGGCGCCTGCCACCACAAAACGGTGTTCAATGCCTCCGGCCAAAAAGGTCGCACTCCAGAAGCGCCCCATTTCCACCGGCGAGTCCACCAGTTCGTCGTAGTCAGTGGCGAGGTAAGTGCCAAAGCCATCCGGGGTGATCTTTTGGGGCGTCAAGCCGGTGGCGACTTGCCATCCAGTCAGCGCCTTGTCTTTTGGCAACACCAACTCGATGGAGGTGTCTTCCTGGCCAGCGACTTTGAGGAACAGGCTGGTGCCGTTGAAAAAGCCGCGCTGGGTATCCAGCCAGGCTGTGCGCACCGAGTGGTCAAAGGCATACACCTCGTAGCGCAGCACCAGCGGCTTGTCTGGGGTACAGGGCACTTGCCAGGTGCACTTGTCCAGTTGCGTGACCTGAAGCGCTTTGGAGCCCTGACGCGCCTGCAGGTGTTGCAGGTGCTTGGAAAACTCGCGCACCAGGTAGCTGCCGGCAATCCACACCGGCAAGCTCAGGCGCTGCAGCGCGGCGGGTTGGGCAAGCGTCAGCGTCACCTCAAACAGGTGGGCGTGCAGGTTGAGGGCCCGCACGGTGTAGACCACGGCCGCCGTTGCCATCAGTTGCTGGCTTCAGTGAGTTGTTTTTCAACCTGGGCGGCGCCAATGGCACCCGGCACCCGGGAACCGTCGGCGAACAGCAGTGTGGGCGTGCCCGTGATTTTGTATTTGCGGCCAATCTCCACGTTGCGGGTGATGGCGGCGGTGTCGCACTTGGCGGCGGCCGGCGTCACATCACGCACCATCCAGTCCATCCAGGCTTTTTGTTTGTCTTTGGCGCACCAGATGTTCTTGGACTTTTCCACCGATTCGGGCCCCAGGATCGGGTACAGGAACATGTGGATCGTCACGTTGTCCACCTTTTGCAGGTCGCGCTCAAACCGCTTGCAGTAGCCGCAGTTGGGGTCTTCAAAGACCGCCATTCTGCGCTTGCCATTGCCCCGCACGATGGTGAAGGCGTCCTTGAAGGGCAGGGTGTCAAAGTTGACGGCCAGCAGCTTCTCAATGCGCTCCTCGGTCAGGTTGCGGCGCTGTTTGGTGTCAATCAGGCTGCCCTGGACAAGGTAGTTGGCCTCTGCATCGGTGTAAAAAATCTCGGTGCCGTTGACCCGTACTTCAAACAAGCCGGGAACAGGGCTCTTGGTCACTTCGTCAATTTTTTCAATTTGTGGCAGGCGCTCGGCCAGGTTCTTGCGGATGGTGGCTTCCTGGGCCATTGCGCCAAAAGCAGTCATCAGGGTCGCCAGCACAACGGCGGTGTGAGTCAATTTCATCGTTTTCCAATTGTTCATTTAAATCCCATGGCCTGGCGCGCCACCCACTGCTTGAGGGGGCCACTGCGTTCAAACCCCTTCATGCCCAAGTTGCGCAGTGTTTGCCAACCCGGGCCATCCCGACCAAACAACTGCTGCAGCCCGTCCATCGTGGCTCCCGTGGCCAACACATCGGCCTTGCGGGAGCGCTCATAGCGGCGCATCAGCTTTTCATCGCCTACGCTGCGCCAGTATTCGCGCTCCTGCATGACCCGTGCCAAAGCGGCCACATCTGCCAGCCCCAAATTCAGGCCCTGCCCAGCCAGGGGATGCACATTGTGGGCTGCATCGCCCGCCAGCGCCCACGCCTTGCCGGCCTGCACGCCTGTCCATCGTTGGGCGCGTGCCAGTTGCAGAGGCCAGGCATTGCGCTCACTGCTCAGGGTGAGTTGGCCCAGGCAGTTGCCGCTGGCCGCTTGCAGTTGTTGGCAAAATTCTTCGGGGCTGGCATCCAGCAGCGCTTGTGCCCGCGCCCCATCCACAGACCAGACAATGGCGACAGAGTTCCCCTGCGGCCCTTCAATGGGTAAAAAAGCCAGAATTTCGCCCCCTGAAAACCACTGGCGCGCCACTTGGGCGTGAGGCAGCTCACAGGTGATGCGGGCGGCTACCGCACTCTGGTGGTACGGCGTGATCTCAAAATCAATGCCCAGCTCGGCGCGCGTGCTGCTGGCCCGGCCTTCGCAGATCACGGTCAGGGCCGCGGAGCGGGGCGCCGTGAGTTGCTCGATCTGGGGTTGAAATCGTACTGCCGCCCCCAGCTGCGTTTCAAGGGCGGGAACATCCACGATCCAGGTCAGGCCCGGCACATGGAGTTCTGTGGCGGAAAAATTCACTTCGCCACCGTCGTCGCCCTTGACCTGCATGGCCAGCACCTCCGTGGCGTGCTGGGCATCAGGCCAGCAACGCAGCGACTCCAGCAGGGCCCGGGAACTCGCGTTCAGGGCATAGGCGCGCACGTCGCTGGCGGCGGGGGCATCGGCGGGTGCGGCTGGCCGGGACACGAGGCCGACGCGAAGCCGTTCGCGTGCCAGGAGCAGGGCTAGGGTGCGACCCACAATACCGTCGCCGCGAATACATATATCAAGGGGTTGACTCATGTTGCGGATTGTAGGAGTCCGGGTGAACCCACAGAAAAGAGACGCCCGGGTACCCGGTGCGGGTATAAGTCATTGCTTATGCGTCGATACTTCAGCGATTTGAATCAACAAGGAATGTGATGAATTTTGTGGAACTCTTCGAGAAGTATTGGCCGTTCATGGCGCTGGTTCTTTGGTTTGGCTACAAGTGGTGGAACTCCAAACGAGTGCTCGCCATGCTGCCGGAGCTGAAGAAAAACGGTGCCCTGTTGGTTGACGTCCGGTCGGCCGGGGAATTTGCCAGTGCCAATGCGCCGGGAAGCATCAACATTCCCTTGCCCGAGTTGGGTCGCCGACTCAACGAGATACCCAAGTCGGCCCCGGTGGTGCTGTGCTGCGCCAGCGGAACCCGCAGCGGCATGGCCAAACTGTTGCTCAAGAAGAATGGCTATCAGAATGTTTACAACATAGGCACCTGGAGCAAGTTGCTGGGTTGACAGTCGTGTGTCAAGCGCCGCGGCTGGCAACTGACGCACGTCACATGGCTTGCAGCTAGCGGGCATGGATTGGCTGATAAGTACAATCGCGCCCAATTCCTCAAGACAAAAGCGAACCAAAACACAGCCGACGTGCCGTGTTCTGCCAAGCCTGTTTTGAGCTTTTTTCTCCTTGGCCAGGCGCTTCTCGGGCGTTTTGACGGTGCCCCGATGGGGCCCGATGGCGCAAGTGGGTTGTTGCTAACTAAGGATATTTCATGAAATGTGGCATCGTGGGCTTGCCCAACGTCGGTAAATCGACCCTGTTCAACGCTTTGACCAAGGCGGGCATTGCGGCTGAAAACTATCCGTTTTGCACCATCGAGCCCAATGTGGGCATCGTGGAAGTGCCTGATGCGCGCCTGGATGCTTTGTCTGCCATCGTCAACCCGCAAAAGGTGCAGCGCGCGATTGTCGAGTTTGTCGATATTGCCGGCTTGGTGGCGGGTGCGAGCACGGGCGAGGGTCTGGGCAACAAGTTTTTGGCCCACATTCGTGAGACCGACGCCATCATCAACGTGGTGCGCTGTTTTGAAGACGACAACGTCATTCACGTCGCCGGCAAGGTGGACCCGATTTCCGACATCGAGGTGATCCAGACCGAGTTGTGCCTGGCCGACCTTACAGCCGTTGAAAAAGCCCTTCACCGCGTGACCAAAACCGCCCGCTCGGGCGACAAGGAGTCCATCAAGCTGGTGGCCATTCTGGAAAAGTGCCAAGCGGCGCTCAACGAGGCCAAGCCCGTGCGCACGCTGGATTTCTCCAAGGAAGAGCGCCCCTTGCTGACGCAGTTTTTCCTGATCACGGCTAAACCGGCCATGTTTGTGGCCAACGTGTCTGAAGATGGTTTTGAGAACAACCCGTTTCTGGATCGCCTGAAGGCTTACGCCGATTCACAGAACGCGCCCGTGGTGGCGATTTGCGCCAAGATGGAGGCCGAGATGGCCGACATGGATGACGAAGACAAGAAGATGTTCCTGGCTGAACTGGGGCAGGAAGAGCCCGGCCTGAACCGCCTGATCGTGGCGGCCTACAAGCTGCTGGGCCTGCAAACTTACTTCACGGCCGGCGTCAAGGAAGTGCGCGCCTGGACGATTCATGTCGGCGACACCGGGCCGCAGGCGGCCGGCGTGATTCACACCGATTTCGAGAAGGGTTACATCCGTGCCCAGACCATCGCGTTTGAAGACTTCATCACGTTCAAAGGTGAGCAGGGTGCCAAAGATGCCGGCAAAATGCGCGCCGAGGGCAAGGACTATGTCGTCAAGGACGGCGATGTCATGAATTTCTTGTTCAGCTCCTGATTTAAGCTAAATTGGCTGCTAGCCGGCGTCTTGTATGGCTGTATATATTTAAAATATATAGCAAAAATGTCGCTGGAATGGCTGGTATCAGGGTTGCAGGTTAGCTTCACCAGAGGCGCACCAGGCCCAGCAACACGGAGGTCATCGTCAGGTAGCGCAAAAACTTGCCGATGGCCATGTACATCACGCAGGGCCAGAAGGGCATCTTGAGCCAGCCCGCTACAGCGCACAGCGGGTCACCCACAATCGGCAGCCAGGATAGCAGGCAGGCCTTGGGCCCCAGGCGCTGCAGCCAGTCGATGGCACGCAGGTGGTGGCTCGAATGACTGAACTTGTCCAGTACCTTGTGCGAGGCCAGGCCCATGGCCCAGGTCACCATGCCGCCCAGCGTGTTGCCCAAAGTGGCCACCCCAATCGCCGGCCAAAAAAGTGCCGGATTGAGTTCGACCAGACCAAAGACCACCGGCTCCGAACCCAGGGGGAGCAGTGTCGCTGAAATGAAAGACACCGTGAAGACAGTGCTCAACCCGAACTTGGGCAGCGCGAGCAGTATGAGTAATTGTTCCAGCCAGGCTTCCATCGGTGGGGCAGTATATCGGCGAGAGCATTTCAATTGCTGAAATAGTGGGCAGCTAGAATGGTCCACCCCGGCTCGCTCCAGACGCCACAACCCCCATTCACTTGAGTTTTATTGATTTGTTCGCATGAACATCGGTCCCTTTGCATTGCCCAATCCGTTCTTTGTCGCCCCCATGGCCGGGGTGACGGACCGGCCTTTTCGCCAGCTGTGCAAGAAGCTTGGGGCGGGCTATGCGGTGAGCGAGATGGTGACGAGTCGGCCTGACCTGTGGGACACCCTGAAAACTTCGCGCCGCGCCAACCATGCGGGCGAGCCCGGCCCGATTGCCGTGCAGATTGCCGGCACCGAGCCACAGATGATGGCTGACGCCGCTGCCTACAACATTGACCGGGGCGCGCAGATCATTGATATCAATATGGGCTGCCCGGCCAAAAAGGTGTGCAACAAGTGGGCGGGCTCGGCCCTGATGCAGGACGAAGCGCTGGCCTTGCGCATTGTGGATGCCGTGGTGGCGGCCAGTGCCCCGCGCGGCGTGCCGGTCACGCTCAAGATGCGCACCGGCTGGTGCCAGTCCGAGAAAAATGCCGTGGTGCTGGCGCGCGCTGCCGAGCAGGCCGGCGTGGCCATGGTCACCGTGCATGGTCGCACCCGCGAGCAGGGCTACAAAGGCGAGGCCGAATACGACACGGTGGCGGCCGTGAAGGCGGCGCTGCGTGTGCCGGTGGTCGCCAACGGCGATATTGACACCCCTGAAAAAGCGCGTGAGGTGCTGGCCTACACCGGGGCCGATGCGGTGATGATTGGCCGTGCGGCCCAGGGCCAGCCCTGGATATTTCGGGAAATGGTGCATTTCATGGCCACCGGCACGCACTTGGCGCCGCCCTTGGTGGCCGAGGTCCGCGACTTGTTGCTGGACCATCTGCAGGACCACTACACACTCTACGGGGAGTACTCCGGGGTGCGCACCGCGCGCAAGCACATTGGCTGGTATGTCAAGGCCTTGCCGGGGGGCGAGGATTTTCGCGCGCGCATGAATGTGATCGAGGATTGCGAGGCGCAATCGGCCGCAGTGGGGCACTACTTTGATCAATTGAGCGAGCGCATGGAGCGGCTGCCCCCACGGGGGCAGCACAACGGGATGGATCGAGAAAAAAAACAGATGGAGACCTCAGAATGAGCAATGTCAATATTCAGGAGTGCGTGCGCACCAGCCTGGAGAGTTACCTGCAGGACCTGGGCGAGAGCGAGCCCAATGGCATGTACACCATGCTGGTCAACGTGGTGGAGAAACCCCTGCTGGAGGTCGTGATGCTTCACGCCGACAACAACCAGTCCCGCGCCGCGCAGTGGCTGGGCCTGAACCGCAACACCTTGCGCAAAAAACTGCTCGAACACAAATTAATCGACTAGCCCGCACTGGCGCGGCAGCCCGCAACCTTTTTATCTTCAAACCCTCTGAACCCATGAACGCACTTCTCTCTGTCTCCGACAAAACCGGCATCCTCGAATTCGCCCAAGCCCTGCACGGCCTGGGCATCAAGCTCCTGTCCACCGGCGGCACCGCCAAGCTGTTGGCTGATGCCGGCCTGCCCGTGACCGAGGTAGCAGAAGTCACCGGTTTCCCGGAAATGCTGGACGGCCGCGTCAAAACCCTGCACCCCAAAGTACACGGTGGCCTGCTGGCCCGGCGCGACCTGCCCGAGCACATGGCTGCCATCAAAGCCCACGGCATTGACACCATCGACTTGCTGGTGGTGAACCTGTACCCGTTTGAGTCCACCGTAGCCAAGCCCGGTTGCACGCTGGAAATGGCGATTGAGAACATTGACATCGGCGGCCCGGCCATGGTGCGCAGCGCGGCCAAAAACTGGAAAGACGTGGCGGTGCTGACCGACGCTTCGCAGTACGCGCAAGTGCTGACCGAGTTGACGAAGGGTGGTTTGACGCTCAAAACCAAATTCGCCCTGTCGGTGGCGGCGTTCAACCGCATCAGCCAGTACGATGGCGCCATCAGCGACTATTTGTCGTCAATCAACTTTGAAGAGAACAACAGCACGCCCTCGCGCCAACTGTTCCCGGCCCAGGCCAACAGCCAGTTCATCAAGCTGCAAGACCTGCGCTATGGCGAGAATCCACACCAAAGCGCCGCGTTCTACCGTGACCTGCACCCCGCGCCCGGCTCGCTGGTGACCGCCGTGCAACTGCAGGGCAAGGAACTGAGCTTCAATAATATTGCCGATGCCGATGCCGCCTGGGAATGCGTCAAGAGTTTTGATGCGTCTAGTGATGCCGCCTGCGTCATCGTCAAGCACGCCAACCCGTGCGGCGTGGCCGTGGGCAAAGATGCGCTGGAAGCCTACAGCAAGGCCTTTCAGACTGACCCCACCTCGGCGTTTGGCGGCATCATTGCCTTCAACCGCACGCTGGATGCGGCTGCGGCGCAGCAAGTCTCCAAGCAGTTTGTCGAGGTGCTGATGGCGCCCGATTTCACGCCCGAGGCGCTGGAGGTGTTCAAGACCAAGGTCAACGTGCGCATCCTGAAAATCAGCCTGCCGGCGGGTGGTGCCAGCGATTGGGACAACGGCCGCAACGCCATGGACATCAAACGCATTGGCTCGGGCTTGCTGATGCAAACCGCTGACAACCACCAACTCACCCTGGCCGACCTCAAGGTGGTCACCACGGTGCAGCCTACCGCTGAGCAGTTGCAAGACCTGTTATTTGCCTGGAACGTGGCCAAGTTCGTCAAGAGCAACGCCATCGTGTTCTGCAAGGGCGGCATGACCATGGGTGTGGGCGCGGGCCAGATGAGCCGCCTGGACTCGGCGCGTATTGCCAGCATCAAGGCGCAGCATGCCAACCTGTCTTTGAGCGGCACGGCCGTGGCCAGCGATGCGTTTTTCCCGTTCCGTGATGGTCTCGATGTGGTGGTGGACGCAGGTGCCACCTGCGTCATCCAGCCCGGAGGCTCCATGCGCGACCAGGAAGTGATTGACGCAGCCAACGAGCGCGGCGTGGCCATGGTGTTCAGCGGCGTGCGGCACTTTCGGCATTGATTATTGGCCAAAATGGCCTCTAGCCGGCGTTTAATAAGGGTGAGTAGCTCTCATGTTTATTGATTATTGGGATGGCCGCGTCACGCGGTCATAGGGTTTGTAATTAGTTGCGCGTGCAACTAATTGGCTTAAAGCGCGAGCTTGCGTCCCAATGCGGATAAGTTGCTTTCTACTTTCACGCCAGGAATCTCATGCCGACGCTTTTCAAACTGACTCGTCGGGCCCTGACCATCGCCCTGTTCACCGCAACGCTTGCGTCCGCGCAAACGTATCCATCCAAGCCCATCGAATGGCTGGTGCCGTACATGGACGGTGGCCCAACTGGTGGCGCAGCGTACGGTCAACGGCTGCAACTTGCAGCCGTTGACCTGTTTGGCAGCGGTATCCTGACGGGCCCGACGCTGGACTAGGCTGCGGCGTTGATCGAGCAGACTGCGGGTGGCAAGAACCTGTTGAGCCTGCCCAATGGCGAGACCCTCACCTTTCTGGAGGAAGGCAATGCACTCGTGATCCGAGGCTGGTGTGACAAGCCAGGAGGTGCGAACATTGGCTTTGGTGAGCGTGTGGGGACGGTGCTGCCAGCGCGATAGGGCGGGGCGTTTGCGTCTCAGTGGCGCCGCTCGACGCCACTTGTTTCGTAGAAGCGCACTTTGCCCTTGGACATGAGTCGCAATTACTCTAGTGTCTGACGACCCAATCGGAAATCTTGCGAATAACTTCGGACTCTATGCCGTTGTAA
>JBIIVW010000022.1:0-28409 GCA_044339205.1 Rhodoferax sp. | reverse complement strand
GGGTCTTGGCACGGGCGATGATTTCCTGCGGATCAGAGATGTCCGCCGGGGTGCGTTTGTTCATCACCTCCAGCGCCGTGTAGCCCAGCATGCGCTCGGCCCCGACGTTGAAAATCTGGATCACTCCTTTGGCATCGGTGGCGATGCTGGAGAAGTTGGCACTGTCAAAAATCGCTTTTTGCAGCGCACCGGCCTTCAGCAGCGCCTCTTCGGCCTGTTTGCGCGCCGTGTTGTCGGTGCCAATCAGGAGGTAACCAATGATGGTGTCCTCATCGTCGCGCAGCGCCGTCACCGACACCATCGCGGGGAAGCGGCTGCCGTCCTTGCGGATGTAGGTGAGCTCGTAGATGTCTTCAATGCCGCGCGAGGCCTTGAACACCAGTGCCTCAAAGCCGGGGGCAATCGGCGTGTCCAACTCCGCACTCAGGGTCTTGGCACGGGCGATGATTTCCTGCGGATCAGAGATGTCCGCCGGGGTGCGTTTGTTCATCACCTCCAGCGCCGTGTAGCCCAGCATGCGCTCGGCCCCGACGTTGAAAATCTGGATCACTCCCTTGGCGTCGGTGGCGATGCTGGAGAAGTTGGCACTATTGAAGATGGCGCTTTGCAGGGCCACGGTGCTGAACATGCTGGCTTCAGACCTTATGCGCTCTGTGAAGTCAGTTTTATGGCTTTTGCGCTCGGCCGATACAGCCGAATTGGCCAAAAGATCGACATTGCCGTCCAAAATAGGCGCTATGCGTGATAAAGAATTTTTCTTTTTCGCAATCATGATGAATCCTTCATGGCAACCATTTATCTAAAAAAGGCGCCAGGTCCTCTGTGCGCATCGGCTTGGTAATGTAGTCATCCATGCCACTGGCGCGACAACGCTCCATTTCGCCTCGCATGGCGTTGGCCGTAATAGCCAAGATGGGCAAGTGACTGCCAGGTAACTCATCGCGCCGAATAGCCGCGGTTAACTCAAAGCCATCCATCTGCGGCATGTGGCAGTCGGTCAACAACAGTGCGTATCGGCCACTGCGCCACATTTGTAACGCTTGGGCGCCGTTTTCGGCAATCTCACAGGCGTAGCCCAGAAGGAGCAACTGCCGGTGGATCACCGTTCGATTGATTTCGTTGTCTTCCGCAAGCAAAATAAGACGTTGAGTGGCTGCCGCTTCTTCAATATCAGGTGCTTCAGTCGCCAAAGGGTCGCTGGGGCGCTCAGAAAGGGAAAGGGTCTCGACATTGAGCAGACCACTGGCGAGTGCAACACAGCGAATGAGCTGTGCATAAATAAGAGGGTAGGCATCAACACGCAGGGGCCCATCACCCGTGTTGCGGCCAGGACGCGTCAACCACACCACCCCCACCTCGGCAGGTAGATCGGCATTTTCCGAGATCAGGTCGCCGTGTTCATGCATCACCAGGACGACCTTTGCAGCCAGCAGTTGCAGCTCTTTCAAGGCGTGCCTCACCGCAATCAGGTCCGCAAAGAGAGTCACTTCGGCTCCTGCGGCCAAGCAGTAAGACGACACGGTTTCTTGAAGAACTGCATCAGCGTTCACGACCAGTACATGCACACCCTCAAGGCGAGGCCCGAATACGGGCATTCTTGGCGCCGGCGCTTCTTCCAGAGGCAGCACAAACAAGAATTCAGAACCCTCACCCTGGGTGCTGTGCACAACAATTTCACCCCTCATCAACTCCACCAGGCGATGACAGATGCTCAACCCCAAACCAGTCCCTCCAAAGCGTCTGGCGGTGCTTTCATCCGCTTGCTGAAACGGCTGAAAAAGCTGACGCAGCACCTCAGGCCCCATGCCAATTCCGTTGTCTTGAACGCTGAACTTGACGCCGAGGGCGCCCCGCGCCAGGATGCAGGGTTCAACCGCCAAAATCACCCGCGATGACCGGTTCGTCTCACCGCCGGAAAACTTGACTGCATTGCCAACCAGATTCAACAACACCTGACGCAGCCTGTGTGGGTCCAGCATGACCCACTGAGGTAGCTCTGGCGAAACGAACAGCAAGAGATCATTCGCCTCGGAAGACAGCGTCGCCAACATGAGTTGCGTCACACTTTCAGCGAGCGTACGCAACTCGGTTGGAATCGGCTCCAAATCGAGCTTTCCCTCTTCAATTTTGGAAAAGTCCAGGATGTCGTTGAGAATCTGCATGAGGTTCAGTGCAGAGATCTCGATTGTTTTGAGCATCTGGTATTGGGTAGGATCCATGCCCGTTTTTTGCAGGATGTCCACCATGCCAATTACGCCATTCATGGGCGTTCGGATCTCATGACTCATGTTGGCCAAAAACCTTGACTTGGCCAGGCTGGCCGCCTTGGCAGACTCTTCGGCTTGTTTGTGCTGGGTGATGTCCTGCTTGACCACAATGAAATGGGTCAACCAGCCCTTTGCATTGGTGACCGGGGTGATCGTCAGGTGCTCGTTCTGCAGATCCCCGTTCTTGCGTCGATTGATCAGTTCTCCGCTCCATGATGTTCCCGTTCGGATGGCTTCCCGCAGGGGCTCAACACAGCCTTGGTTTGATGCATCAACCAAGAACAACTCCCTGATGGGATGACCTGTTGTTTCGGCTGCGCTGAAGCCGGACAGATGGCTGGAGGCCGGATTCTCCCACTGGACAAGCCCCTTGTCATCGACAATGAGGATGGCGTTCGCGCAAACCTGCAGGGCTGCGCTTTGCAAGCGAAACCAATCATTTTTTGTTTTTTCCACCTCAGCGTGTCTTTTTATTTCTCTGGCGAGAGTTTCCTCCGCTTTTTTGCGCGCGGTGTTGTCGGTACCATGCAACAGATAACCAATGATGGCTCCCACGGCGTCACGCAGCGCTGTGATCGAGACCATGGCGGGTAACCGACTGCCGTCTTTGCGGGTGTAGGTCAGTTCGTAGATATCTTCCATACCGCGAGCAGCCTTGAAAACCAGGGTTTCAAAACCGGGACTGATCGATGTTCCCATCTCCACGCTCAAGGCCATGGCCCGAGAAATCAATTCTTGATAATCAGAAATATCAACCAGATTGACCCTGTTCACCACATCCACGGCCGCGTATCCCAGCATCCGTTCGGCGCCTACGTTGAAGATCTGGATGATGCCCTGAGCGTCAGTGGCCATGCTTGAAAAATTGGCGCTATTGAAAATTGCATTTTTCAAGACCTCAATTTCATCCTTTTCCCGCACCACACGAGTCAAATTTTGAGAGATACGCCCCGCGCGATGGAGCGTGTTGAGGTACAGCAGCGTTAACAGAGCAACCAATACGCTCATGAACATACCTGCCCCGAGTGTGGCCCAGGCTTTCAGGTACAGCATGCCGGATGACCGACCCACAGCCTGATCAAAAAGCAGTGTCCAGGTATGACCATTAAAGTGGGTAGTCCGGCTCAAATGACCCAGATCGCTTTGCTGGCGATCTGGGTCATTGTGTGGATGACTCTCGTACAGGAGATTGGATGACACTGTCACGTCACCGTCATACACCTTGATTTGAATTCGTTTGTCGCCATCAACCATCCAGTCTTGCAGGATGCCCTGCATCAGGTCATGCATGCGAAACGGGCTATACACCCAGCCCACCAGGGCGGCTCGACGGCTTTCAACCGAGTCAATCCGGGCCTGCTTGCGGTAAACAGGCAAGTACATCAGCGTGCCTGGCTGCAAGGCGCCGCCCGTTTCCTGCATAAGCTGAACCTTGCCGGACAGGGCGGCCCGATTCGTGTCTCTTGCCTGATCCATGGCAGAACGGCGGGTTGGATCGGAGTACATATCGAAGCCGAACGCCCGGCGATTGAGGGTATCAAAAGGTTCCAGATAAACAATTGAAGAATAAACATCTCGTGGCCACGCCGGCGCCACCTCGTAATCCGGAAATCCCTCTTTGCGAACACTGGCGATATGGCCTGGCAATTGAGATTCATTCAGCAGCAGCGAAAAGCCCAGACCCTGTACCCCCTTGAAATGTTGGTCAAGTTGAATACGCTTCGTATAGGCCCGGAACTCCTCCCGATCAACCGAGCTTGAGGTCTCAAACAAGGCCGCCAGACCCAGAAGCACCTGCTCATTGGCTCGCAAATGCATTTGAATTTTGAGTTCGGCCTCTTGACTGTCAATGGACAATTGGCGCTGGAGGGTTGTCTCAATTTCGAGCTTCACCAACTGGGCAAGGTAAGCGGATACAAGTAAACCAGCCACCAAAACAAGTACGGGCTTCCAGTATCTGGTAACCAAGGACCGCCTGACTTGCAGGCGTGCCTTGATTTGGTTTGGCGGGTTCAAAATAGTGGTTTATTCAGATGGGCGCGGGCCCTGGATCGGGATTGCACTTTAATTTACCTTCAGCTGCGCCCAGCACGGGCTCATTCACTACCTGATTTCTTCGGCTGGCTACCCATAAACCGGTAGAGTCTTGTCGGACATTTTCCTGCAACGCGGTGAAATCGGGGCAGGCCCTTTCACTTTGAAGACTGTGCCAGGCTACCGGTGGTGCTTGCGAAAATACACCACGGCCAGGCACAGGGCGCCAACCTGCAAGGCGGCACAAAAGTAAAACGGCGCCCCAATGCGCCAGTCGCCCTTGGGCAAATGAGACACCAGACCCAGCAGTGGGGCCGCCACCATGGGCGCCAGCACGGCCATGAGGCCGTTGAGGGAGTTGACCGCCCCCAGCGTCTGGCCCTGGCTGCGGCTGTCAGCCGCTGAAGAAATCAGGCTTTGCACCGAGGCGGCCACGGTGCCGCCCAGCAAGTTGACGCCAATCACGGCAAACATCATCCAGCCCTCGGAAGCTGCACCCCACATGGCATAGGCCAATGCGGACGAGATCAACCCCATGATGGCCAGGCGCTGGGGCGGAAACCGCTTGAGCAAGCGCCCCATCAAAAAGCCCTGCACCGCCACCGACACCACGCCCACCGCAGCCAGAGACCAGCCGTTCTCAAGGGGACCCCACCCAAACTTGAAGGTGGTGTAGAGCACCCAACTGGTGTACAGCACAAACTGCGCCAGCCCGCTGAAAGCCACGACGCCCACCAGTGCCCCCACGTCTTTGAGTTGCGCCAGGGCCCGCAGTGAATTCACCGGGTTTGCGCGGCGCCAACTGAAAGGCTGGCGCTCGGAGGGAGTGAGGGACTCTGGCAACACAAAGTACCCGTACAGCAGGTTGGCCATGGCCAGGCCACCGGCTGCAAAAAAGGGCAGCTGCAAATGAATGGCGCCTAGCAACCCACCCATGATCGGACCGATGATGAAACCCAGACCCATCATGGCCCCCAGCAGGCCAAATCGCTTGGCCCGCTGTTCAGGTGGGGTGATGTCGGCGACATACGCATTGGCAATGGCCGCATTGGCCTGCATGGCGCCCCCCAGGGTGCGCACGGCGATCAGACCCCACAACGTAGTGGTCAGTGCGGTACCAAAGAAGCTCAATCCCAAGCCCAGAAAGCCCAGCAACAAAACGGGCCGGCGACCAAATCGGTCCGACAAGGCACCCAACACAGGGGAGACCAAAAAGTTGGAGACCCCGAAGCAAAACGCCACTACACCATACCAATAAGCCTGGTCAGCCGGATCGCTTGAAAAACTTCCCACCAGCACAGGCAAGACGGGAATGATCAGGCCAATGGCCACCATGTCAATCAGCACCGTGAGCATGATGAAGGGCATGGCCGCGTCGCGCGTGCGCAGGTTTTGAAGCATGTAAGGGAACTCGGTAATGGGCAGTGGGAATAGGACAAAAAAAATGCAGGACCGGGCGGTGGCTGGCGAGAACTGGCCAACGCTAGCCGACACCACCGAGTTCAATGACCCGAGCCAGCGGCAAATCGCCCGGAGCCTGATAGCTCGCCAATACCCAGGCACGGGTGGTGTGGGCAGCGGCTTCTTCAAGCAGTTCCATCACCACATTCACAGACGCCCGGTCCAGCGCCGCAAACGGCTCGTCCAACAGGGTCACGGCAGCACCGGAGGCAAAGGCAGCTGCCAACCAGACTTTGCGCTTGGAGCCGGTGGACAGCATGTACATCGGCTTGTCCAGGTGCGGGGTCAATGACAGCGCCTGCGTCAACTCCAACAGCAGGGCCCCGTCAAACCCGGGGTAACGCGCTGGCAATGACTTGAAATAGTCCGTCGGGCTCACGTCCTCCAGCGCTGTTGACTGCGGATCAGCCCAGAACACCAGATCTTGATAGGCTTTTGACGACGCTTGCTGACCGATCCCGTTGAGCATCAAGTGCCCTGCCTGCGGGACTATCGCTCCGGCCAGCAGGCGCAGCAGTGTGGTCTTGCCGCTGCCGTCGCCACCCCGCACCAGGGTCAGGCCGGGCCCGATATGGGCTGAAAAGTCGCTGAACAGGTTGACGTTCAGATAAGAAAAACACAGACCCTGCAGCTGCAAGTGAGTGGCTTCAAAGGGGGAAGAGTTCCTGATGTTCAAACCTCTGGTCAGTTGGCTTTCTTTGCGAAATCGCAGCTCATGCAAATGGACTGCCGATCATGATGCCAAGTTCTGGAATCGGTGGTCATTTTGACATTTACACCTCGTGGCATTTCGACATCAATTTGAAACATGAAAACTGCACACTTAGGCTTATCCTTGAAACACCACAAACCAACGAGAGGGCACGCCATCGGGCACAGCCCTACAAGCAGGAGATCAACGCCGTGTCTTCAATACATCACTCACCCGCACGAACACAGGCCTTGGCGGTCCATGACCTGTCAATCGCCCAACTGGTAGGCCAAGTCTACGAATCCGCACCGCCTGCAGTCCAAAAGCGCCTGCTGGCCCAATTGATCAAACCCCTGGGCTTGCTTTCGCTGGCCGCTGTCGCTAACGGTATTTTTGCCAGTCTGCGGTTTCGCAGCGCCGAGGTGGACGTGCAGGCGAGGCTGGAGAGCGTCAACAACAGTGTGCAAACCCACGACGTCATTACGCTGGTGAACTACGTCCAGCAGGTCAGCAGCCAGGCTGTGGATGGGCTGGCCGACATGCTTTCTGCGTCTCCCGTGGTGGCAGGTTCAGCCGCTGCCGCTGTCCTGGTCTCGGTGCTGATGCAACGCGCCCGCAAGCGCCGGGACGCCGAGCCACAGCACCACGACGATTTGCTGCCCTGATGTTTTGGGCTGCAATGGCACTTTTGGCGTTAGTTTTCTACGGTCACGAAATCAATAAAACCGCGTTCTACATCGGTGGACACCAGTTTGACCCTGACCTTGTCGCCCACTTTCAAGCTGGTCTTTCCCCGCACCAGCTTGCCGTCAGCAGGAGGAGAAAACACCCGGACCCAGATGCCTTCGGTGGTGCTGCCGGTAACGATCGCATCAAAGTGCTGCCCCACCCGGGACTCCAGTACTAGCGCCGCCTCGGACTTGCGCATGCGCCGCTCCACTTTTTGAGCAGCATCCTCCTGGCGCGTGCAGTGCTTGGCCAGCTCAACCAGCTCGGTCGTTGAATACGGCTGCGGTTGATCGGCCAGTGCGGCCTTGAGCAAACGCGAGGTAATCAAATCAGGGTAGCGCCGGTTGGGCGCTGTGGAGTGGGTGTAATCACGAACCGCCAACCCGAAGTGTCCAACGGGCAAACCGCCCGGGGTCTCCACCACATACTCGCCCGAGCCCATGAGCCGCACAATGACCAGCGACAGGTCCGGAAAACGCAATGGGTCGGCTTGATGCCGCTTGGCCAAAAACGCCTCCAGCGCCTTGGCGTCCGGCTCATTCGGCAGCGTTTCGCCATACTCCGTTGCCACCGCCACAATGCGCAGCCACCGCTCGGGCGAGCGCACCACCCGGCGCAACGAGGCACCACCCTGCGCCGCCAGGTAACGCGCCGTGCAGCCGTTGGTGGCAATCATCACCTCCTCAATCAACTGGCGCGCACGGTTTTGCACCTGCTGGCGAATATCGACCACCGCCTCACCGTCAAACACGGCTCGTGGCTGAAAAGTCTCCAACTCCAGCGAACCCTCGGTGCGCCGGCGTGACCTCAGCAGTTGGGCGAGTGCGTCTTGCGTGCGCAGTTGCTCTTGCAGGCCAGGCACTCTGACCGCCTCGAGGGGCAGCTCGGCATCGCCATCCATCCACGCGCTGAGGGCGTCATAGGCCAGCTTGGCCTTGTTGCGCACCCGGGCCCGGTAGACGGTGGCGCCTGCCAGCGAGGCGTCGGCGTTGAAAACCATCTCGGTCACCAGCGCCAGACGTTCTTCATTGAAATTGAGCGAGGTCAGGTCGGTGGACAGGCGCTCGGGCAGCATCGGAAAAATGCGGGCCGAGGTGTAGACCGAGGTGGTGTTGAACAGCGCGTGCTCGTCAATGGCCGTGCCTTTCTTGACCAGCGCGTCCACATCGGCAATGGCCACCCAGAGCCTGACTGTGCCTTGGTCCAGCGTCTCGCTGGCGGTGAGTTGGTCCAGATCGAGCGAGTCATCGTTGTCGATGGAGCACCAGAGCAGGTGCGTCAGGTCATGAATACCAGGCCCTGTTTCCCGGCCCGGCCCCTCCAGGGTGGCCAGTTGCCGCTCAACTGATTTTGAAAACTCGGGCTCCAGGCCTCGCTCCGTCATGGCGCGGGTGGCGATGCGCACCAGATCGGCGCGGTGGTGGGGGTGCGAGGGGTGGTGGTTCATCGCCCCAATATACAGGCACCATGGGCAAGCGACTAGCCCCCGGCCCGACGCCTTTCGCGCTGCATGAACAGGTAAAGCCCCTCGACCTTCTCCCGGGCCCAGGGTGTCTTGCGCAAAAACTTCAGGCTCGAAGTCACGCTGGGGTCGCTGAGAAAACAGCGCACCGGAATGCGCTCGCCCAGGCCGGCCCAGCCGTAATGCTCAACCAGCGCGGTCACGATGGCCTCCAGCGTCAGGCCGTGCAGCGGATTGCGGGTCTGGGCCGGGGGCGTCTGAGGGGGAGAAAGTGGCGTTTGCATGCCGTGATTTTCGCACTGCGCGGGCTTGCCCTGCCCGTGCGCACGAGAACCCGGATTCACACCACACGCTGTTGATGCCGATCAACGCCCCAGCGCCAGCGCGGCCTAGCATGGCCGGATGTGATGCAGGCACCGATCAGTGGTGGCTGATCATTGCCCTCAGCAAGAGAGACACCATGACAACCCACCCCATGACCCCCGTGGATGCCGCCTGGTTCCACATGGATGGCCCCGTCAACCTGGCCATCATGACCGGCTTGATCCTCACCCGCGAGCCGCTGGACTTTGAGCGCGTGCGCGCTGTGTACCGGGCGCGCCTGCCGCAGTTTGAGCGCTTTCACCAGCGGGTGGTGGAACTTGGCTTGGGCATCGCCAGGCCGCACTGGCAAGACGTGCCGGATTTCAACATCGACCTGCACCTGCACCACAGGGCGCTGCCCGCGCCGCACGACGAGGCCACCCTGCGCGCGCTGGTCAGCGACCTGGCCAGCACCCCGCTGGACCACGCCCGGCCGCTATGGCAAGTGCATGTAGTGGACAACGTCGCAGGCGGCAGCGCTCTGGTCATGCGGGTGCACCACTGCATCGCCGATGGCACCGGGATGATGGCCGTGATTGGCAAGCTGTTTGATACCGAAGCCGGCGCACCAGTCATCCCAACCGACGCGGACACGACCCCGGCCCAACCAGACAAGGACGGGCTGCTCGCCCCCGCGTTGCAGACCCTCCGGCAAACCGCGCAGAGCGCCCTGGCCATGGCGGGCAGCGCAGTCCACGCCGTCACGCACCCGCGCCAGACGCTGGTGCAGGCCGGCAGCGTGCTGCAAGGCGCGGGCATGCTGGTGGGCGAATTGCTCAAAACAGACGATCCGCCCTCCCCGCTAAAAGGTGATTTCGGGCAGCAAAAGCGGGTGGCCTGGTCTGCCACCGTCCCGGTCAAGGACGTCAAGGCCATTGGCGGGCGCTTTGGCGCCAAAGTCAATGACGTGTTGGTGGCCGCCATGGCCGGTGCGTTGCGCACCTACCTCAAAGGCCGGGGCGTGGAGGTCAACCACACCAGCTTGCGCGCCATGGTGCCAGTGGACTTGCGCCCGCCCGCTCAAGCAGGCCTTCTTGGCAATGCATTTGGGCTGGTGATTCTTGAACTGCCCGTGGGCGCTGCGCGACCTGCTCAGCGCCTGGCCCGCACCAAGGCCGCCATGGACGCGCTCAAACACTCGCCCGAGGCCATGGCCACCCTGCTGCTGTTTGATATTTTCGGGCGTGGCCCCAAGACACTGCAAGACTTGAGCAACCGCTGGTTTGGCAGCAAATGCAGCCTGGTCCTGACCAACGTGGCCGGCCCGCGTGACACGCTTTATCTGGCAGGGGTGCCGATTGACCGCATGATGGCCTGGGCGCCCCACCCGGGCGAGGAGTTGGGCATGACCTTAAGTATTCTGAGCTACCGGGGCCACGCTGCCCTGACCGTGATCGGTGACGCCCGGCTGGTGCCCGACCCAGAAGCTATGACAGACCTGTTTCATCGTGAATTTGAAGCGCTGAAGCGCGCTGGGAAGCCACGGATCGCGCGAGCAAAAACACCCAGGCAACGCCCTGTTGCAACACCCTGAATCGCTATTATTTTTAGCTCTCCGACCCATAAAAAACGCCGGCTAGAAGCCTGAAATACTTAAATATGCAAGCGCTCAGCGTCCCACCCCGGTTGCGCTCCCCTCACCGCTCGCCTTCACCCTGCTGGCCTGGCAGTGGCTGTAGGATGCAGGTGCCGCCCACTGCGCCAATCACTTCACCCATGACAACGCCGATCACTCCGCCACACCCACCCCTCCCCTGGCAGGAGCTTCCGGGTGCGCCCGCTGTGGGCACGGCGCTGCTACCGCTAGACCAGCTGACTGACGGCCAGGCCAGACTGCACAACATTGAGCCTGCCAGCCCCGCCGACCCAGCCTTTCGCCTGCTGCTTTTGCGTAGCGGGTCTGAAATCAAGGCCTATGCCAACCGCTGCGCCCACTTTGGCGTCCCCTTGGCCGCCAAACAGGAGCAGTTGATTTTTGTGCCCCATGTGAGCCTGACCTGCAACGTTCATTACGCGCGCTACCGCTGGTCAGACGGAACCTGTGAATCGGGAGAATGCGAGGGCGAGTCGCTGACCCCCGTGCCTGTGCAGGTGAACGCCACCGGCATGGTCTGCGTGGCCACCTGAGGCCGGCACTGTATAGCTGATTGTGCAAAAAATCTCGGCATGAACACGGCGAGGCACGGGACCACGACGGCCTTAAAAGTGAAGTGCAACACACCTTGAATTCCGCCTTAAGGTGTACCCATGAAATCAGCATCTCGCTACAGCCAACTGGACTACTTTGACCGCCAAACCATTGCCATAAGCCTGGAACTGGGGCTAAGCCTGCGAGCCATAGGTCGCGTGCTCAACCGCAGCGCCTCGACCATCAGCCGCGAGATTGCCCGCAACAGCGGGGGAACTGGCTACAGCTGCCGTTATGCCCTGCAACGCCGGGTGCGACAACGTCGGTACGCCAGGCCAGTGCTCAAGCTGGTAACCGGCAATGCCCTGTTTAAAACCATCACTGAACTGCTTCGCCAGCGTTGGTCACCCCAGCAAATTGCAGCCCATCTGGCTAAACTGCACCCGAGCGATGCCGCCCAACGCGCCTCGCATGAAACCATCTATAACGTCATTTACGCCCAACCCCGAGGAGAGCTGCGCAAAGAGCTTGTTGCTTGCCTGCGCATGGCGCGCGCCAAGCGCTGGCCACGCTCCAAGGGAGAGGATCGCCGGGGACAGATGGCGAACCTGCTGAGCATTCATGTTCGCCCGCCAGACAATGAAAATACCAATGGATTAATTCGCCAGTTCTTGCCCAAGGGTACGGATCTCTCCATCTACAGCTAAGATCAGCTTGATGGGATTGCCGATCTGATGAATGGGCGGCCCAGGAAAACGTTGGACTGGTGCACACCGCATGAGGTCTACAGTGCCTGGCTGGCCAAAATCGAGGAATCAGCGCAAACCATCCAATAAACCACCGTCGTGTTGCACTTGGATTTGAGACCGCCGATACTCCGTTTAAGAATCTCGCTATCGAAAAACTCATGACCAGCGCCGAGATGGGGCTGGTAGCGCAAACGCTTCAGTAGTCCACCAATTTCAAAATTCACAAGAAAATTCATCATGAACCCCAGCAATCAAAGTTCTCGCATCGGCCTCACGGCGCGCCTGTACCTGTTTAGCGGCTTTCTCATCGCCTCGATGGTCGTTCTCGCGGCCGTCGTATGGCTGCTGATGAAACAGATTTCCACAGAAGCCGATAACGTCAAATACTATCGCGCGCCGCAACTTATGAGAATCGCGGAAATAGAGCTCAATGTCACCCGTGCGTCGCTGCAGCTGCGGCACGCGATCCTGGCGCGCACGCCCGAAGAAATGAACATCGCACTAGGCGACGTGATGGAGAAAAAGAAGCTGCTCGACGGCGTACTCGATGAATTTGGTAAGTCGATGACAACCGACGCTGGGCGCCAGGCGTTTGCGCCGCTGCCCGCGCTGATGCAGGAGTTCTGGGCCATCGGTGGCGAAAACGTCAAACTGATTCAAGACGGCAAGAAAGCCGAGGCTTTCGCGTTTCTGGTCGACAAGACGGTGCCGGCGCGCACCCGCCTGCTGACGCCACTGGAGAACGAAAAAAAGCGCCAGAGCGAGAAGTTGTCCGCAGACTTGGCCGACGTCTCTCAAGAGGCCGACATCGCCCTTGTTGCGGTACTCGGGGCCGTGCTGCTGCTGGGTTTGGGGATGGTAGGATTTTCGGCCTATGTAGTGCGCGTGATGCGGCAACTTGGTGCGGAGCCCGGCGAATTGAAAGAGGTGGCGGATTCGGTTGCCGGTGGCAACCTGACGATCTCAATCCACCTGCGCCCTGGCGACAGCACCAGCGTCATGGCCGGGCTCCGCACGATGACGACCAGCCTTGCACGCACGGTGCAGTCAGTGCGCCAGGGCTCCGAGTCCGTGTCTACCGCCAGCGCCGAGATCGCCCAGGGCAACCACGACCTGTCTGCCCGCACCGAAAGCCAAGCCAGCACACTGGAAGAAACTGCAGCTTCGATGGAGCAGCTCAGCGCTACCGTGAAGCAAAACGCCGACAGCGCCCGCCAGGCCAACCAGTTGGCCCAAAACGCCAGCACCGTCGCCGTCAAGGGCGGCGAAGTGGTGGCCAAGGTGGTGGACACCATGAAGGGCATCAACGATTCGTCCAAGAAAATTGCCGACATTATTCAAGTGATCGACGGCATCGCCTTTCAGACCAACATCCTGGCCCTGAACGCGGCGGTAGAAGCCGCCCGAGCGGGTGAGCAAGGCCGAGGCTTTGCGGTGGTGGCCAGCGAGGTGCGCAGCCTGGCCGGGCGCTCGGCGGACGCCGCGAAAGAAATCAAGAGCTTGATCAGCGCCAGTGTGGAGCGGGTCGAACAAGGCACGGTTCTGGTGGATCAGGCTGGAGCCACCATGACCGAGGTGGTGGGCTCAATCCGCCGGGTGACCGACCTCATGGGCGAGATCAGCACGGCCAGCAACGAGCAAAGCCTGGGCGTGGCGCAGATCGGTGAAGCGATCCAACAAATGGACCAGGTCACGCAGCAAAACGCGGCGCTGGTAGAAGAGATGGCGGCAGCAGCATCAAGCCTTAAAGGTCAGGCGCAGGAGTTGGTCGGCACGGTCGCGGTGTTCAAGCTGTCGCAAGGACAGGGCGAATATGCCCCAAGCCACCGTGCCACTGCACCGGTAAGTTACAGCGCGCCGAAGCAGTTAGCCCCAGTCAGGAAGGTGGCACCGAAGTTCAAGGCGGCCTCCAAGCCAGCGGTACTGGGTGCGCCTGCAGCAACGCCCAAGACTGCGCATCACAGTGGCGCCAAAGCGGGCGGCGACGATTGGGAAAGTTTTTGACAGGATGCCACCTGCGGGAAGCCAGCGCATTCTGAATCGCTATTCTTTTTAGCTACATGACCTATATAACACGCCGGCTAGAAGCCAAAAATATCTAAATCTAACCCTCAAACTGCGGGTGCAACTGCCGGATGCGGCTCATGGCCATGCCGGCAGCGGCGGTGCGGGTTTCTACGCCCAGTTTGGCAAACACATGCTCCAGGTGTTTTTTAACGGTCATGGGGCTGCTGCCCAAAATGTCGCCTATGTCGCGGTTGATCTTGCCCTTGACCACCCAGTACAGCACCTCGGCTTCTTTGGGGGTGAGCTTGAAGCTCAGGGCCATGGCCCCGATCACGCTCTCGTCGCTCACCTCCTGCATGATGATGAGCCAGTCGCCCCCGCCCTCACTGTCGCCAATTTGTTGGTGCAGCCGAAAGGTCAGGCGCTTGGGCCCCACCTCAATACTCAAGCGCGGCGGCTCGGTCAGTACCGCCACCTCACTCACATGGCGGCGCAGCCACTGCAGCACCGGCTCCGGCGTGAGCGGTGCGCTGGTGCCGTAGTAGGTGTGCAGCAGGTCACGCGCCAGCGGGGTTTGCCACATCAGCCGGCCATCGCTCACCCGCACGGTGATGCTGGCGTAACCAAAGGCGTCCAGCGCCGACCGCGCCTGGCGCCGCTCGCGTGCGCCTTGCAGATGCACCTGCATGCGGGCCAGCACTTCTTTGGGTTTGATGGGCTTGGTCACATAGTCCACCCCACCTGCCTCCAGCGCGGCCACCAGGTACTCGGTCTCGGTCAGCCCGGTCATGAAGATGATCGGAATGTGGGCGGTTTGCGGGTTGGCTTTGAGGCGGCGTGCCACCTCAAAACCGTCCATGCCCGGCATCATGGCGTCCAGCAGCACGATATCGGGCAAGGCTTGCGCGGCGCGCTTCAACGCCGCCTCGCCGTGGGTGGCCACCAGCACGGTGTAGCCGGACTCGTCCAGCGCGTCGTGCAGCACGGCCAGGTTGTCGGGCACGTCGTCCACGATCAGCACCACATCGCTGTTGGCGCGGTCCAGGGTTTTGTCCAGGCTGGGTTTGGGCATGGGGTTCTCGCAAGAATTCTCTTTAAGGCACGCCGGGCGGGTTGAGTCTTTGCCCCAGCGCTTCAAACTGGAATTGGCGGGCCAGGGTGCGCAGCTCACTCACCCAAGCCGCGCATTCGGGCTGGGTCGTTTCAATCTCGTCCAGCTGATTCAGGATGCCACGGTAGTAGCCCAGATTCACCACCTCGCGCAGAGCCTCCAGGTGCGCGGGCGTTGGCACCACCGGGGGCGCTGTGGGCGTTTGCACAGCGGACTGGAGGGTCGCCACCGGGCTGTCCAGCCAGGCCAATGACAAACGACGCTCCAACCAGTCTAGCAACTCGGAGTGGCGCACCGGCTTGAGGATGAAATCCGCGGCGGGCAGTCCCACATCGTTCTCCAGACCTTTGTCAAACGCGTTGGCCGACACGATGGCCAGTTGAGCGCGCCCATGCCCGAGGGCGCGCAGCCGGCGGATGGTCTCCCAGCCGTCAATCCCGGGCATGGCCAGGTCCATGAAGATCACGTCCGGCTGGTAGCCTGCCGCCAACAAATCCAGGCAATCGTGGCCGCTGGCGGCGGTGCGCAGCTCAAAGCCCAGCGGCTGCAGCAGGTGAATCAGCAGTTCGCGGTCGGCCTCCTCGTTGTCCACCACCAGCACCCGCCGGCGCGGCCCCGCATAACCCAGGCGAGGTTTTCGGACCCGCGTGGCCGCGGAACCTGCGTTGCTCCGGACATCCGAAGGGCTGGCATGCACTTCCGGCAAAAACAATTTCACCTTGAACACCGAGCCCACGCCCGGCGTGCTGTGAACGGTGAGTTCGCCGCCCATCAAATCGGTGAGCATCTTGGCAATGGTCAGGCCCAAGCCGGAGCCGGGGGCTGCAGGGCCGGACGTGTTGGCGCGGGTAAAGGGCTCAAAAATCCGGTCATGCTCCTGGGCCGAGAGGCCGGGGCCGGTGTCTTCAATCTCAATGTGGGCCATCTCGCGCGCATGGCGCAGCCGAAAACTCACCTGACCCTGCGCCGTGAACTTGATGGCGTTGCCCAGCAGGTTGATCAGGATCTGGCGCACCCGCTTTTCGTCGGCGCGCACCACGGCGGGCAAGGTACCCGTCTCCTCATAGTGAAACGACAGGCCCTTGGCCTGGGCTTCCAGCTCAAACAGGCTGGCCAGGTCCTGCATGAAATCGGCAAAGTGCAGCGGTTTGGGGCTAAGGGTGAGCTTGCCGCTCTCAATGCGGGCAATGTCCAGCGTGCCCTCGATCAATGACAACAGGTGCTCGCCACCCCGCTTGATGACGGTCACAGCCTGCTGGCGGTGTGGGGGAATGGAGGCGTCTTCTCCCATCAACTGCGCGTAGCCCAAAATGCTGTTGAGCGGTGTGCGCAGCTCGTGGCTGATGGCGCTGATGTAACGGCTCTTGGCCTGGTTGGCAAGATCTGCCGCTTGGCGGGCCTGGTCGGCGGCATGGCGCGCCTGGTCAGCCACCTGTTTGGCCAGTTGCAGCGCTTCATCGGTCTGGCGGTGGGAGTCGATCTCGCGCATCAGCAAATGGGTCTGGCGGTTGGACTCCTCTTGCGCCACCTGACGGCTTTTGTGCGCCAGCACCACCCACCACACCACCAGCCCGGCCACCAGAATGAGTGCCATGAATGCCTTGACAAACCCCGAGCGCAAGGCCGCATCGGGCGCCTGGGCTGCACCCAGCGCCAGTGCGTCGGTGAGGCCGCGCAGCTCCTGGTGGTACAGCAGGCCAAACACGCCAGCCAACAAGGGCACGATGACGACCATCATCAATAAAAACGAGCCCAGCCCGTTGTCCAGGTAAGGCCAGATGCGCCTTGGCAGCAACCAGTGCAAGGCCGATGTCCACTGGCTGGCCAGCGACGCATGGGGCTTGCACAGGTCGCCACAGCGGGCATCGAGCGTGCAGCACAGCGAACAAATTGCGCCTTGGTAGGCGGGACAATGCGCCATGTCCGGCCCCTCATAGTCACGCTCGCAGATCACGCAGCGCTGCAGCCGAAAGCGGCGCAGCGGCACAGCAGCCACGGACGGCGCTGGTGCAACGGGGTCACTTTGGCGGGCAATGTAGTACTTGCCCTTTGTCGCCCAGGCAATCAGCGGCGAGGTAATCAGCGCGGTGCCCAGAGCAATGACGGCCGAAAACGCCTGCGCCAGCTCCCCAAACAGCCCCAAATGCGCCGTGACCGACAAGATGGACGCCAGCGCCATGGCGCCCACGCCCACAGGGTTGATGTCATACAAATGCGCCCGCTTGAACTCAATGCCGGGCGGGCTCAGGCCCAGCGGCTTGTTGATGACCAAATCGGCCACCACTGCCATCATCCAGGCAATGGCGATGTTGGAGTACAGGCCCAGCACATCGCCCAGCGCCTGAAACACGTTCATCTCCATCAACATGAAAGCAATCAGGGTATTGAACACCACCCACACCACCCGCCCGGGGTGACTGTGCGTGAGGCGGGAGAAAAAGTTGCTCCAGGCCAGCGAGCCGGCATAGGCGTTGGTCACATTGATCTTGAGTTGCGAGATCACCACAAAAATGGCCGTGGCTGCCACTGCCCAGCCGTAATCGGGAAACACGTATTCATAAGCCGCCAGGTACATCTGGTTGGGGTCCACCGCCCTGTCCACCGGCACGGCATGGCTGATGGCCAAGTGAGCCAGCAGCGCACCGCCCAGCATTTTGAGCACCCCCAGCACCACCCAACCCGGCCCACCCATGAGCACGCCCAGCCACCAGCGCCCCCGGTTGGCCGCAGTTTTGGCCGGCATGAAGCGCAGGTAGTCGGCCTGCTCGCCCATTTGCGTCATCAAAGCCACGCCCACGGTCAGCGCTGCACCAAACAAGGGCAGACTGAAGCCCGAGTCAGCGCCTTTTTCCCCGATGTAGTGCACTACGCCCGAAAACGCACCCGGATCACGCATCAGCACAAACACGTAAGGCACCACCAACATCACCAGCCAAATGGGTTGCGTCCACACCTGCAAGCGGCTGATGGTGGAGACCCCGTGCGTGACCAGCGGAATCACCACCAACGCGCAAATCAGGTAACCCCATTTGGGCGGAATGCCCAGCGCCAGCTCCAACGCATACGCCATGACGGCCGCTTCCAGCGCAAAAAAGATGAAGGTGAAGGAGGCGTAAATCAGCGAGGTGAGCGTGGAGCCGATGTAACCAAAGCCCGCGCCCCGCGTGAGCAAATCCATGTCCACGCCATAGCGGGCGGCATAGATGCTGATCGGCAGACCCGCCATGAAGATGATCAGGCCGGTCGCCAAAATGGCCCAGAACGCATTGGCAAAGCCGTACTGCACCAGCAGCGTGGCCCCCACGGCCTCCAGAATCAAAAAAGAGGCCGCGCCAAACGCAGTGTTGGCCACCCGCCATTCGGACCACCGTCGAAAGCGTTGCGGCGTGTAGCGCAGCGCATAGTCCTCCATGGTTTCGCTGGCCACCCACGCGTTGTAGTCCCGGCGCACCCGGGTGATGCGCTGCGGCGCTTCGAGCGCACTGGCGGTGTCAATGGCGTCGGCTGGGGCAGATGGGGGGAAGGTACTCACACCGATGTGGTGCAGTTTTCATGCCACGGCCAGCCCCTTTCGCCAGAGCGGCACGGCTTTTGCGTATTGGCCAGCATGGAACTCACCCCCCGCGAAAAAGACAAGTTACTCATCTTCACCGCCGGTTTGCTGGCCGAGCGCCGCAAGGCCCGTGGCCTGAAGCTCAATTACCCGGAGGCGCTGGCCCTGATCAGCGCGGCTGTGATGGAAGGCGCCCGCGATGGCAAGACCGTGGCCCAACTCATGAGCGAGGGCCGCACCATCCTGACCCGCGCGGACGTGATGGACGGCATTGCCGAGATGATTCCCGACATTCAGGTGGAAGCCACCTTCCCCGATGGCACCAAGCTGGTCACTGTGCACCAGCCCATCGTCTGACGCCATTGACGCTTCTCACCGACACCCCACGCCAAGGACCCAGCCCATGAAAATTGCTCATAAATTGTTATCTACAACCCTAATTAGCCTGCCGGCTAGCACCGCTTTTGCCCACAATGGGCACGGTTTGGCGGGTACTCACTGGCACGCCACCGATGTGATGGGTTTTGTGGCTGCTGCCGTGGCCGTTGGGGTGGCCGTGTGGCTGTCCCGTGGTGGCAAGTGAGCCTGCCATGATCCCCGGCGAACTCCTCACCGACGAGGGCGAACACGTCCTCAACCCGGGTCGGCGCACCCTCACGCTAGTGGTGCAAAACACCTCGGATCGGCCGATTCAGGTGGGCTCCCATTACCACTTTGCCGAGACCAATGGGGCGCTCGGCTTTGAGCGTGCAGCCGCTCACGGCATGCGCCTGAACATTGCCTCCGGCTTGGCTGTGCGCTTTGAGCCCGGCCAGCAGCGCACCGTGGAGCTGGTGGATTTTGCGGGTGACCGGGTGGTGTTCGGGTTCAGGGGCTTGACCCACGGGCCCCTGGATACCCACCTCACAACCATTAACCCCCCATCGAAGGAAACTTTGTAATGGCCACCATTGGACGACGCGCCTACGCCGAGATTTTTGGCCCCACTGTGGGCGACCGCGTGCGCCTGGCCGACACCGACCTGTTGATTGAAGTCGAACAAGACCTGACTCTGGGAGCCGGTGGTTACGGCGAAGAAGTGAAATTTGGCGGCGGCAAAACCATCCGCGACGGTATGGCCCAAAGCCAGCGCATGCGTTCCGAAGGCGCCGTGGACTGCGTGATGACCAACGCCCTGATCCTGGACCACTGGGGCATCGTCAAAGCCGACATCGGCCTCAAGGGCGGGCGCATCGTGGCCATCGGCAAGGCCGGCAACCCCGACGTGCAGCCCGGAGTGGACATCATCATCGGCCCCGGTACCGAAGTGATCAGCTGCGAGGGCAATATCGTCACAGCCGGCGGCATTGACTGCCACATCCACTTTATTTGCCCGCAGCAGATTGAAGAAGCGCTGGCCAGTGGCGTCACCACCATGATGGGTGGCGGCACGGGGCCGGCCACCGGCACCTTTGCCACCACCTGCACGCCGGGACCGTGGAACATTGAGCGCATGCTGCAAGCCGCTGATGCTTTCCCCATGAACCTGGGCTTCTTTGGCAAGGGCAATACCTCGTTGCCGGGGAGCTTGCATGAGCAAATCAATGCTGGCGTCATTGGCCTCAAACTCCATGAAGACTGGGGCTCCACGCCCGCGGCCATCAGCAACTGCCTGGATGTGGCAGACGAGTCCGGCATTCAGGTCGCCCTGCACTCCGACACGCTGAACGAGAGCGGCTTTGTGGAAGACACCATTGCCGCCACCAAGGGCCGCGGCTTGTGCGCCTTTCACACCGAGGGTGCCGGCGGCGGCCACGCCCCTGACATCTTGCGCGTGGTCGGTGAGGCCAACTTCTTGCCCAGCTCCACCAACCCCACCATGCCCTACACCGTGAACACGCTTGATGAGCATGTGGACATGTTGATGGTGTGCCACCACCTCAACGCCAGCATTGCCGAAGACCTGGCCTTTGCCGAAAGCCGTATTCGCAAGGAAACCATTGCTGCTGAAGACGTGCTGCACGACCTGGGCGCGATCTCGATGATGAGCAGCGACAGTCAGGCCATGGGCCGCGTGGGTGAGGTCATTTTGCGCACCTGGCAAACCGCCCACAAGATGAAGCAGCAACGCGGCTGGCTTGCGCCCCAGGCTGGTCGGTCTGAACCCGTCGAAAACCAGCAGCGCAACGACAACTTCCGCGCCAAGCGCTATGTGGCCAAGTACACCATCAACCCGGCCATTGCCCACGGCATCAGCCACGAGGTGGGCAGTATTGAGGTGGGCAAGTGGGCCGATCTGGTGGTCTGGAAGCCCGCCTTCTTTGGCGTCAAACCTGCGCTGATCTTGAAAGGCGGCTTCATTGCCATGGCCGCCATGGGCGACCCCAACGCCAGCATCCCCACACCGCAGCCGGTGCACTACCGCCCCATGTTTGGCGCCTATGGTGGCGCGCTCACCCGGGGCTCGCTCACTTTTGTATCGCAAGGGGGCCTGAACGCGGGCATCAAGGAACGCTTTGGCCTGGCCAAGACCTTGAGCGCGGTGAAGAACATTCGCGGCGTGCGCAAGCAGCACATGGTCCACAACGCGTCTCTACCCAAAATGGAGATCGACGCCCAGACCTACAGCGTGCGCGCCGACGGCCAGTTGCTCACCTGCGAAGCCGCGGTAAGCTTGCCGATGTCGCAACGCTACTTTTTATTCTGATGCTCCAAACCTCCAAACTCATCCCCCAAGGCGCCGGCCTGGCCCCCGTGCTACTCAAGCGCGCCACCACTGTTGAGCTGGACTGGGACGTGCGCCAGAAGAGCCGCTTTGACGCCACTGACTCCGCAGGCCGTGCCTTGGGCATATTTCTGCCGCGCGGCACCCTGGTGCGGGGCGGTGATGTGCTGATTGCCGAAGACGGCTCGTTGATCAAAGTGATTGCGGCGCCGCAGCCCGTGCTGGTCATCACCGCCTGCAGCACCCACGGCAGCCCGTTTGACCTGACCCGCGCCGCCTACCACCTGGGCAACCGCCACGTGCCCATCGAGTTGAAACCTGATCACCTCAAGATCGAGCCGGACCACGTGCTGGCCGACTTGCTTCGTGCCATGCACCTGACCGTTCGGGAAGCCTTGGAGGCGTTTGAGCCAGAAGGTGGCGCCTACGCCAGCAGCGGACACACGGCCCATGCTCATGGGCACGCCCACACCGATCACGCCCATGAGCATTCGCACGCCGTCCCTGAGCCGAAGCTTGAGGCAGCGCCCAAGCCCAAACTCTCCAGCATCCCGATTGCCGCTGCGCCTGTGCCCCACGTGCATGGCCCCGGCTGCGGCCACCACCACTAAAGCGCGCGCCCCCATGTTGGATGCCAGCCTGATGCAGCTCATGTGGCTGGCGTCACCCGCCCTGCCCATTGGCGGATTTTCTTACTCAGAATGCCTTGAGGCCGGCGTTGATACTGGCTTGATAGCTACTGAATCAGAAGCATCCGCGTGGCTCCTCGATCAACTTCATCTGAACCAGGCGCGCGGCGACCTGGCCGTGGTGGCGCAAGCCGTGCCCGCCTGGCAACACGCGGACCATGCCCGCATTGCCGAACTCAACGCCTGGGTGCTGCACACCCGCGAGAGCAGCGAGTTGCGCGCCCAAGCCGAGCAAATGGGCCGCTCCCTGCTGGAGTGGCTGCGCAACCACACCACGGCGCGCCCAGAGCAAATCGACGTGCTGGCCGCGCTGCAACCCACCTACCCGCTGGCCTTTGCGCTGGCAGCCTCGGCCACGGGGGCCACGGTGCGCGACTGCCTGATCACCTGCGCCTTTGGCTGGGCCGAGAACATGGTGCAGGCGGCCATCAAATCGGTGCCGCTGGGCCAGAGCGCGGGGCAACGCATCTTGTCGGCATTAGCCACCGAGATTCCCGCCGCCGTAGACCACGCGCTGACACTCGCCGACAACGAACGCCAGGCCTTCTCGCCCATGCTCGCCATCCTCAGCAGCCAGCATGAAGTTCAATATTCGAGACTATTCCGCTCCTAGCCGACGTATCTATTGCCCCTAAAGCTTCATTATTTATAGCAAATTACCATGTCTACCCTGCACCACATCAAAAATCGCACCAAAAACCTCCCGCCCTTGCGTGTGGGCATCGGTGGCCCCGTGGGTTCCGGCAAAACCACGCTCCTGGAGATGCTGTGCAAAGGCATGCGTGACAAATACGATCTGGTCGCCATCACCAACGACATCTACACCAAGGAAGACCAGCGCCTGCTGACCGAAAGCGGCGCCTTGAGCGCCGAGCGCATCATGGGCGTGGAGACCGGCGGTTGCCCGCACACGGCCATCCGCGAAGACGCCTCCATCAATCTGGAAGCCATTGACCGCATGTTGGAGGAGTTCCCCAACGCGGACATTGTGTTTGTCGAGAGCGGTGGCGACAACCTGGCCGCCACGTTCAGCCCCGAACTCAGCGACCTCACCATCTACGTGATTGACGTCGCCGCTGGCGAAAAAATTCCCCGCAAAGGCGGACCCGGCATCACCAAGAGCGACCTGTTTGTCATCAACAAGACTGACCTGGCGCCCTACGTGGGAGCGGATCTGGGCGTCATGGAGGCTGACACCATCCGCATGCGCACCACCGCCAAAGGCCTTAAACCGTTTGTCATGACCAATTTGAAGACCCAGGCAGGATTGGCAGAGGTGATTTCCTTCATCGAATCAAAAGGCATGCTGCAAGCCAGTTAGAATACGCGGCTTGGAAGCGTGGCAGAGTGGTCGATTGCACCGGTCTTGAAAACCGGCAAACCGAAAGGTTTCGTGAGTTCGAATCTCACCGCTTCCGCCAAGATATAACCCCAAGTAATTGATTTACTTGGGGTTTTTTCTTTATCAAGACTACGTTATGCGCCTGGCGCTGCAAGCCCGGTTGTTTGACGGTGCATAGAGGCAACTGACTCATCATGGGATTGCAAGACAACGACGAAGCCAAAAAAGCCGTCTCCCCGATCAAAACCGGATTGATCCCGATGTTGATTTTCTGGTGCGTGATCATGGGTCTCTTGTATGTAGGCATGACGCACTACCTCAAGCCCAAGCAAGCCCAGGTTCTTGCCAACGGCGACTTGGTGATCAACCGGTCGAAGGACGGACATTTCTACGCCACGGGCACAGTTAATGGCAGAGAAGCAAGATTCATGGTCGATACCGGGGCCTCCCTGGTGAGCGTGAGTGAATCGTTCGCCCGAAAGGCACTCATAGGCACGGGCGTCCCCGCCACGTTCAGAACAGCCAATGGTGACCGGCCCGGGCGCATTGTGGAAGGCTTGAGCGTCTCCATCGGGCCCCTGAGCGTCACCAATATCAAGGTGGGCGTGGGGCTCAGTGGCAGCGATGAAAGCGACGCCCTGCTGGGCCAATCGTTCTTGTCCAAATTTGACATGACCATGAGCAACAACCAGATGGTCTTGCGGGCTCGCTGAATCGCCTGCCTTGACAAAGCTCAAGCCCGTTTGGGCCGCTCACACCAGAATTTAGCCATTGCCACAAACGCCATTGGCGGGGACAGGCACTTGGTACTTTCTGTCAGGAGCGAGACGCATGGAAAAGCAGGGAACTCAAAAATCAACCAGGGTCGCAGGGCGTTCGGTCATTCATCCCTACTCGGCACTGGACCCCCTGCCGGTGCCCGAAGCCTTTGAGTCCGATACAGATGCCGCCTGGGCGCTCTGGCAAGACTCCGTGACAACTTACAACGACGCGCAGGAGTGCGATTTCGAAAGTACCGTGCCTGCCGATTTGGGAGCGCGCTGAAGCGGCAGGCGGCGGGTGATCAGCCCCAAAGGTCCAGCGGGGGGTCTGTGACCACCGCACGCAAGATGTCCGAGCGCGACACAAAGCCGGCCACAACGCCCTGCTCATCCACCACCGCCAGACCAGGTAGCCCCGTATCCAGCAACACACTGGCAACCCGTCGAATATCGGCATCCGGAGACACGCTGGGCACCGGTGAGACCATGATCTCGCCCACGTTTTGAGCCATCAGTGCGCGCCACACCAGGGGGTGGCTGTCTGGCGCGGGCCATCGATCAGGCTTGAGCAAAACGCCACGGCAAAGCAGGCCCACCAACCTGCCGGCCTCGTTGACCACCGGGGCCTGGCCGACACCGTGCCTGGCCAACAGATGCCATCCGTCCAGCACGGTGGCCGAATCCGGAATGCTGATCACCTGGCGGCTCATCAATTCGTCGACCCGGCGCATCGGGTTTCGCTGAAGAATGGGGTTTTGGGTCTGGGTATAGGCAGCCAAGGCAACACGGTGGGTTTCGTCAATGGGTTCGAAAGGAACGGGATCACCCGTATTCGTCTGGACTTCCGCATAGGCAGGGTCGGCGCCATCTCGCTTGACGGGTTTAACGGCGTCGGTGCGGGCGGCGGCGCCTGGCCGGGCAATCTGGCGCAGCTGCTCCATGGATCCACGAAACGACTGACCTCTGACGCCGTATACATAAAACATCGCCCAACCTCCTTCGCCGTGAATCCAAACTATAGCGCAGCAGGTCCAAATGGCCTACCGCCTCAGCGGGTTGGCGGGAGAAACAAAGCCTGCAGATCGTTCAAGAAATCAAACCCGCGCTCGCTGGGCTTGACGTGGACAAAGTCACGCTCTATCAAACCCTTTTTCTCTGCCTCATCCAGCCCTTTTTGAATGGCCGTCAGGGCCAGGCCGGTGCGGTCAGAAAACTGCTGCAGACCAAAACCATCCTTGAGCCGCAAGGCATTCAGCATGAACTCAAACGGCAAATCAGTCCGGCTGACCTCGGCCTCTTGGGCAATACAGTGGCCTGACAGGGCTCTCTCCATATAGAGGCGCGGCTCGCGAAAGCGCACCTGGCGCACCACCCGATGGGCAAAACTGAGTTTGCTGTGGGCGCCGGCGCCGATTCCCAGATAGTCCCCAAACTGCCAGTAGTTCAGGTTGTGAAAACAACGGTGACCGGGGCGCGCGTAAGCCGACACCTCATACCGCTGCAAGCCCGCCTCACCGGTCATCTCGGTGATGAGGTCCAGCATGTCGTAGGCGGTGTCTTCTTCAGGAATCTCCGGCGGGAACTTGGCAAAAAAGGTGTTGGGCTCAATCGTGAGGTGATAGATCGAAATATGAGACGGCGCCAGTGCCAGGGCGGTGCGCATGTCCTCGCGCAAGTCGGGCAGGGTCTGCCCTGGCAAGGCATACATGATGTCCAGATTGAAGGTATCAAAAGCCAGGGCTGCCTCTTCGACCGCGGCCAGCGCCTGCGCCCGGTCATGGACCCGGCCCAGCGTCTTGAGGAAGCCATCGTTGAAGCTCTGCACCCCCACCGACAGGCGCGTGACACCCGCCGACCTGAAGGCCCTGAAACGGTCCCGCTCAAACGTGCCCGGATTGGCCTCCAGCGTGATCTCGCAATCAGGCGTCAGAGGCAGACGGGCCCGAATTCCCCCCAACAAACGATCAATCGCCTCGGGCGAGAACAGGCTGGGCGTGCCCCCGCCTATGAAAATGCTGTGCACCGGCCGACCCCAGACCAGTGCCAGGGAAGCCTCCAGGTCCGCCATCAAGGCGTCCAGGTAGCGCTGCTCGGGCAACTCGACAGCGCGCATTTCATGCGAGTTGAAATCGCAGTAAGGGCACTTTTTAAGGCACCACGGCAAATGCACGTAGAGCGACAAGGGCGGCAAGGACGCAAACCGGAGCGTGCCCGGCCGCATGTAATGCTGAATGTCGTGCGGCAATTGGGCGGCCGCATCAATGGAAGCCTCTGGAGATTCAGGAAAAATCGGGATCATGCGGCGTGCTGGTTCAATCAGAGCCAGCGCTCGCGCATCAAGGCCACCATGGCACGCGCGGCCCGTCCCCGGTGGCTGCTGGCGTTTTTGATGTCGGGTGGCAATTGGGCAAAGGTTTGACCAAATTCGGGGATGTACATCACCGGGTCAAACCCGAAGCCATGGCTGCCCACGGGCTCACGGGTGATCTCACCCACCACCCGGCCCACCGCAATGAGCGGTTCCGGGTCTTGCGGTGAACGAACCGCCACCAGGGTACTGACCAGCGCGGCTCGACGATTGTCCACATCGCGCATCTGCGCCAGCAGGGCCAGCACGTTGTTGTCATCCCCCTTGGCGTACCCATACTGCATCGCGTAGTGGGCGGTATCCACGCCGGGCAAGCCGCCAAAGGCATCCACACACAGGCCAGCATCGTCCGCCAGCGCAGGCAGGCCGCTCTGGGCGGAGGCATGGCGCGCCTTCGTCAGCGCGTTTTCGACAAAAGTGTGAAAAGGCTCCGCTGCCTCCCCAATGCCCAACTCACTTTGCGCGATCAATTCAAACGCCAGGGGCTCAAACATGGCCCGAAGTTCGGCCAATTTGCCTTTGTTATTGGATGCCAACACGATTTTCATAAAAATAAGCCTCTAGCCGGCGTTTTATATAGGTTACTTACTATCTATTTGATAGCGACTGTTTTTGCATTACCACCAGAGCAGCGATGCCTTTTTCGGCCAGCGCCAGCAGGGCGTTCATGTCCGCGCGCGAGAAAGCTGCACCCTCTGCGGTCCCCTGCACCTCGACAAAGCAACCCGCCCCGGTCATGACCACGTTCATGTCGGTGTCGCAAGCAGCGTCTTCGGTGTATGCCAGATCCAGCAGCGGCGTGCCCTGCACGATACCCACCGAGATCGCCGCCACATGGTCGCAGATGGGGGAAACCTGTAATTTACCTTGGGAGATCAGGGCCGCCACAGCGTCCTGTGCCGCCACAAAAGCCCCAGTGATGGCGGCCGTACGGGTGCCACCATCGGCCTGCAGCACGTCGCAGTCCAGATGAATCGTGCGCTCACCCAATTTGGAGAGGTCAAACACCGCGCGCATGGATCGGCCAATCAGGCGCTGAATCTCCTGGGTGCGTCCACTTTGCTTGCCCCGTGCGGCCTCGCGGTCGTTGCGGGTGTGGGTCGCCCGCGGCAACATGCCGTACTCAGCCGTCACCCAGCCTTCACCACTCCCCTTTTTGTGGCTCGGCACTTTTTCCTCCACCGAGGCCGTGCACAAGACTTTGGTGTTGCCAAACTCGATCAATACCGAACCTTCGGCGTGCATGGTGTAGCCACGCGTCATGCGCACAAACCTGAGTTGGTTCGCCAAGCGGGCATCGGCTCTTGTAAAAGGACTCATGATTCAACCTGAAAAAAAGATGGAGCAGGTGATGCGCCTGCCTTGATGGCGAGCAGCGACGTTAGCTTCTTCTTGCGGCAGACCGGCGAATGGCCTCATTGATTTCGGCAATGGACCGCTCGATGGCTGCATCATCAAGGTCTTCCAGGCCTGAATCCGGCCAACCCGCCTGGATGGTGGACGCAAAGACCCCGTCACTGATGGTGGACGTCGAAATACTGCCCCGGGTGGACGCAAAAGAATCGGGAGTCTCCCATTCCAGCGCAATGGCCGTGACGTTGTCGCTGGTATCGCCCGCTTTGCGCAAGGCTTTCTCAACCAGTTCAGGCACGGCCTCATCGACTGGCCGATGGGCCAGCTCAAAGACGATGTCTTCGTCACTCAGGCTCCCCCAAAGACCGTCTGAGCACAACATCAACGTGTCCCCCTGAAGCAAAGGGACTGGCCCGGCAATGTCGAGAACCGGCTTGGCAGGAGAGCCCAGGCAAGTGAACAGAATATTTCGATTGAGCAACTCCTGGGATTTCGACGCCAATGGCGGGAGCTGCTGGCGCTGCTCAAGATACGAATGATCCCGGGTGCGCACCAATAAACCAGCCTCGCGCACCATGTACAGGCGGGAGTCACCGCAGTGAATCCAGGTCGCACCGCCGTCCTGCACAACCACAGC
>JBIIVW010000138.1:0-9012 GCA_044339205.1 Rhodoferax sp. | reverse complement strand
ACATCATGGCCTGGTTCGCCAAGGTACAGCGCTATGACAACGCCACCGTGCCCCGCAAAACAGCAGCCAGGGAACTCAAGGGGCCCCTGCCCCGCACGCTGGAGGCGGGTGACCGGGACGAGGTGCAAACCCGCATGGTGTCTTTGCTGCGCGGCCAGCCCGGCGTCAAAACGTTGGACTTGCCCCAGGGTGCAGGTAATACCCCGGGGGACAAAGGCGAGCGGCCGTTTGAGGTGGTGGGCATCCCCCTGTCGGCCGGGTTTCATGTGGTGGAGATCGCCTCACCCCGGCTGGGCAGCGCCTTGCTGGACCCACGCCACGGCGAGCCGCGCACGATGTTTGTGCGCACCTCGGCGCTGGTCACCAACCTGGGCGTGCATTTCAAGCTCGGGCGCGATAACGCGCTGGCCTGGGTCACCACGCTGGACAAGGGCCAGCCCGTGACCAATGCACGCGTCCGTGTTTCGGACTGCCAGGGTCGCGAGGTCGCCAGCGCCAGCACCAACGCGCAAGGCATCGCCACCTTCAAGGCCATCTCGCCTGAAGCGCCCAGCTGCGCGGGTGACAGCCACGCCAGCCAAGCCTATTTTGTGAGCGCCCGCGCCCTGCAGCACGCCGGCGGCAGTGCCAATGGCGTGGAAGACCTGGCCTTCACCTGGAGCAACTGGCACCGGGGCATTGAGCCCTGGCGCTTCAACCTGCCCACCAGCCAGGCCGCCCGGCCCGATGAGCGCGCCCACACCATTTTTGACCGCACGCTGGTGCGCGCGGGCGAGACCGTGTCGATGAAACACCTTCTGCGGACCGAGACCGCCGCAGGTTTCGCTCTGGCCCCGGTGTTGCCCGCCACGCTGGTGGTCACCCACCTGGGGAGCGGCCAGCAAAGCACCCAGCCACTGGTCTGGCGCAAGACAGCCACCGGCGGGCAAAGCGCCGAGAGCAGTTTTGCCGTGCCACAGGCTGCCAAGCTGGGCGTGTATGAGGTGGAATTGCGCGGGCTGGAGCGGGAACGCAGCTTCACCAGCGGGCAGTTCAGGGTCGAGGAATTCAGGCTGCCGGTGCTGGAAGGCCGGATCAGCCCCACCGACAAAAAGGCCTTGGTCAATGTGACGGCGTTGCCCCTGGATGTGCAGGTGAACTACGTGGCCGGCGGCGGAGCAGCCCGCTTGCCGGTGCGGGTGTCGGCCCTGGTGCAGGACAAGAACCTGAGTTTTGATGATTTTGAGGAATTCAATTTTTCGCCACCCCGAGCCGCCAGGGATAGCGCCCCCACCGAAGATGATGAGCCCGACAACGCCCCCCGGGACGCCCGCATCATTGCCGACAAGCTGCCCCTCACTCTGGACAAACTGGGCGGCGGCAAGCTCACTCTCAGCAACATTCCGCCAGCGCCCCGGGCGCGCGAACTGCTGATTGAAGCCACCTATGCCGACCCCAGCGGCGAGATACAGACCCTGCGCAGCCGCCAAACCCTGTGGCCTGCGGCCGTGGTGGCGGGCATCAAGACCGAGGGCTGGGTGAGTAGCGGCCAAAAGGTCAGCTTTCAGGCCCTGGCACTCAGCTTGGCCGGCAAGCCCCAGGCCGGCGTGGCGCTGGACGTGCGGGCCATCTCGCGCATCGTCACCAGCAGCCGCAAGCGCATGGTGGGCGGCTTCTATACCTATGACAACAGCACCACGGTCAAGGACCTGGGCTCGGTATGCAGTGGCCAAAGCGATACACGCGGCTTGCTGTTGTGTGACACCGCCCTGCGCGAGGCAGGCGAAGTGGAGCTGGTTGTCACCGCCAGGGACGCTGCAGGCAACCGCAGCCAGGCTGCCAGTTCGGTCTACATCACCCGCCAGGGCGAGCTGTGGTTTGGCGGCGAAAACCACGACCGCATGGACTTGCTGCCCGAGAAAAAGGGCTACCAGCCGGGGGAAACCGCCCGGTTTCAGGTGCGAATGCCGTTCCGGTTTGCCACCGCCCTGCTGACCGTGGAGCGCGAGGGTGTCATCCAGTCGCAGGTGGTGCAGCTCAACGGCCAGGACCCCACGGTGGAGGTCAAAATCAAGGACGGCTGGGGGCCCAACGTGTTTGTGAGCGTGCTGGCCCTGCGCGGGCGCTTGCGAGACGTGCCTTGGTACAGCTTTTTCACCTGGGGTTACCAGGCACCGCGCGAGTGGTGGACCTCGTTTTGGGTGGAGGGCCGGCACTACGTGGCGCCCACGGCCCTGGTGGATTTGAGCAAGCCCGCATTCCGCCTGGGCGTGGCTGAAATCCGCGTGGGCACAGCCGCCCACCAGCTGGATGTGAGCGTCAAAGCCGACAAGGAAAGCTACCCCGTGCGCAGCCAGGCCAAAGTCACCCTGACCGTGAAACTGCCCAATGGCCAACCGGCAGCCGGAGCCGAAGTGGCGCTGGCCGCCGTAGACCAGGCCTTGCTGGAACTCATGCCCAACACCAGTTGGAACCTGCTGGAGGCCATGTTGCAACGCCGCGCCTGGGGCGTTGAAACCGCCACCGCGCAAATGGAAATTATTGGCCGGCGCCATTACGGGCGCAAAGCCGTTCCTGCTGGCGGCGGCGGGGGGCGCAGCGGCACGCGTGAACTGCTGGACACCCTGCTGCTGTGGAACCCCCGGGTGCAACTGGATGCCCAGGGCCAGGCAACCGTGACCGTGCCCCTGAATGACGCGCTCACCACCGTCAAGATCGTGGCAGTAGCCGATGCCGCCACCGGCCTGTTTGGAACCGGCTCCACCACGATCAGGGCCACACAAGACCTGCAGATCATTGCCGGTCTGGCCCCGCTTGTGCGTGAAGATGACCAGTACCGCGCCCAGTTCACCCTGCGCAACACCACCCCCAAAGCGATGAAAGTGGCTGTGACGCCCCGCGCCACACTGCTGGAACTGAAGGCGCAAACCGTGGATATTCCCGCTGGCGAAGCGCGCGAGGTGACCTGGGAGGTCACCGCCCCCGCGCAACTGGCCCAGATCCGGGCGGAGGCGATTCTGTGGGAAATTGAAGCCAAAGACACGGTCAGCGGCGCGCGCGACGCACTCAAGGTGCGCCAGCGCATCATCCCCAGGGTGCCCCTGACCGTGCAACAAGCCACGCTGGTCCAGCTTGACGGACCTTTCTCGCTGCCCGTGGCGCCGCCGGCGGACGCCCTGCCCGGCCGGGGGGGTCTGAAGCTGTCCCTGAAACCCACGTTGTCAGACGGCCTGCCCGGCGTGCGCGACTGGTTTACCAACTACCCCTTTGTCTGCCTGGAGCAAAAAGCCAGCCAGGCCATGGGCCTGCGCGACTTGGCGCGCTGGCAAACCGTGGCCCGGCAGTTGCCCGGCTATCTGGACAGCGATGGCTTGGCCAACTACTTTCCACCCTTAAGCGGCGAGTCCAACCGGGGCAGCGACACCCTCACCGCCTACCTGTTGGCCAGCAGCCATGAGGCCGGGCAGCTGAACCCCGCGTTTGCCCTGAGTGAGGCGGTGCGCGAGCCCATGACGCACGGCCTCATCTCGTTTGTGGAAGGGCGCATTCAGCGCGAATTCTGGAGCCCGCGCAAAGACCTTGATGTGCGCAAACTCGCGGCACTAGAGGCGCTGTCTCGCTATGGCAAGGCGCAGGGTCGCATGCTGGCCAGCATCACCCCCAACCCCAACCAGTGGCCTACTAATGCGGTGATTGACTGGCTCAACATTCTCCAGCGCGTGCCCGATGCGCCCGAGCGAGCCAAACGCATCGCAGAGGCAAATCAAATTCTGAAGAGCCGCATCAGCACCCAGGGCACGCAACTGGTCTTCTCCACCGAAAAAGACGACTACTGGTGGTGGCTGATGCAAAACGGCGACGTGAATGCTGCCCGCCTGATGCTGGCGGTCATGGACAGCCCGGCCTGGAAAGACGATATGGGCCGCCTGGCCACAGGCTTGCTGGGCCGCCAAAGCAAGGGCGCCTGGCGCACCACGACCGCCAACCTGTGGGGCAGCTTGGCGGTGGAGAAGTTTGCCGCACGGTTCGATGCCACGCCTGTGACCGGCAGCACCCAGGCCAGCAGCCGCAGCGGATTGACCAGCGTGGACTGGAAAAAAGCGGGCAACCAAGACCTGTTCCTGCCCTGGGCCATGCCCGCAAGCCAGGACAACCTGAAGGTGTCACACACGGGTACCGGCAAGCCCTGGCTCACGGTGCAATCGTTGGCGGCGGTGGACCTCAAAGCCCCCTTCAGTGCCGGCTACCAGATCAAAAAAACCATCACCCCGGTTGAGCAGGCCAATCAAAGCCTGCCCGCCGGCAGCTACACCCGGGGCGACGTGCTGCGCATTACCCTGGAAATCATCGCCAGCGCCGACATGAGCTGGGCCGTGATCACCGACCCGGTGCCTGGCGGCGCCAGCATTTTGGGCAGCGGTCTGGGGCGGGATTCGGACATCGCCACGCAGGGTGAAAAAGCCGCCAGCGAGGGCTGGACCACTTACGAGGAGCGCAGCTTTGAGGCCTGGCGCGGCTACTACGCCTACCTGCCCAAAGGCATCACCCGGGTGCACTACACCCTGCGGCTCAACACCGTAGGCGACTTCTCGCTACCGCCCTCGCGGGCAGAAGCCATGTACGCGCCAGAGATGTTTGGTGAATCGCCGAACGGCCGGATCAAGGTGCTGGCAGTTAAATGAGCGTCGCCAGCGCAGCAGGTGAGAAGTCCGACAACTCCGCCGTGCGGCCATCGCGTACTTTCAGGGCCCAGTCCGGGTCGCTGATCAGGGCTCGGCCCACGGCCACCAGGTCAAAGTCGCCCCGGTCGAACCGGCGCAATAACTCGTCGAGCGAGGCGGGCTTGGACGACTCGCCACCAAATGAGGCGATGAACTCACCACTGAGTCCCACCGAACCCACGGTGATGGTCGGGCAGCCGGTGAGCTTCTTGGCCCAACCCGCAAAGTTCAGGTCAGAGCCTTCAAACTCCGGCTCCCAAAAGCGGCGCTGTGAACAATGGAAGATATCGGCACCCGCGTCGGCCAGCGGCTGCAGCCAGGCGGCCATCTCGTCGGGCGTTTTGGCCATCTGCACGGTGTAATCCTGCTGCTTCCACTGCGACAGGCGAATGATCACCGGGTAGTCCGGCCCCACCTCGGCTCGCACGGCCTTCAGGATGTCTGCCGCAAAACGCCCCCGTTGCACCAGGTCGCTGCCGCCATAGCGGTCATCGCGCAGATTGGTCGCAGACCAGAAAAACTGGTCAATCAGGTAACCATGAGCGCCGTGCAACTCAATGGCGTCAAACCCCAGGCGCTTGGCATCACCTGCGGCCCGGGCGAACGCCGCAATGGTGTCTGCAATGGCCTCGTCCGTCATCGGCTCACAGAACTTCTTATTTGGCGAGGAAAAACCGGACGGCGAATCCCAGGGCTGAGGCGGCTTCCACTCGGTACGGCGGTTGGGTATGGCGCCCACGTGCCAGAGCTGAGGCGCCATCAGGCCGCCCGCGCTGTGCACGGTGTTGATGACGTTTTGCCAGCCGGACAGCGCATCGTCACCCCAAAATCGGGGCACATCGGGGTCATTGGACGACGCGGGCCGCTGCACCACGGTGCCCTCGGACACGATCAAACCCACAGCTGCGCTGGCACGCGCCCGGTAATACTCGGCCACCGCCTCGGTGGGTACACCGCCCGGTGAAAACGAGCGGGTCATGGGCGCCATGACGATGCGATTGGGCAGGTGAAGGCCCTTGAAGGTGAACGGCTGGAACAAGGGCTGCGCGCTGGACATTGGGCTGATCCTTTGGTGAAGGGGAAAAAAACACACCAGTCTACGGGGACCTGCTCACCGGGCTGGCACGCCGGTGTCGCGGAGGTGATTTTTAGAGGCATCCGGGTACGATGCGCCTGCCAGCCTCCCATTTTTGCAGCGCACCGCGACACCCCTGCACATATTTCCATGCACCCAGCTTTTTGCTATCAGCCGTTGAAGACCTTCCGCTACTTGCTGGCAGCGGGCTTGACATGCACTCTCTTTTCTATAGCTACTCATGTATATTCTCTGCCGGCTAGCGGCACGTTTGATGCTGTAAAGAGTAGTTTCACGCCTTCAGACACCCTGATTCTCGACCGCCAGGGCGAAGTGCTGCACCGCCAGCGCACGGATTTCACCGTGCGCCGGGGGCAGTGGGTGGGCCTGGCAGACGTGTCCCCTGCCCTGCGCACGGCGCTCATCTTCAGTGAAGACAAGCGTTTTTATGAGCACAGCGGGGTGGACTGGCAGGCGGCATCAAGTGCAGCCTGGGCCAACCTGTGGAACACCAAAACGCGCGGTGCGTCCACCCTCACCATGCAGCTCGCCGGCCTGCTCGACGAGGACTTGCGGCGCGGCCCGGGCGGGCGCAGCGTGGTGCAAAAGCTGGGGCAAACCTGGTCGGCTCAATCTCTGGAGCGCCACTGGCGCAAAAACCAGATTCTGGAGGCCTACCTGAATTTGGTGCCTTTGCGCGGCGAGTTGGTGGGCATTGATGCCCTGAGCCAGACGCTCTTTGGCAAGGCCCCTCACGGGCTGGACCAGCGCGAAGCCGCAGTCACTGCCGCCCTGGTGCGTGCCCCCAATGCCAGCGTGGCGCAGGTGGTGCAGCGGGCGTGCGGGATTCTCAAAAGCCAGACCACAGGCGCCGCCCCCGATTGCGAGGCGCTGGACCTGTTCACCACCGCTGCGCTGCAGCGCCGGGATTACGCCGCCAGCGCCGGGATCGCCCCGCATGTGGCGCAGCAACTGGTCAGCGCCCGCTCGGCTGCCCGGGCCGCACCTGCACATGGTGCCAGCGCATCCACCCAGCCCGCTCGCTCCCCGGTGATCCGCACCACTTTGCGGGCGCCCGTGCAGCGCTTGGCTGCACAGACGCTGCAGCAACACTTGCGGGAGTTGGCGGGCCGCCACGTCGAGGACGGCGCCCTGCTGGTGCTGGACAACGCCTCTGGCGAGGTACTGGCCTGGGTGGGTTCATCAGGCAGCTTGAGCGCGGCAGCCGAAGTGGACGGCGTGACCGCGCTGCGCCAGCCTGGCTCCACCCTCAAGCCCTTCTTGTATGGCCAGGCACTGGCTGAAAAACGCATCACGGCCGCCTCACTGCTGGACGACTCGGGGGCGCAACTGCAAACCGCCAGCGGCCTGTACATCCCGCAAAACTACGACCACCAGTTCAGGGGCTGGGTGTCCGCGCGCACGGCGTTGGCCTCCTCGTTCAACGTCCCCGCCGTGCGCCTGCTCACCATGGTCTCGCCGGAGGCGTTTCACCGCCAACTGATTGACCTGGGCCTGCCCCTGAAAGAAAGCGGCGGCTACTACGGTTACAGCCTGGCGCTTGGCAGCGCCGAGGTCTCGCTGCTCCATCTGACCAACGCCTACCGCGCCCTGGCCAATGGCGGGCGCACCAGCCCCACCCGGTTGACCGCATCCACCAACCCCACGCTAACCCGCAGCCAACCGGTGCAGGTGCTGGACCCACGCGCCGCCTTCATCGTGGGCGACATCCTGAGCGACGCCAATGCCCGCGCGCCCACCTTTGGTCTGGACAGCGTGCTGGCAACCCGCTTCTGGACAGCCGTGAAAACCGGCACCAGCAAGGACATGCGCGACAACTGGGCGGTGGGCTGGTCCCAGCATTACACCGTGGGCGTGTGGGTGGGCAACGCCAGCGGCGCGCCCATGCGGGATGTGAGCGGCACCACGGGCGCAGCGCCGGTGTGGGGGGCCATGATGAACCACCTGCACCAGTCGCAGGCCAGCCGCGCACCAATGGCCCCAAGCGGACTGGTGCAAACCGCCGTGCGGTTTAACGCCACCCCGCCTAGGCACCCGGTTGGCGGGCAGGAAGCGGAGCGCCAGGAATGGTTTTTAAGTGGCACGCAACAGACCAATTTTGCTATCAAAACTGAATGTTCAATAGCATTAGATACGCCGGCTAGAGGCCAAAAAGCCTTAAAAAACGCCCCAAAAAGCCCACCGCAGCCCCAAGGACGCATCACGTCCCCCACCAGCGGCACCATCATCGCCCTGGACCCCGACATTCCCCCAAACCGTCAACGCGTGCACTTCACGGCCGAAGGGACCAAACTGCGCTGGTTGATGGATGGCAAAGTGTTTGCCCAAGGTCCCACGGCTCAGTGGCTCCCTTGGCCGGGGAGACATGTGGTGCAACTTACCAATGATCAGGGTGGGGTGCTCGACGAGATCCGGCTGGAGGTGCGCGGCGCGGGCGTCAAACCCGTTGCAACACGCTAACAGGACTTGACTCGTGCTGCGCTAAGGACATCAGGCGGCGGTCAGCGCAGACGCCCGGTAGACACGATCCAGCTTGAATGCGCTGACGGCATCGTCCAGCTGGCTGGCCAGCTCCTTCAGGCTCTCCGCTGCGGCAGCGCCCTCTTCCACCAGGGCAGAGTTTTGCTGGGTAACCCCGTCCAGTGCAGAAATGGCGGCATTGATGCGATCCAGGCCCTCGCTTTGCTCGGCGGTTGATGCGGTGATCTCGGCAATGGTGGTGCTGACCAGTTGCACGGAATTGACGATCTCGCCCATGGTCTTGCCCGCATCGGCCACCAGATGCGTGCCACGCTCCACGCGCTCCACGCTGGCATTGATGAGCATCTTGATTTCCTTGGCCGCCTGCGCAGACCGCCCGGCCAGCGTGCGCACCTCGGAGGCCACCACCGCAAAACCACGCCCCTGCTCCCCGGCCCGGGCGGCCTCAACCGCCGCGTTGAGGGCCAGAATATTCGTCTGGAAGGCGATGCCGTCAATAACCGAAATGATGTCCGATATCTTGGTGGAACTGGTGTTGATTTCACCCATGGTGTTCACCACCTCGGCCACCACCGAACCGCCCCGGGCGGCCACTTGGGCCGCCGACGACGCCAATTGATCGGCTCGCCGAGCCGACTGCGCCGTTTGCGACACGATGCTGGTCAGGCGTGCCATGGATTGCGCCGTGTCCTGCAAGTTGGACGCCGCTTCCTCCGTGCGGCTACTCAGGTCCAG
>JBIIVW010000160.1:0-7576 GCA_044339205.1 Rhodoferax sp. | reverse complement strand
ATGACGCCGGTGCCTTCCAGTCGCTGCTCAACCCCGGCCAGGTGGTGGCCTTCACGAAGCGCAGCTCCGTGGATGAGCTGATCGCCAAACGTGTGGAATTCCTGACCAGTTATCAAAACGCAGCTTATGCGCAGGACTACGCAGCCTTCGTCCAGAAGGTCCGTCAAGTCGATGAGTCGGTGGGTGGCAAGAGCCTGGTGCTCACGCAGGCGGTGGCCCGGTACCTGTTCAAGCTCATGGCCTACAAGGATGAGTACGAAGTGGCGCGCCTGCACACAGATGCCAGCTTTCACGCCAAGATCAACGCGATGTTTGAAGGCGATTTCAAGGTCCATTACCACCTGGCGCCGCCCCTGATCGCCAAGAAAAATGCCAAAGGCGAGTTGCAGAAGCAACAGTTCGGCCCGTGGATGCTGGCGGCTTTCAAAGTATTGGCTCGACTCAAGGGGCTGCGGGGTACGGCCTTGGACGTGTTTGGCCGAAGTGAGGAGCGTCGCACGGAGCGGGGCTTGATCGCCGAGTACCGCGTCAGCCTTGAAGAGGTACTGGCCGGGCTGGCGGACAAGGCTGGCGAGGCCCGTTACGCGACCGCACTTGAAATTGCCCGTATCCCTGAGCAAATCAGGGGTTTTGGACACGTCAAGGAGCGCAACCTCCAGGCGGCGCGACAGAATTGGGCGTCCCTTCAGGCCCAGTTTCGCGACCCACAAGTGAGCCAGAAGGTAGCCTGAAGCACCCCAACGGGGCATTGGCGGCCCCGCATACAATGCCGGATTGCCCGTTTTAAGCGCAACCTTGTGCACAAAACGGCGCTCTACCTGTTTTCTCTCATCCCACATTCTGGAGTTACTTGTGTTCATTTCTTCTGCTTTTGCCCAAACCGCTCCCGCTGCTGCCGCTGGCGGCGACATGCAATCCTCACTGATGAGCATGCTGCCCTTGGTGTTGATGTTTGTTGTGTTGTATTTCGTGATGATTCGCCCTCAGATGAAAAAGCAAAAAGAGCACCGCGCCATGATCGATGCGCTGGCCAAGGGCGATGAAGTCGTGACCGGCGGTGGCCTGCTGGGTAAAGTAACCAAACTGAGCGAGAGCACGGTCAGCCTGGAAGTGGCCAACGGCGTCGAAATTCAGATTCAGCGCAGCGCAGTTGTGCAAATTTTGCCCAAGGGCAGCGTCAAGTAATTCACCCCTCAGCTCACAAAGACAAGCGCGATCATGAATCGTTATCCGATGTGGAAGTACGCGATCATCCTGATCGCGATGGTGCTGGGCACGGTGTACACCTTGCCCAATTTTTTTGGTGAAGCGCCTGCCGTGCAGGTATCTTCAGCCAAGGTGACCGTCAAGGTAGACAGCAGCACCCTGGCCCGCGTGGAAGAGACGCTGAAGACCGCTGGCATTGGCGCCAATCAGATCACGCTGGACGCCACGTCAATCAAGGCTCGTTTTGACAACACCGAGTTGCAGTTGCGGGCCAAGGATGCCCTTCAGAAGGCTTTGATTCCCGACCAAAACAATGCCGGTTATGTGGTGGCACTCAACCTTATTTCTCGCTCACCCACTTGGCTCACGTCCCTTCATGCCTTCCCCATGTACCTGGGCCTTGATTTGCGCGGTGGTGTGCATTTCATGCTGCAAGTCGACATGCAGGCCGCGCTGACCAAGAAGGCCGAGTCCCTGGCAGGTGACATTCGCACCAGCCTGCGTGAAAAGAATGTGCGCCACGGCGGCATCAGCCGCGATGGCCAGCTGATTGAAATCCGCTTTCGGGATGCCCAGACCCTGGCCGCTGCCAAGCTCATCATTCAGGACAACTTTGCCGATCTGCAAACGCTTGATGCCCCGGTGGGCACCGAATTCAAGCTGACCGCGTCGATCAAGCCCGAGGCAGCGCGACGGGTCCAGGACCAGTCCCTCAAGCAAAACATCACCACCCTGCACAACCGGATCAACGAATTGGGTGTGTCCGAGCCGGTCATTCAGCAGCAAGGGCTGGACCGCATCGTGGTGCAGCTCCCTGGCGTACAGGACACTGCCAAAGCCAAAGACATCTTGGGCCGTACCGCCACGCTCGAAGTGCGCATGGTCGATGAAAGCGCTGAAGCCCGTGCGGCTGAAAGCGGCGCCGCCGCCGTGCCATTTGGCTCAGAGCGCTTTCTGGAGCGCAACGGGCAGCCCGTGATCGTGAAGAAGCAGGTCATCCTCACCGGTGAAAATCTGACCGATGCGCAACCCGGTTTTGACAGCCAGACCCAGGAAGCTGTGGTCAACCTGACCCTCGATGCCAAGGGCTCCCGGATTTTCAGGGACGTCACCCGCGAAAGTATTGGCAAGCGCATGGCCATTGTGCTTTTTGAGAAGGGCAAGGGCGAGGTGGTGACGGCTCCGGTGATCCGTTCCGAAATCGGTGGCGGTCGGGTTCAGATCTCCGGTCGCATGACGACGATGGAAGCGAACGACACCGCTTTGCTGCTGCGAGCGGGTTCGCTGGCCGCGCCCATGGACATCATTGAAGAAAAGACCATTGGTCCGAGCCTGGGTGCTGAGAACATTGCCAAAGGCTTCAACAGCGTCACCTGGGGTTTTGTGGCCGTGGCGATTTTCATGTGTTTCTATTACATGCTGTTCGGTGTGTTCTCCAGCGTGGCGCTGGGCGTCAACCTGTTGTTATTGGTGGCGATGTTGTCCATGTTGCAGGCCACGCTGACGCTGCCGGGCATGGCCGCCATGGCGCTGGTGCTGGGCATGGCGATTGACGCCAACGTGCTGATTAATGAACGTGTGCGCGAAGAATTGCGCAGCGGCGCGTCGCCGCAAGCTGCCATCCACACGGGCTATGACCGGGCGTGGGCCACCATTCTGGACTCCAACATCACCACCCTGATTGCCGGTATTGCCTTGCTGGCTTTCGGGTCGGGGCCGGTGCGCGGATTTGCCGTGGTACACGTTTTGGGCATTCTCACCAGCATGTTCTCCAGCGTGTTTTTCTCCCGGGGCTTGGTCAATTTGTGGTACGGTCGTCAAAAGAAGCTCAAAAGCGTGTCGATCGGAACCATCTGGCGTCCTGAGTCCGGCACTGAAATCAAGCCAAATTAAGGGAGACCCGTCATGGAATTTTTTAGGATCAAACGCGATATTCCGTTCATGCGGCATGCGCTCATTCTCAACGCGGTTTCTTTTCTGACCTTCGCGGCTGCTGTATTTTTCTTGTTTTCGCGCGGTTTGCACTTGTCTGTCGAGTTCACCGGTGGCACCCTGATGGAGGTCAGCTACTCCCAGCCGGCGGATCTGAATTCAGTGCGCAGCACGGTGGCCGCCCTTGGCATTAACGATGTACAGGTGCAGAACTTTGGCACTGCACGAGACGTATTGATCCGCCTGCCGGTGCAAAAGGGCGTGAGCTCTGCGCAGCAGGGAGATCGCGTGATGGCGGCCCTCAAGGTGGCTGATTCGGGCGCCACCATGCGCCGCATTGAGTTTGTGGGTCCCCAGGTGGGCGATGAATTGGCCATTGACGGGATCAAGGCGCTGGCCTTTGTCATCGGGGGCATCATGATTTATCTGGCCTTGCGATTTGAGTGGAAATTTGCTGTGGCGGCCATCATTGCCAATTTGCATGATGTCATCATCATTTTGGGATTCTTCGCTTTTTTTCAGTGGGAGTTTTCCCTGGCTGTGCTGGCCGCTGTGCTTGCCGTGCTGGGCTACTCGGTGAACGAATCGGTGGTAATTTTTGACCGCATCCGGGAGAATTTCCGACGCTACCGCAAGATGAATTCGCAGGAGATCATCGACAGCGCCATCACTTCCACCATCAGCCGCACCATCATCACGCACGGCTCAACCCAGTTGATGGTGGTGTCCATGTTGCTGTTTGGCGGGGCTACGCTGCATTACTTTGCACTGGCGCTCACCATCGGTATCTTGTTCGGTATTTATTCTTCGGTCTTTGTGGCGGCTGCCATTGCCATGTGGCTGGGCATCAAACGCGAAGACCTGGTCAAGGGGGGCGCCAAAAAGGATGAAGACCCCAACGATCCCAACGCGGGTGCAACCGTCTAACAGTTTGGGTCACCATGGCCGGCCTTCCCCCTCCCAATCAACGTGCTGAAATCGCCCGACAGGCGCGGGAGCGGTTCGTCGCCGAGATGGACCGTGCCATGCTGGAGTTGGGCAAGTTGGTGCAGGAGCGGCTCACCGCCCTGATGAATGAAGCGGCGCCATCGCGTGAGTTGCAGAGCCGTCGCGACGCGTGGACCTTCTATCAGCGCAGCCAGACAGCCTGGGTGGATGGCACACGCAAGGACTGGCTGGCGGCGCTCCAGCCGAAGCCCAGCCTTGCGCCGGCCAGGAACCAGTTGAGTGACGACCTGGCGCTGGTGGAAACTGACGTCATGGACAACAAGATCCTGGCCTCCCGCCTGGCGCTCGGGATCATGGAGAAGGTGGGTTCCGAGTTCAACGATCTGTCGCTGCGCATCAGGCTCCTGGAGTCGTCTTCAGATCTCGATGCCGCTGACATCTTTCGTCCGGAAATGCTCGCCACCCTGATGTTGGAGCATTGGGGCAAGTCGGGCATGCCACGCGATGCCTGGCCCAAGGTCAACGACCTCGCACAGCAGTTTCTCAGCCAGCGCATTTTGCAGGCGTATGTCGACTGCAATGCCTTTCTGATCAGGCAAGGCGTCTTGCCTACCATAGAGTTGGCCGATCGGGTCAGGCGCGTACCCGCAGCTGCGCCCCGTGCAGAGCAGCCTCGCGCACCTGCTTCGGCGCAGGCGCCCATTGACAAAACCGCATCCAGGGAATTTCAGACCGGGGCGACCGGCGCGTCGGGGTTGGGGAGCACCGGATCAGGTTGGGCGGGAGATGCGTCAGGCGCCTCGCACAGGGACGCCTTGGCTCAATCCAGGTCAGGCGCGTCTTACTCCGGTCGGCAGGGCTTGGGCTTTGAGGGAGTTCCAGAAGAGACCCGCATGATGACTTCGGGCACGCCACTGGCGCGCGCACGCTCCCGCGCCCAAGGTGTGCTGGGGCAGCTCAAGCGTTTGTTGATGGGCTCGGGCGGCACCCAGTTTGAGGCCACCCATTTTCAGCCGCCGTCGCCAGCGCTTGCGGCCGCCATTGCGGTGCAGTCTCGACCGGTACGCGGCTATGGTGGCGGCAGCAATGTGGTGGAAGACTACAGCGCGGCCGGTGTGGTCCGCGTCGCGGGTGAGCTGCGCCAGCAAACCTCGGAACTCAAAGCCAAAGCAGAAACCAAAAGCGAAAAAGCCACGATTGAAATTGTGGCGTTGATGTTTCAGTCCATCTTGCAGGAAGACCGCATCCCGGCCGGTATTCGGGTGTGGTTTGCCCGTCTGCAAATGCCGGTGCTGCGGGTGGCATTGGCAGAGCCTGATTTTTTCGGCACCCTGAACCATCCCGCTCGCTTGTTGATTGACCGCATGGGCTCCTGCGTAATGGGTTTCGATTCCAGCGGTATCAACGGCAGCGCACTGGAGACCGAGATCAAGCGGGTGGTGCAAGTGATCGAGCAGTACCCTGAAACCGGCAAACGTGTTTATCAGCTGGTCTATGACGAGTTCCAGAAGTTTCTGAAGCATTTTTTGACCGACACCGCAGCCACCCAAAAAGTGGTTGGAGTGGCTCAGCAGGTGGAGCAAAAAGAGACGCTGACGATCCAGTACACGATCGAGATGCGCAACATGCTCAAAGACATGCCGGTGCGCGATGAAATCCGCGAGTTCTTGTTCAAGGTCTGGGCCGAGGTGCTGGCCGTTGTTGCTGTGCGCAAAGGCCCACAGCACGCCGAGACGCTGGCTCTCAAGAAATCCGCGACCGATCTGGTCTGGGCGGCCAGCGCCAAGCCCAACCGCAGTGACCGGGCCCGTGTCATTCAGGATTTGCCCCAACTCCTCCAAAAACTGCGGGCGGGCATGAGCATGCTCGGCGTGGCGCCCTCGGCGCAGGAGGGCTATATCAAAACGATCAGCGACACGCTCGCAGACGCGTTTTTGTCCAAAACTCAGGCCATCCCCGATGAGCAGATCCAGGCCATGGCCTCGCGGCTGGCCAACCTGGAAGACTTTTTAAGCGATGAGGGCATGGGTGACTTGCCACTCGACTCCCAAAGCATCGAGATGATGCTGGGCATTGATGCCTCGCAGATTGACGTGGTGGCCGATGGGGGCTCCAAGCCCACACCGGCCATGTCGGCGTGGGCCCAAGAGCTGGAACTGGGCTCCTGGTTCACGCTGGATCACAATGGCCAGGTGGCTCAGGTGCAGTTGCTCTGGCGCAGCGAGCGCAAGCATTTGAATTTGTTTGCCGCCACCAATGGCCGCAGTTATTTGATTCAGGCCGGCCGCCTGGCGGCCTATCTTCAGGCCGGCCTGCTCTTGCCCCAGGAAGAAGAGTCACTCACGGTGCGCGCCACACGTGATGCACTCACCAAACTGGCAGCCAATCCAGAGCGGCTGCTGGGATAACGCCAGGTCAGTGCGCGATGCGCGCCACGTTGTCGTCACACAGTTCGTCAAGCATCAGGGCATCCGGTTCTTCGCCCAGACTCCAGTACACCATCAGCACGATCGTCTTAAGGTCTTCCAGCGTCAGGACCGGATCGGCGCTGGCAGCCATGGCCCGATCCAGGACCATTTCACGCAACTGGGCAGGCAGCTTGCCCGAGGTCTCCAGAAAGTGGATAAATCCCAGGCACTCAGAGCCCAGATGATTTTGTTCCGCCACCGAAAACACCCGCATGCTCACGACCGAGGCGGCCCACAGTGGGGCCCGTGGCAGGGCAGGGTGGAATTCGGCGTCGCGCTGCGGTGGTAGCGCCTGCAATCCACGGGCGGCCAGGTTCAAATCGTCGAGCCAGGTGAGCGCCTCCCGGATCTCTTCTGCCTCGAAACCCACGGCATGGAGTTTTCGCTCCAGTGCGCTCAATTCAGGGCACTCATCGCCGCGCCAGTAATTCTCGTAAACGAACACAAGTACTTCAAACATGTGAGCAATATAGCGCGAATACAGGCCTGTGAGGCGCCAAGTTGGAGCCCTATTCAGACTGGCTGGCGTTTGCCCGCCAATTCGGGCCTTAACCCGGCGTCAGGCGCTGAAACAGGCCGCCCGGCAGACGCGCCACCAGGCCTTCGAGCTCCAGGCTCATCAATTCCGCTTGCAGACTCGCGGTATCCAGCGTACCCCGTGCCTGCAAGGCATCCAGGCCAACCGGATCGAAGCCCAAGGCCTCCAGCAAGGGCACGTTGATGCCAAACAAGCCGGGTGATGGCAGTCCTGCATCCGTGCCCGCCGGGTTCGCCCGGGCCGCAGGCGTTTCCAGTGTCATTTCTTCCAGCACATCCTGGGCCGATTCCACCAGTTTCGCACCTTGCTTGATGAGGGCGTGGCAACCCCGCGCCTGGGTGGAGTGAATCGAGCCCGGAATGGCAAACACATCCTTGCCCTGCTCTACCGCGAGCCGCGCCGTGATGAGGGAGCCCGACTTCAGCGCAGCCTCTACCACCAGCGTGGCCCGGGCCAGCCCGGCGATAAGGCGGTTGCGCTTGGG
>JBIIVW010000035.1:0-21810 GCA_044339205.1 Rhodoferax sp. | reverse complement strand
ACGCCGGCTAGCGGGCTATTTGGCATCAAAACACCCGCGCCAAGCAGGTAGAGCATCAAAGGCGGGTCATCCATGGTCAACAACGAAGCTGGGTAATCGGCGTCACCCAGCACGACGATCTGGCGCCGCGCGCTGCCGGCCCCCGAGGCGCTCAGCCAGTTCCAGGTGGTGTCAAGCAGTTCTGCCAGTTCGGGCGGCTCGGTGCGCAGGCTGGCTGCGGTCACCGGGCCCACCACCTGCCGCAAGGCCGTCGAGGGCTGGCTGAACACCGCCAGCGGCAAGCCAAAAGCAGCCAGCAGTTTGCGGGCGGTGGTGTTGCCCACGCCGGGCGTGAGTGTCAGGCGCAGCCAGGCACCAAGTTCATCGTGCTCCAAGTTCAGCCTTCAGCGCGGATTGACCAGGCGGTCACCCACCCGGGCGCTGTCCGTGATCTCCAGGATCAGGGCGTAAGAGATTCGCTCAAAAGTCCGAAACACCATCACCAGGCCGTTGCGCTCGTCAGGCAGCTTCAACTCGGTCCGCGCAGGGTCGGTTTTGTCGATCAGGCGCGCACCGTCCTTCTGGAGGGCCATCACATAGCCGACTTCCACGCCATCGCGCGTGCCCTGGTTGATGGCCACGACCTGGTTTTGGCCTGCATTGGCCACAGCGTTGCCGTACACAGACACGATGCGAGCGTCCACCACACTGCTGGGTGCTCGCGGGATGTAGCTCAACAGCTGCTGAGGCGGCTCGGGCAAAAGGCGGTCTCCGACCCGGATCTCTTCCTTGGCCGAGACGATGTCAATGGTGGCGGGAACCAGAGCATCGCGCGTGCGGCCCTCTTTGTCCGTGGAGGCTTGCGTGGTTTCGCCCCGCACCAGCAAGGCCTTGCCCACGTACTGGGCCTCATAGCCCAACACCTCGCCCGTGACCGGGTCTTTCAGGGGCGTGGCGCTGCGAAACACCCGGTAGGCCTTTTGCTTGGCGCCGGGTTCGTCTGTCAGGGCCAGGTCACCTTCGCCTCGCGCATACGCACGGTCACCCCGGGTGAGCAAAACTCGGCCCTCCTGGGTCGCCACAATGCGGGGTGCCCGGCTCAGCCCGCCTTCTTCCACGATCACCGGCTCGGCCAGAAAGGGTTCAATCAAATGGCTCTTCAAGGTGGGCAGGGCACCGCTGGCCAGCGTTTCATAGCGGGTGCGGGGCGAGAGGCGCACGGTTTCCATAGGCGCGACGCCAGCAGCGTTTTGGCGCAGACGCAAGGTGGCGCGGCCATCGGCTTTGTCCAGATACAAGGCTTGCCCCGGGTAAATGAGGTGAGGATTCTTGATGTCATCCAGGTTCATCCCCCACAACTCGGGCCAGCGCCAAGCGCTTTTCAAAAACAAACCCGAGATGGCCCACAAGGTGTCGCCCCGCTTGACGGTGTAGGTGTCGGGTGCGTTGGCGGCCAATTCGCTGATAGGCACGCCCGTCTGCGCGACCTGGTTTGCGGTGGCTTTTTGGGTTGAGGTGATGGGGTAGTTCTGGGACCAGGCGGGGGCAGCCGTGAGTGCGCCGGCCATCAATGCCAGGGCGGCCAGGCGCATGGGCTGGGTCGCTCGGACGTACAGGGGGGAGTGTTTTGTCATGTTTGGCTGCACTGCAATTGGTTTTTGGGCTGGACAAGGGGCGACGCTTGGGGCTGGCAAAAGGAGGTCCGCCGGATTGAGAATCCTGATAAATTACGCACGATTTTGCGCTCAAGGCCTTGATTGGGCAACGTATTCTGCGGCTTTGCCGTGCTGGGGCGGCAAAAAGTAGTGAAAATAACGACATCCCGAAACCTGATGTAACCGAGCTGGCGCGCGTTCGCCGTCGGCCCTCTCTGTCCTGAACCCGATTGAAACATGGCGCTACTTCCCATTCTCTGTTTTCCCGACCCCAAGCTCCATACCGTGGCCAAACCCGTGCAGGTGGTGGACGCGCGCATCAAGTCGCTCATTGCGGACATGTTGGACACCATGTACGAGGCCAAAGGCATCGGGCTGGCCGCCACGCAGGTGGATGTGCACGAGCGCCTCATTGTGATTGACGTGTCCGAGGAGCGCGATGACGCGCTGGTGCTGATCAACCCGCAAACCGTCTGGACCAGTGCCGAGATGCACCTGAATGAAGAAGGCTGCCTGTCGGTGCCCGGTGTGTATGACGGAGTGCAGCGCCATGACGCCATCACGGTCAGCGCGCTGGACCGCCAGGGCAACGCCCATACCGTGCAGGCCGAGGGCCTGCTGGCCGTGTGTATTCAGCATGAGATGGATCACCTGCTGGGCAAGGTCTTTGTCGAATACCTCTCACCGCTCAAGCGCAACCGCATCAAAACCAAGATGATCAAGGCCCAGCGCGAGGACCAGCGGTGAGACTGATTTTCGCGGGCACCCCCGAATTTGCCCGCGTTGCCTTGGCCGGTTTGCATGCCGCCGGCCACGAGATTGTGCTGGTGCTGACCCAGCCCGACCGTCCGGCCGGACGCGGCATGAAACTTCATCCCTCGCCGGTCAAGCAGTTTGCGCTGGACCACGCCCTGACACTGGCGCAGCCCCGCAGCTTGCGCCTTGACGGCAAGTACCCTGAAGACGCTGCCGCCGCCCGCGCGTTGCTGGACGCTGCCCAGGCTGACGCCATGGTGGTGGCTGCCTACGGCCTGATCCTGCCGCAATGGGTGCTGGACGTTCCCGCCAAGGGCTGCTTCAATATTCACGCCTCGCTCTTGCCCCGCTGGCGCGGTGCCGCCCCGATTCACCGTGCCATTGAAGCCGGTGACCTTGAGACCGGCGTGACCATCATGCAAATGGACGCCGGTCTGGACACCGGTGACATGCTGCTGATTGAAAAATGCGCAATTGTCCCCGAGGACACCACCGCCACCCTGCACGACACGCTCGCCGCCCTGGGCGCTGGCCTGATTGTCCAGGCCTTGGCAGACTCGGCCAGCGGTGATTTGAAGCCGGTGCGGCAGCCGCAGATGGGCATAACCTACGCCCACAAGATTGAAAAACACGAGGCCGAGATCGACTGGGCGCAGCCCGCCGACCTGATCGTGCGGCGGGTGCGTGCGTTCAACCCGTTCCCGGGGGCCAGTACCCACCTCGGGGGCGAGACCCTCAAGGTCTGGTCGGCGAGCGTGGGAGCCAGCGTGCCGCCTCCTGAGACTAAATATGGATCTATTGTGGCTCTAGCCGACGATTCTATTGCGGTAGTAGCTATGAATTCAGTAGTTAACATCACCGAGCTGCAGCGCCCTGGGGCTAAGCGCCTGAAGGTAGCGGACTTCCTGCGCGGCTTTGATCTGCGTGTGGGCATGGTCTTCGAGAAGCGCGCAAGTTAGTGTTTTTCCTGCGCGAAAACTACCGGCACCCCGAGTTTCGCCAAGGCGCCCTGGAGGCCTTGGCTGCGGCGCCTGGCATCGCGGCCTGGGGTCTGATGACCGGCGTGGCCATGGTGAAGTCAGGCATGAGTCTCTTTGAGGCCTTGCTGATGGGGGTGATCGTGTTCGCCGGCAGTTCGCAGCTCGCAGCCATTCCGCTCCTGACCGTAGGAGCGCCGATGTGGGTGATTTTGGCCACTGCGGTGTGCGTCAACCTGCGCTTTGTAGTGTTCAGCGCCCACATGCGGCCCTACGTCATGCACTTGCCCCTGTGGCAGCGGCTGGTCACCGGCTATCTGCTGGCTGACTTGAGCTACGTGCTGTTCACCAAACGTTACCCCCATCATGGCGGGGACGCCGACCTCCAGCGCGCCCAGCAGGCCTACCTGGCGGGCAACTGCGGCGTCAATTGGTTGGCGTGGGTGGGGTGCAGCGTGGTGGGCGTGGTACTGGCCAACTTCATTCCCACGCACTGGGGCTTGAGTTTTGCGGGCATTTTGGCGCTGCTGGGTATCCTGTGTTCCCTGGCCTCCAGCCGCTTGCGCTGGGTATCAGCCGGCGTGGCGGGGGCGGCCGCCGTGGCGGCGTTTGCCTTGCCGTTCAAACTCAACATTCTGGTGGCCATTGCCGCCGCCGTGGCCTTGTGCCTGATGCTCGAACAAACCCGGCTGGCCCGGACAACCCCCCCATGAACAATGGCACCGATGGCTGGACGCTGGCCGTGATCGTCGGCCTGACGGTCGTGACCGTGATCACCCGCTCCCTGTTCTTTATTTCCAGCAAGCCGTGGCACTTGCCCCGCTGGGCGCAGCGGGGGCTGCAATATGCCCCCATTGCGGCGCTGGCCGCCGTAATCGTGCCGGAGATGGTGATGACCCAAGGGCACTTCATCAGCACCTGGCAAGACGCCCGGCTGTTCGCCGTAGTGGCTGGCGCCGGCTGGTTTTTCTGGCGCAAAGGGGCTGGCCAGGCCGTGCTGGGCACTATTTTGGTGGGCATGGCGGTGTATTTGCCGCTTCACGTGGGCTTGGGCTGGTAATTCCGGCCTTTGGCGCCAGAGTGCGCTTCTACAATCCCGCAAGCTGTTTTTTTCACTTTCGGGAGTCTCCATGAACGTCATCCGCTTTTCTGATTTGTGTGCCCAGGGCCAGGTCAGCGGCAAACGGGTTTTTATCCGCGCCGATCTGAACGTGCCGCAAGATGAACAGGGTGTCATCACCGAAGACACCCGCATCCGCGCCTCCATTCCCTGTATTCAGATGGCGCTGGACGCCGGCGCTGCGGTCATGGTCACTTCGCACCTGGGGCGCCCGGTAGAGGGCGAGTTCAAACCCCAGGACTCCCTCGCCCCTGTGAGCGAACGCCTTGGCGCGCTCATGGGCCGGGATGTGCCCTTGATCGCTGACTGGGTCAATGGCGTGAGCGTGCAGCCGGGCCAACTGGTGTTGCTGGAGAATTGCCGCGTCAACCCGGGCGAGAAGAACAACAACGAGGCTCTGGCCAAAAAAATGGCGGCATTATGCGATATTTTTGTGCACGATGCCTTCGGTACGGCGCACCGGGCCGAGGCCTCGACCTACGGCATTGCGCAGTTTGCGCCGGTAGCCTGCGCCGGGCCGCTGTTGGCCGCTGAGATGGATGCCATCACCCTGGCCCTGGCCAACCCCAAACGCCCCTTGGTGGCGATCGTGGCGGGTTCCAAAGTCTCCACCAAACTCACCATTCTCAAAAGCCTGGCCAGCAAGGTGGACCAGCTCATTGTGGGCGGTGGCATTGCCAATACCTTCATGCTCGCATCAGGCCGCCCCATTGGCAAAAGCCTGGCCGAGCGCGAATTGCTCGAGGAGGCCCGGGCCGTGATGGATGCCATGAAGGCGCGCGGTGCCGCGGTGCCCATCCCCACTGACGTGGTCACCGCCAAGACGTTTTCAGCGGACGCAGTCGCTACCGTCAAGGCGGCCGATGACGTGGCCGACGATGACCTGATTCTGGACATCGGCCCCGATACTGCCGCCGCGCTCGCGCTGCAACTCAAGTCGGCGGGCACCATTGTGTGGAACGGCCCGGTGGGTGTATTCGAATTTGCCGCCTTTGAGAACGGCACGCGCACGTTGGCCCACGCCATCGCCGAGTCCAGTGCGTTCTCCATTGCGGGTGGCGGCGACACACTGGCCGCCATTGCCAAGTACGGCATTGAAAATCAGGTGGGCTACATCTCGACCGGCGGCGGTGCATTTTTGGAGGTGCTGGAAGGCAAGACCTTGCCCGCCTTTGAGATACTGACCCGCCGTGCGGAGCAGTCACAGGCTGCAGGCGCGCTTATGCCATCGGCTGCATCTGACTTTGATGCCGTGCGTGGCGTGAGCATGATGGGTTCTGAGGACACCTTGCGCAAAATTCTGCATACCGTTGTGGACAGCCTGAACACCAATCTGCCCGCCATTGACGCTGCGTTGACCAGGAACGACATGGTCACGGTGAACGGCTTGCTTCACGGTATCAAGGGCTACGCTCCCATCTTTTGCTCTGACGCCCTTATTGCGCAGGTTGCCACCACCGAGCGCCTCAGCAAAACCGGTTCTGCCGCCGAGGTCGCCCCTCTTTATGCGCAGTTGGAGCCAAAACTTGAGGCCTTGTTGATTCAAGTCAAAATCTATATTGCCCAAGGCGCCACCTAATAAACAGTCAGCGTGGAATAAATTGCTGATAAGCTTTTATCAAATTTTTTCAAGCTCAAACGCCCTGTGTTGGCAGGCCAAAATCCATGCCCAATTTTGATTTCAGTCGTCAATCATGAAGATCGCCAGAGCCCGGATATTGGTCGTTGACGACGAGCCCGTGATGCTTAAATATGTCACGGACACCTTGCGCAGACTGGGCATCCAGTCCATTGAAGCCTGCAGCGATGGCAAAGAGGCACTGCAAACCATGGCGAGCTTCAAGCCCGACCTGGTTTTGACCGATATCCACATGAAGCCCATGGGGGGGCCTGAAGTTTGTGCGGCTGTTGCGCTCGGCATCCAACTCGGCTTTAGGTCATACCAGGGTGATTTTCATGAGAGCCGATGCCGGCAGTGAAACGCTGGGCGAAGTGTTGCCCCTCGGAACGCATGGCTACATTGTCAAGCCCCCGCGTTTGGAAACCTTGAAGGCCAAACTGGAGTCGGCCCTGAGTTGATTTGATGTTTTAAACCTGAATGCGAACGCCATGAAACCTGGACCTGACAGCGGATTATTGAGTCGCATGTTGCGCCCGGGCATTGCCCTGATGATGCGGCTGAGCGGCCCAGTGAAGTTCTGGGGTCTGCCGTTGCCGTTGGCTGGCGCCCTGGGCGTGGTTCTGACCCTGCATCTGCTTAATTTGGGTAGGGAGTACCAGTCCATCAACCTGCGCAGCACCGCAGGCGACTTGGTGGTTCAAATTGTCAAGGTGGCGTTGCCCCTGCAGCGCCATCGGGGCCAGACCCAACTGGCTCAATCCGGTGCTCCAGATGCTGTGGCAGCTGGTGCCGACCTGGAGGCTACCCGTCAGGTGCTCAAGACCTCGGTGGCCCAACTGGATGCCACACTGCAAAACCCCGACTGGGTTGCCCTTGCGCCCACCTGGGCGTCCACGCGCACCGCTATTTTGGCGCTGATGGCCGCAAACCCCACGCCAGGCGCCGACAACGCCTTGGCGCTCAAACAGCACCGTGCGCAGATCTTTGCCCTGGAGCAGTTGGCGCGGCAGGTCGATCAACACTCCGGCTTGTCCCTGTCCAGTGACCCGGTCACCTTTTTTGCCGCTAATCTGGTGGTGGATCACTTGCTGACCTGGACCGAATCCATCGGAATGATGAGGAGCACCGGCGTTGGCCTGCTGGCCAAAGGCAGTCCGGATGCCGGTGCGCTGGCCAGCATGGCCCTGCTCGTCGACATGCTGGCTGAACGCACCGAGGAACTCACACTCGCGACCAATGGCCTGGCGAGGGCCGGGCAAGTGCCCATGGCAAGTTGGGAGCGGGCCCTGGGGCAAAGCCAGACCTTCGCGGTGGCCGCCAAGGACCTGTCGTCCCAGACCTCACCTGTGGCATTTTTCAAGCTTGGCTCCCAGGCCATTGAAGCCGCGGAACTCGCCGGCCAGGACACGGCCCTGCAGCTGCAAAAGCGCCTGGAGACACGTCGCGCCAGCCTGCGCACCCAGCTGCTGGTGACGGTCGCCGTAGCCGTGCTCGGCCTGTTGCTGTGGTGGTATATGTTGCTGAGTTTTTTCTACACCAGCCGGCGTGACCGGGCCCAAACCGACGCAGCCATTGAGCAGGCGGCCCAGGGTGACCTCACGGGTCTGGCGGACTCGGGCATTGACTCCCTGGGTAATTTCGGGCGCCACATGGACCTGATGATGAACAAGATGTCGGCCATTGTGGCCAACATTCGCACCGCTGCCGTGCTGCTGGGTGATACCGGTAAAAAGCTGGTGGACGACACCCTGGCCTTGTCTGAACGTGCCAACACGCAGGGTGAACACTTGCAACAAACCTCCCTGCACGTGAAGCGGGTCAGTGAAACCGTTGCACGCAACGCCTCGGCCTCTCAAGAAGTCAGCATGATGACTGCCAGCCTGCACAAGGAGGCCGATTCAGCCGGCAAGCTCATGACCCAGGCTATGCAGGGCATGGGGCCTCTGCAGGCGACGTCCGGGCGCATGACCGACATCATCAGCACCATCGACGGCATTGCATTCCAGACTAACCTGCTGGCCCTCAATGCGGCGGTTGAGGCCGCACGAGCGGGGGAGCAAGGGCGTGGCTTTGCTGTGGTGGCCGCTGAGGTGCGTAGCCTGGCGAAACGCAGCCAGACCGCCTCTACCGAGGTGCGCACCCTGATCGCAGAGTCCGCTGCGCGGGTTAGCACCACCGTGTCCGAGATCCGGCAGGTCAACGAAATGATGGAGAGCCTGGTCTCGGGAATTGGTGAAATCGCCATGAACGTCAATGTCATGGCCGAAGGCAGTGCCGCTCAAAGCGCCGCGCTGGATGAGGTGGTCAGTGCCGTGGGCGACCTTGACTTACTGACCCAGGAAAACACGGGCCTGATCGCCAATGCTTCTGGCAACTCGGACCGCATGATTGCCCAGGCCTCGGCGCTGGAGATTTCTGTGGGCGACATTCAGCTGCGCCAAGGCACGGCAGACCAGGCGAGACAAATGGTATTTGACGCCTTGGTGCATATGAGCGGCGTCGGACTGGAGCGGGCAGCCGCTGATTTCCAGAACCCCCAGGGCGCTTTCATCCACCGCGATCTGTATGTCTTTGTGTTCAATCGCTCGGGCTATTACGTCGTGCACGGCGCCGCGCCGCAAAAAGATGGCACCCCCTTGCGGGCGATCGAGGGTCTGGATGCAGACAAGTTGGTGTCTGATGCCTTCGCCGTGTGCGATGAGGCCCAGGGTGGCTGGGTCACCTATACCATCACCAACCCGTTGACGGGGGCTGTTCAAGCCAAGATCTCGTACGTCAAGCCCCTGGATGAGGACCGCCTTATTGGTTGTGGCTGTTACCTCAATGCGGACTGGCTGGAGTTGTAATCTGCCCTGTTCCCAACGCTTCTCATGATCCCCATAGACACCACGCCCATGCCTAACGATTCAGAGACGATCCGTCTGATGCCAGCCTCACATGGCAGTGCCCCGGAACACCCCCCCGGGTCGACCCCGGCGCGCTTGGCACTGTGTGCCGCGCTCTTGCCGGTATGGGGGCGTCACCTGGCCACTTCGCGCACACAGTCCGAGGCGGCAGTTGCCGAGATGATGTCGGCTTTCTCCGAGATCGGGCCCCATTTGGACCGCGCGGCGCGGCAATCAAAACAGATTACTGCGGCGCTTGCCCAGGATGCCGGCGGGATCATCAACTTGGCGCAGGCTTGCTCGCAAGAGTTGGTGCCTTTGCTGACCCAGCTGGAGCCCGGCGTTGCAGCCACCTTGCAAAAAGTCCTGGGCATGGTTCAAAAATCAGTCGATGACCTGGAGATGCTGTCTCGGCCCTTCGAGCATGAGACTCACATGGTCAGCCAGCAGGTGGAGCGCATGTACGCAGGTTTTCAGTACCAGGACCGCATCAGCCAGATGATGACCTTGCTGCATGACGACATGGCTCGCCTGGAATCGGTTCTATCGAACCCGCTGGAGAGCGCCGATGAACTAACCCAAGAAGCCTGGCTGGCGCGACTCGAATCCCAGTATGTGATGCAGGAGCAGCGCCAGCACCACTCGGGGCAGACGGCCATCGGTGCAGACGCGATTGACAACGATTTGGATACAACTTTTTTTTGAGGATTTCTTATGGCACAAACAATTTTGGTGATCGACGATTCGGCCAGCCTGCGCCAAGTGGTGGTCATGGCGCTGCAAGGTGCTGGCTATGAGGTGCTGCAAGCCGGTGATGGCGTAGCCGCGCTGGCGTTGCTGGACGGTCGAAAAATCGGCATGGCGGTGTGCGATGTCAACATGCCGCGCATGAATGGTATCGAGTTCGTCAAGGCAGCCAAGGCCTTGCCCGCCTACCGGTTCTTGCCCATTTTGATGTTGACCACCGAGAGCCAGGAGTCCAAAAAAGACGAAGGGCGTGCCGCCGGTGCCAAGGCCTGGATGGTCAAACCCTTCTCGCCTTCGTCTTTGCTCAATGCGGTCTCCAAACTCTGCTTGCCCTGATTTTTTTGTATTTTTTTGATCCGTCGAAAGGAGCCTGCGATGCGCGTCGCGTTTGAGTTGCCCGCCGAGTTGACGATTTACGGCGCCCTGGAAACCCGTGATGCCCTGCTGGCCTGGGTCACGCAGCACTCGGGCAAATCAGATCGCATGTTCGAAATATCTGCCAGAGAAGTGGCGGAGGTTGATGGGTCCGGCCTACAGCTTCTGGCGGCCTTGTCCAATATGGATGTGTCCTGGCAACTGGTCGACGCCAGTCCGGCGTTCAGCGAAGCCTGTCGCACCCTGGGTCTGGGCCATTGGGTCGACTCCCTCCCCTTGAAGTCTTCAACCTGAGGCACGGCACCATGAGCAATTCGAGCAACGACGCTGACCGTGATTTCATCGCCGCCGCCATGCCGGCTTTCATCAGTGAAGCGGTAGAGCAAACCGAAGCCATTGAGACTTTGTTGCTTGAGCTGGAAGAAGAACCGGATAACCGGGACCTGCTGGATTCCTTGTTTCGTTGCGCGCACACCGTCAAGGGCTCGGCTGGCATCTTTGGCCTGAACAAGGTGGTTGACTTCACCCACCATGTGGAGACGCTGCTTGATCAGATGCGCGACGGGGCGGTTGCCTTGGACCCCGATCTCAGCACCCTGCTGCTGCAGTGCAATGACCAGATCAAGTTCCTCGTGGCCACCGCTGCGGACGATGAGGCTGACACCCCGGAACAAAAAGACCTGCGCGCTGACCTGGTGATCCAGTTGCGCGCCATCACGGAAGGCTCAGTCGGGCAGGCTGAGTCGTCCACTGCCAACATGCCGCCCATTCAGGCTGGAGGGCAGGCGGGTTTGAATCAGTGGACCATTTCTGCCCGATTTGGCCCCGAGACGTTTCGCAATGGCATGGACCCCCTGTCGATTGCCCGCTATCTCGCCGCCATGGGCACGGTACAGGGCATGCGCTGCGGCACGGAGGGTGTGCCGTCCTTGCTCAGCCTGAACCCTGAAACCTGCTACTTGAGTTTCGGCATGGAACTCCAGTCGGCCTCCACTCGGGAGGAGGTTGAAGGCGCGTTCAGTTTTGTCATGGATGACTGCGAGCTCGATGTCATTGCCCCTGAGACGCCGGGGCAAAAGCTGGTACGCCAGATTGAGGAGCTGCCCGAGACACCCCGCCTGGGGGACATGCTGGTGTCGGTTGGTGCCATCTCGCAAGACAAGCTGGCACAGGTGCTGGACAACCAAAAACACAGTCCTGGCATGCCGTCGGTGGCGGCGCACAAGTTGGGTGGCTTGCTGGAGTTCCAGGCAGGCGTGGCACCGGAAGTGGTGGAGGCTGCTCTGGGCAAGCAGCAAAAAATTCGCGATAACGCCCCCAGTGAAGAGCGCTATATCCGGGTGCAGGCGGACCGTCTGGATGCGGTGATCAACCTGCTGGGCGAGCTGATCATTGCCGGTGCAGGGGCTACGCTGCTGGCGCGTGAAACGCGTCAGACCGGGCTGGTGGAGGCTAACCTGTACATGAACAGCCTGATTGAAGAAATTCGCAATGGCACCCTGGGCCTGCGCATGATTCCCGTGGGGGAGACCTTCAGTCGCTTCAGGCGCGTGGTGCGGGATACGGCCGCCAGTTTGGGCAAAGAGGTCAATTTCGAGATTGTGGGGGGCGACGCCGAGCTGGATAAATCGATGGTCGAAAAAATTGCGGACCCCCTGATGCATCTGGTGCGTAATTCCCTTGACCATGGATTGGAGCCTCCGCAGGAACGAGTGGCAGCGGGCAAGCCCGCCGCAGGCAGGCTGACCCTGAGCGCGCAGCATGAGACGGGGTGCATTCTGATCCGCATCGAGGACGATGGTCGGGGCATCAATCGTGAACGCGTGTTACAGCGCGCGTGGAACCGGGGCTTGGTGGAGCAAGGAGTGGTGCCCTCGGACGATGCCATCAACATGCTGATTTTTGAGCCCGGTTTTTCGACTGCCGAGCAGGTCACCAACCTGTCGGGTCGAGGCGTGGGCATGGATGTGGTGCGGCGAAATATCGAGGCCCTGCGCGGCTCACTCAAGCTGACCAGCCAGCCGGGTCGTGGCCTGCAAGTTGACATTCGCCTGCCGCTCACCTTGGCCATTATTGATGGTTTCATGGTGGGTGTGGGCAAGTCCAAATTTGTCTTGCCCCTGGAGTCCGTAGTGGAAGTGATCGAGGCAGGCGGGCAGCATGCCAAAGTGGACAACCTGGGACGCCATTGCCTGGAGCTGCGAGGCGCCGTTCTGCCGGTGGTGCGTTTGCGCACACTCTACACGGTGGAATCTGCCTTGCCGGAGCGGGTGAGCGTGGTGGTGGTGAATTCGCCGCGGGGCCACTACGGCATTGAGGTGGAAGTGTTGCTGGGACAGCAGCAAACCGTTATCAAGCCGCTGGGCCGCTTGTTCAAGACCTTGCGGGGAATCTCCGGGTCGAGTATTTTGGGCAGCGGTGAAGTGGCCTTGATCCTGGATGTCAATTCACTGGGTGACCTGGTTACGGGAGACGCGACCCATACCCATCGCGCCGGTGCATCGGCGGGCTGATGTGGCAGCCGCGCGCAGTGTACAAACAACAGGAGCTTTGATTGAAAAGAGAAACCATCACATTAGTCCAGCAGTCTTGGGCCAAGGTGGCGCCCATTGCGCCCAAGGTGGCCGAGCTGTTTTATCAGAATCTCTTCGCTGCCGACCCGGGTTTAAAGCGCCTGTTCAAAGGCAATATGACCCAGCAGGGCCAAAAGCTCATGCAAATGATTGGTGCAGCGGTAGGCAAACTTCATGATCTGGATGGCTTGGTCCCCATACTTGAGTCGCTGGGTAAGCGGCATGCGGGCTACGGCGTCAAAGAAGCTCACTACCAATTGGTCGGCGCTGCACTACTCAAGACCCTGGGGCAGGGTTTGGGTGATGGGTTTACGCCGGCCGTCAGGGCGGCATGGACCGAGGTTTATGGAGTCATGGCGAGCGTCATGATCAAGGCATCAGCATCACAGTCAACAATGAGGAGTAGCGAAATGAGTCAAGAGTCACCGTCCTTTCTTTCCAAAATTTTCAGCGGCGAGCAATTGGCTCGACAAAGTACGACCATCGAAAATCTACAGCGTCAGGTGGACGAGCTAACCGCCCAGCTCAACGAAGTCAACGTGCTGAAAAACGCCTTGGAGGTGGTGACCGGCAACGTCATGATTGCGGACGCAGGCAACAACGTTATCTTCATGAACGCCTCGGTCAGCGGCATGCTGTCCAGAGCTGAGAGCGATATCCGCAAGGACTTGCCCCAGTTCGCCACATCCAAGGTCCTGGGTAGCAACATAGACATTTTTCACAAAAACCCTGCTCACCAGCGAGATATGTTGTCGCGTCTGAGGGAAACTTACCGCACCCAAATCAACGTCGGTGGGCGAATTTTCGGTCTGGTTGCCACGCCCATCCATGACAACGCAGGCAATCGTCAGGGAACAGTCGTGGAGTGGGCTGACAAAACTGCAGAGATCGCAGCGCGGGACGCCGAACTGAAAGCAGCCGCAGAGAACACCCGTATCAAAAATGCCCTGGATAAATGCAGCACCAACGTGATGATTGCCGACGCCACCAACCACATCATCTACATGAATGAGACGGTGGCTGCGATGATGCAAGGCAATGAGGGAGAGTTGCGCAAGAGCCTGCCCAACTTTAATGCCCGTAAGCTCATTGGTGAAAACATAGACGTGTTTCACAAAAATCCGGCGCACCAGCGCGGCATGTTGTCGGCATTGACCACGACCTACAAAACCCAGATTCAGGTGGGCAGCTTGGCCTTTGGACTGATTGCCAATCCAATCATCGATACCGAAGGAAAGCGGGTTGGTACCGTCGTGGAGTGGGCTGACAAAACTGCAGAGATTGCAGCGCGTGAGGCGGAACTTAAAACATCTGGCGAGAACACTCGCATCAAAAACGCGCTGGACAAGTGCACCACCAACGTGATGATTGCCGACGCCTCCAATCACATCGTGTACATGAACGAAACCGTCACTGCCATGATGCAGCGCAACGAGTCCGAATTGCGCAAGAGCTTGCCCAACTTCAATTCGCGCCAACTCATTGGTGAAAACATCGACGTTTTCCACAAGAACCCGGCGCATCAGCGCGGCATGTTGTCGGCTCTGAAAACCACTTTCCGTACCCAAATCCAGGTCGGCGATCTTTATTTTGGTTTGATTGCCAACCCCATCATGGACGCGCAGGGCGCACGCGTGGGGACCGTCGTCGAGTGGTCGGACCGCACGGCTGAAGTCGGCGTGGAGAACGAAGTGGCCACGATTGTCCAAGCGGCGAGCCAAGGCGATTTTGGTCAGCGTCTTGCGACCCAGGGGAAGACAGGTTTCTTTGCAAACCTGTCCACAGGCATGAATCAGTTGCTCGACACCAGCGAACAGGGATTGAGCGACGTAGCCGATGTGCTGGCTGCCTTTGCCGAAGGCGATCTGACCAAGCGCATTGAGCGTGATTACGCAGGCTTGTTTGGCCGAGTGAAAGACAGCGCCAACTCCACGGCTGAAAACCTCGCCCGAGTGCTTGGTGAAGTGCGTGGCGCTGCCGACGCTCTGACCGGGGCGGCCAACCAGGTGTCGGCCACCGCTCAAAGCCTGTCTCAGGCTGCCAGCGAGCAAGCGGCCAGTGTGGAGCAGACCACCTCCAGCATCGATGTCATGTCGGCTTCGATCAGCCAGAACAGCGACAACGCCAAGGTGACCGATGGCATGGCCACCAAAACCAGCAAGGAAGCGGTGGATGGTGGCAGCGCTGTGAGCCAGACCGTGACCGCCATGAAGCAGATTGCCGCCAAGATCGGCATCGTGGATGACATTGCCTACCAGACCAACCTGCTGGCCCTGAACGCCGCGATTGAAGCCGCCCGCGCCGGCGAGCATGGCAAGGGCTTTGCCGTGGTGGCCGCCGAGGTGCGCAAGCTGGCAGAACGCAGCCAGGAGGCAGCCAAGGAAATTGGAGACCTCGCGAGCAACAGCGTCTCTACCGCTGAGCGTGCCGGCAGGTTGCTTGACGCGATTGTCCCGAGCATCCAGAAGACCAGTGAACTGGTCCAGGAAATCGCCGCGGCGAGTGCGGAACAGAGTGAGTCCGTGGTGCAAATTGGCGGTGCGATGGGCCAGCTCAGCAAGGCAACACAACAAAACGCCTCAGCCTCGGAGGAGTTGGCGGCCACCAGTGAGGAGCTGTCGGGTCAGGCCGAGCAATTGCAGCAGTCCGTGGCCTTTTTCAACCTGGGTGGCGATGCACCCAAGACGCGCAGTCGCCACGAGCCCTTGGGCATTCCCGAGCGCCGTGGCGCAGGCTCCCGGCCCCAGCCTCGATTGGCTTCGGCCTTGCAGGCTGCGCCGGTTCGCGGGGGCAGCGCGAATTTCAAGCCCTATTGAGGTGGGCTGAGAATGAGCACCACATCGAGCGAGGTTGCAGGCCTGGGCAGCGAGCAGGTGGCCACCCTGCAGTACCTCACCTTCACTCTGGAGGATGAAGTGTTTGCCATGGACATTCGCAGCGTGCGTGAAATCATTCAGCACGCTGCCATGACCGATGTGCCGCTCATGCCTGATTTCGTGCGGGGTGTGATCAATCTGCGTGGCGCTGTTGTGCCTGTGATTGACCTGCAGGCCCGCTTTGGCCGACCCCCCGCCCGCGTCGGGAAGAAGACCTGCATCGTCATCTTTGATGCCAGCCGGGACGGAGAAAAGGCAGAGCTTGGCCTCCTGGTGGACGCGGTCAGCGAGGTCATTGACATCGCGCCCGCCAACATCGAGTTGCCGCCGCAATTCGGGACCTCGATTCGGCGTGATTTCATTCGTGGCTTGGGCAAGATCGACGGTGAGTTTGTGGTTATTCTGGAGACCGAGCGTGCCTTGAATATTGATGACATGGCCTTGATCGTTGAGCAGGCCAGCGCCGCCTGAGCCCCTTCACCCGCCCGTCGGCGCCATTGCGAGAAGCCATGTCATGAGAACAGCCCAACAAGAAATAGAAGAACGGACCAAACTGGCGGGCAACAACAAGTTCGAATTGTTGTTGTTTCGCCTTGGCGAAGCCCCTGGCAGCGGGCAGCGCGAATTGTTTGGCATCAATGTCTTCAAGGTGCGTGAGGTCCTGGTGATGCCCCCGATCACCGTCTTGGCCGCTACCCACGGACACATGATGGGTGTGGCCAACATTCGAGGCCAGATCATCCCCGTCATCAACCTGCCGGCGGTGGTGGGCTGCCAGCCCAAAAAGGGCTTGAACATCTTGATGGTGACCGAGTTCGGGCGTACCGTGCAGGCTTTTGCCGTCGAGGATGTGAATGAAATTGTGCAACTCGACTGGGCCCAGGTGCTGCCCGCTGAGAACAGCCATGCCAGCGCCCTGATCACCGGTATTGCCCGCCTGGACGGCGCCACGGCCAACACCCGGCTGGCCCAGGTACTGGATGTGGAGCAAATCCTTCGCGCAGTCATGCCCGCGACCCAAGAGGAAATCACCCGGGACGTGGTGGGTGCGCCCATGAGCTTGCCCGGGGAGTCGGTGATTTTGGTGGCCGACGATTCAGTGGTGGCGCGCTCGGTGATTGAGTTGGGGCTCAACGCCATGGGCCTGCCCTACATCATGACCAAAACCGGCAAAGAGGCCTGGGAGCGACTGCAGGCGCTGGACGCTGAGGCCCAGGCCCAGGGCAAATCGGTTCATGACAAGGTGGCCCTGATGCTCACCGACCTGGAAATGCCGGAGATGGATGGCTTCACGCTCACGCGGCTCATGAAGAGCTCCGCCCAGTACAAATCCATTCCCGTGATCATTCATTCGTCCTTGACCGGTTCCACCAATGAGAACCACGTGAAGACAGTCGGTGCCGATGCTTATGTGGCGAAATTCTCTCCCCGTGAACTGTCTGCAGCCATCCGCAAAATTTTGCCTTCTTCGTGACAGGACCCCGGCCCCATGTCAACACTTGACTTCAGTGACCGTGAATTCAAAGCCATCTCGGACCTCATGTATGAGGCGGCTGGCCTGTCCTTCAGCGACGCCAAGAAGTCACTGATCCACTCGCGACTGTCCACCCGCATCCAACGGCTGGGCTTGCCCGGGTTTGCGGACTACATCGCCATCCTGCAAGACGAAACCCAGGCGGCCGAGTTCCAGATGGCCGTGGACTTGCTGACCACCAACGAGACCTATTTTTTCCGGGAACCCAAACACTACGACCTGCTGGAATACGAGTTGACCGCCCGCAAAAGCACCGCGCCGCTGTCGGTCTGGAGTGCCGCCTCTTCGTTTGGCGATGAGGCTTACAGCACCGCCATGCTGCTGTCGGACCTGCAGACCTTCGGTCGCGTCGGTCCGGACTGGTCCATTCTGGCCACCGACATCAGCCACCGGGTGCTCCTGAGTGCCAAAGAAGCGGTGTACCCCGAGGACCGGCTGCGCGCTGTCTCGCCCGAGCGCCTCAAGCGCTATTGCCTGCGCGGTGAGGGCGGGGCGCAGGGGCAAGTCATGCTGCAAGACAAACTGCGCGATCGTGTGCAGTTTGGCCAACTTAACTTGTGCAAACCGTTCAGCGGGCTGGGGCCCTTTGATGTTGTATTCCTGCGCAATGTACTAATTTACTTTGACACTCCCACCAAAATTGATGTGGTCGACCGGGTGCTGAGCACACTCAAGCCCGGCGGCCTGTTTTTCTTAGGCACGGCCGAAGGCCGTGTTGCCTGTAAAACTCCGCTGTTGACCGTGCAGCCTGGCGTGTTCAGAAAAGTCCCCGCCTGAGCCACCCAACGCAACCGTGCCATCCACCGAATTTATTGAGAGTGATTCCCCTCCATGGTTGTCAAAGTTTATGTGGTGGATGACTCCGCCGTCGTTCGCCAGGCCCTGCAGCACATGCTGTCGGGGCAACCCGACATTGAGCTGATCGGTAGCGCCCCCAATCCGCTCATTGCCATGGCGGCCATTCAGAAAAACCGACCTGATGTCCTGCTGTTGGACATTGAAATGCCAGGTATGGATGGCCTGACGTTCTTGCGTCAGATCATGGCGGGTACGCCGATACCCACCGTCATTTGCTCCACCCTCTCGACTGAAGGCAGCAAGGTCGCTCTGGACGCGCTGGCCGCCGGGGCGGTAGCGGTACTGGGCAAGCCCAGGCTGGGCCTCAAGCAGCACCTGGAAGATTCGCGTCGGGAAATGATTCACACCCTGAAGGCCGCCGCGCTGGCCAAGCCGCGCCAGCGTGTCGCATCCACAGTCAGTCATGCCCCCGGCAGCGGCGCAGGTGCATCGTTGCGTCCGACCGCGCCGCGTCTGGCAGCGCCCGGCGGGGTGCACGCATTTGCCATGAACAAGCCCGTGGTGATTGGCAGCTCGACCGGTGGCACCCAGGCGCTTGAACAGGTGCTGCTGAGTTTGCCAGCAGATGCCCCCGGCATCGCCATTACCCAGCACATGCCTGAGAAATTTACCGCCATGTATGCGCAGCGGCTCAACGGCATTTGCGCCATGAATGTGCGTGAGGCCAAAGACGGTGATCGCCTGGAGCGCGGCGTGGTGCTGATTGCCCCCGGCGGTCTGCACATGCAGTTGCGCAAGACAGCAGGCCAGTATTTTGTGCATGTGGTGGACGGTCCGCCCGTGAACCGCCACAAGCCCTCGGTGGATGTGCTGTTCAAGTCAGCCGCCGAGTGCGCGGGGCGCGACATTTTGGGCATCATCCTGACCGGCATGGGTGACGACGGCGCCCGTGGCATGAAGGTGCTGCACGACGGCGGCGCCCGCACCCTGGCGCAGAACGAGGCCACCTGTGTGGTGTTCGGCATGCCCAAAGAGGCCATCAAACTGCAGGCGATCGATGAAATTTTGCCGATTGAAAGCATGGCGCGGGCCATTTTGCAATTTGACTCCCGGGCTTAATTGCTATATTAATAATAGCTATTCAGGCATGTAAAACGCCGGCTAGAGCCATAAAACATCAATATTTGATGTGTGGGGTCAATTCGGAGTGAGTTGGGGGCTGGTGTGGCGCACCAACATGGCGCGCAGTGCGGTGGCGTTGATGGGTTTGCTCAGGTAGTCGTTCATGCCGCTTTGCAGGCATTCAAGCCGGTCGGTGCCCATGGCATTGGCCGTGAGGGCGATGATGGGCACCCGGTGTGGCCCGGACTCCTGGCTGCGAATCAGGGCGGTGGCTTGCAAGCCGTCCATGACCGGCATCTGCACATCCATCAGCACCAGGTCCCACTGTGCGGATGGAAACAGGTCCACCGCAATTTGTCCGTTTTCGGCCAGCGTCACGGTGTGACCCCATGTTTGCAGCAGGGTGGTGACCAGAAGCTGGTTGACGGGATGATCCTCCGCCAGCAATACATGCAGGGCACGCGCGGGGTTGGTTGGCGCAGCAAAGGGTAGTGCATGCGGCTGTGCGAGCGTAGCCTGAGCCGCTCCCAGCTTCAGGGTGAAGTGAAAGGTGCTGCCTTGGCCCAGCACACTGTCAACGCGGAGTTGCCCACCCATCAGTTCCACCAGGCGTGCGCCGATGGTCAGCCCCAGGCCTGTGCCCCCAAATTGGCGGGTGGTGGACGTGTCGGCTTGCGAGAAGGCTGAAAAAATCAGTTTTTGCTTGTCCGGCGCGACACCCACACCGGTGTCGCTCACCGAGAACTTGATTTCATACCCTGTGACCGCCTGACCCGAGCACGCCAGTCTCACGGTCACCCTTCCATGCTCTGTGAACTTGACGGCGTTGTCGCACAGGTTGGTCAGCACCTGACGGATGCGCCCGGGATCGCCAATCAGCAGCTTGGGCATATCGGCGGGCCCCGTACAGTCCAGCTCCAGCTCCAGCTCCAGCCCCTTGCGCTGGGCGCGAATCCGGATAACGGACAAGGTGTCGGTGACCAGCGCCATGAGATCAAACGGGATGTGTTCCATCTCCAGCTTGCCGGCCTCGATCTTGGAGAAGTCCAGGACTCCGTTAAGGATCACCAGCAGGGACTCTGCCGAACTTTTGACCGTGTCCAGGTAGCGGCGCTGGGTGGTGTCCAGTTCCGTGCTCAAGGCCAGTTCGGTCATGCCGATGACGCCATTCATGGGCGTGCGCAACTCATGGCTCATATTGGCCAGAAATTGACTTTTTGCCAGGTTGGCCGCCTCGGCCTTGTTCCGGGCGAGTGCAATTTCGCGGTGCTGCAGGAGCTCCAGTTGTTCGTTCTGGCGGATCCGGCGGGCCAGCAGAATGGTCCCGCCCACCACCATGGCCAGCGCCGCCAGCGTGGCAGTCCATATCCCCAGGGTGTGCGCTTTCCACGGGGCCAGCGTGGCTTGGTCGTCAATGCGGACCGTGACAAAAAATGGGTAGCGCGTGGAGGTTCTGAAAGCCATCAGGCCATGGGTCAACTCGGTACCGAGTTCCTCAAGCTGGATTCTTGTGCGCAAGGCCGGCGGAGAGAAATCGAGCCCGGTAGGTACTGCCTCGGTGCTGACCAGTACCCGCCCGTCGAGCCGGACCCACTGAAAGCGGTCGGTTTCCGACTGGTTGAAACGACTTTGCCGGCCCAGCAGGTGATCCGGGTTGATTGCCGCCACCACCCAGGTTGCCTCGGACCCACTGCCCAATCGCAGGACGGCAGGTATGAACGAGGGCAGTTCAATGTCGCCCGGCTGCTCAGGCGTTACAGCGCGTCCGGTGCTCAAGTCTCGCCCTTCCCATACCGGGCCCAGTCGCAGTGTGCTATTGGGTAGGGTGCCGCTGTCAGCGGGGAGGAATTGGGTGAGGTCCATCGCCACGCCCACATTGGCCGGATTGGTGCTGGCATAAACCATGTGCGCGGCATTCAATACCGACAGGGAGCGCAGCGCGGGTTGGTTGAACTGCAGGCGCTTGAGCAGTTGACTGAGCTCGTCGCCCGGGGTGGTTCGTAGCGGTTGGTCCGAGGTTTCGGCCACGGTGTAGATGGTGTTTTCAATCAGTTGCAGGGTCTGACTGGTCTGGTCCTCAAAAATCAGCGCGTTGCTCTGGGCGCGCTGTAACTGCCGATCCAGCAGTGTGGCGCGGTCCTGGTAGCTGAACATGGCCACGGCACCCAGCACCGCCAGCACAAACAGGCCCAGGAAACCGTAGGCCAGCCGGGAGTAGCCCCCGGATCTGACCAAAATGCGGTCCACGGCGGCCTGGGGGGACTCCATCAGTTCTTCACCACAATTGGATCAAGTTTGTAACGGCTGGCGGCCTTGAGCAAGCGCCCGTCGCGCTTGATGTCGCTTACAAATTGCTCCATGCGTTTGAACCAGGCATCGTCACCGGGCGCCACGGCGTAGGCATAGCGGGTCATGTGGTAGGTGCTGGCGGGCGAAATCAGGCGGGCCCAGTCGGTGGTCTCCAGCATGCGCCGGCTGTAGGGGAAGTCGGTCATGAACACATCGGCCCGGCCCGACTCCACCTCTTGCTCCCGCGCCAGCGGGGTGTCCACCACCAGCAATTGCGCTGCCTTGAGCTGGTCGCGCATGACGGGCTCGTGTAGGGTGCCCTTCATCACGGCAACCACCACACCCGGCTTGTCAATGTCGTCCCAGGTTTTCATGCGTTTGTTGTTGCGGGTGGTGATGGCATAAATGTCACTGGCCAGGGTGGGCTGCGTGAAGCGCAGTTTGTCGGTGCGCTGGGGCGTGATGCCCACCGCGAACATGGCCACATCGCAGCGCTTGTCCGA
>JBIIVW010000394.1:0-2532 GCA_044339205.1 Rhodoferax sp. | reverse complement strand
CCTGCAATGCGGGCAGTCTGAACTACCTCAAGATCAAGGATGACGGCCAATGGGCTTGGCCTCCCATGCTGTTTGATAACCAAGTGGCCAAGGTGCAGCAGTTTCTGGACGTGATGGAGGAGTGCAACGTGCACCCCGAGTTTGAGTGCTTCGACGTGGGCATCGTTCGCTCGGTAGGCATGTACTTGAAGGCCGGCATGCTCAAAACCACCATGGGCCGTGCGGAATACAACCTTGTCATGGGGGTGGCGTCGGGCATGCCTTGTGATGCGGATCTGCTGGCGCTCTTGCCCCGATGGATGGCCCCCGACAGCGTGTGGCAGGCCACGCTCATTGGTCGTGCCGAGATTTGGCCCATACATCAGAAAACAGCTGACTTGGGCGGCATGCTGCGCACGGGTCTGGAGGACACGTTCTACCTGCCAACCGGTGAGCGAGCCAAAGGCAACGGCGAGTTGATCACCGCCTTGGCCGAGTGCGCTCGCCATGCGGGGCGTTCAGTCGCCAGCCCGGCAGAAGCGCGTGTCATGCTGGGGCTTCGTCAGGGCTGAGCTCCTCTGTCGGCCCGGTAGCACACTTCGCCGGGGTGCTATTGCAGGTAGGCTGCGCCGCATGGGGAGCGATATCGCGATGTGATCGAAAAAATGTACGCCGGATGAGTAGTCAGGGGAAAAGAGTAAATTCTTGGGCTATAATTTACTTCTAAGCGGCTGTAGCTCAGTTGGATAGAGTACTTGGCTACGAACCAAGGGGTCGTGGGTTCAATTCCTGCCAGCCGCACCAGACGATAGTCCTAGAACAGAAATGTTCTAGGACTTTTTCGTTTCTGGCTCGCGAAAAGAGAGGCAAGTTTAGATTATTTTTGGCTTTTTGGGTAAAGACGCTATGGCCCGGCAGACTTGGCCTTTTGATGCAAACCGCCGCACACGGCACAGCCCTTCTGCCGTGCAATCCCAATTTCCGTGAATTCCATTGATCGACCATCCAGCATGAGCAAGCGGCCCGTGAGCGATTTACCGGCGCCACTGAGTAGCTTGAGTGCCTCTGCCGCCTGCATGGAGCCAATGATGCCGACCAGCGGTGCAAACACGCCCATGGTGGCACAACGCGTTTCTTCAAAGCCCGTATCGGGTGGGAAAAGGCAGGCGTAGCAAGGTGAACTGGCTCTGCGGGAGTCATAGACGCAGATCTGGCCATCAAAGCGGATCGCAGCGCCTGATACCAAAGGCTTTCCGTGCTCGACGCAGGCTGTGTTGATGGCGTGGCGAGTTGCGAAGTTGTCGCAGCAATCCACCACCACGTCCGCTTTTGCGACCCATTCGTTCAGCAGTTCGGCGTCCGCCCTGGCCTGGACCGTGTTTACCTTCACGTACGCATTGATGGCGCCGATGGCCGCCCGGATTGACTCGACCTTGGGCTGGCCTACGCGGTCGCTGGTGTGGGCAATCTGGCGTTGCAGATTGGTCATGTCCACCGTATCATCGTCGATCACGGTGATCTCGCCCACCCCAGCCGAGCCCAAGTACAGTGCCACCGGTGAGCCCAGTCCCCCTGCGCCCACGATCAGGGCGTGGCTGCCCGTGATGCGCTCCTGGCCCTCGATCCCGATCTCGTTCAGCAGGATATGGCGCGAGTAGCGCAGCAACTCGTCATCAGTCATGGGGGATGCTTACTCTTCTTTTTTCTCTTCCTTGCGTTCAACCAGGGTTTTGCTGACCATGACGGGGAGCCCTTTGAGCTGGTTGATGGCTTGAATCAATTGGAAGTCTTTCTCTGACCCATACTCCGGCATTCTGCGTTCGGCCAAAGGCTTCTTCAACTCTTCTTCGAGTTTCTTGCGGGCTTCCTCGCGGGCCTTCTCGCGCGCCTCGTCCTTTTGTTCGGCGCCTTGTCCGCTGTTCAGGTGCTTCTCCAGATCCGCTTCGCGGGTCCGCAAGGCGGCAAACAGATTCCCTTCTTCGGTTTCATCAATCATGACATCGGGCACGATACCTCTAGCCTGAATGGATTTACCGCTCGGTGTGTAGTACCTGCTGGTGGTGAGTTTCAGTGCGGCAGTGGGGCAGTTGTCCATGCGGAACGAAGGCTCCAGACATACGGCGGTCTGCACCGAACCTTTGCCAAACGTCTGGCTTCCCAAGATCTTGGCGCGTTGGTGGTCCTGCAGTGCCCCTGCGACAATCTCGCTTGCGGAGGCAGAACCTTCATTGACGAGCACCACCAAAGGAATGTTTTTCAGGCCGCCTTTGGTGACTTCCTGGAGACGCCTCAGTGGATCAGGGCCGCCACGGCGCTGGTAATACTGGGGAGAAGCCTTGTAAGTGAATTTGCTTTCGGCCAATTGGCCGTTCGCTGAAACGACGGTCACGTTCTCCGGCAAAAATGCAGCAGAAAGCGCCACCGCTGCGTCCAGATAGCCACCCGGGTCGTTGCGCAAATCAAGTACCAAACCCTTCAACTGAGGCTCTTCCTTGTAGATTTCCTCAATCTTTCGTGCGAAATCAGCCACTGTTCTTTCCTGGAACTGACTGA
>JBIIVW010000393.1:0-2535 GCA_044339205.1 Rhodoferax sp. | reverse complement strand
AGCAGCGAGGCCAGCAGTTGGCACGTGCCGCTGATGCGCGGCGCCCTGTTTGGGTTCTTTGCCTACGCCACCTACGACCTGACCAATCTGGCCACCCTGAAGGATTGGCCAATTGGCTTGTCAGCACTCGACATGGCCTGGGGTTCGATCGCCAGTGCCGCCGCGGCAGTCGCGGGACACTTTGCTTATCAGTGGGCCAAATGACCCTCGGCTGCCGGCTTTGGCCAGCGCTACGCGCAGGAATTGGGGTGTGTCAATTGAATGAGGCGTCAGCCCATAGCTTTCGGACAGGGTGTTGAAGACGAAAGGCACGTCCACGACATGGGCGGCGCCCAGGCGCCCGCCGAACCCCGGTGATGACCATGAGAAGTTGTAGAGCCACACGGGTGCGCTGGCTGTAACGCGTTGTTCGGCGAAACGCAGTGTGGGGATGCGAAAGGTGCCGTCCGATTCCAGTGCTGCGAGCATGTCGCCAAGCGATGCGCTGGCGCGTACATTCGAGTAGACGCCTTCGGCGCTGGCTGGCAACCTGGCACCACGCAGCGCACCGGCAAAGGCGGGGGCCGGGATTCGGTCTATGGTGCCGCCCGGCACCAGGTACAACCGGGCTTCCTCATCTGTGCAACCGATGAGCAGGGGAATGCGGGCCCCGGCGTACCTCTGTAGTGCGGCCAGCGGCGTAGCAGTGAGCACCGTGCCATCGATCACCGGCAGATAAGGCGGTTGACCGCCAATCGGTCCCCACTTGGCTCGGTCGCGAAGATCGGCGACCATTTTTTCGTTGGCGGCAATCATGTCTGGCAAGGGGACTGCGGCCATCGCCTGTGCCACAGGCGCGACATTAAGCAGTTCAGCGGTGGCACGGGCAACGCCCTTCGCCTGGTCAGGGGTGAAGTGGTTCTGCGGCGGACTCTGAGCAATGGCCTTCTGGAAAAGGCCTTGCGCCATGGGCATACCCATGAGCAGCATCACGCTCTGCGCGCCGGCCGATTGGCCCGCAATCGTCACGTCTTGGGGGTTGCCTCCAAAGGCGCCAATATTTCGCTGGATCCACTTCAGAGCGGCAACCTGATCAAGCAAGCCGCGGCTGTCAGGCATGCCATCAAGCGACATGAAACCGTCGATACCCACGCGGTAGTTGACCGTGACCACCACAATGCCCTGGGTGGCGAAGCCGCTGCCGTCATACCAGCCTTCGGCCGCATTGACACGGTAGTAAGCACCGCCCGGAAACCACACCATCACGGGCGCGTTGTGCGCATTCGTGGGCGCCCAGACGTTGAGCGTGAGGTGGTCAGCATCGCCGTCCAGCCCACCGCCCGGCACGCGGGAGGGTTGCGGTGGCATGGGGCCGTACTCGCTGGCGTCTCGCACGCCAGTCCAAGCGCCCATGGCCTGCGGGGCCTTGAAGCGGTTGGCGACCGTGAAGGGATTGGCGGCGTAGGGGACGCGTTTGAAGGTGGCGACCGACCCCCTGCGGGCGCCGCGCAGTTGACCTTGTTCAACGGTTGCGATCGGCAATGCGCTTTCGATATCTTTCATGGCGCTGGTTTGTGAGCAACCGGCCAGGCCGATGGCGCTGGCACTGAGGGCCGCACTGGAAGCAAGAAATTGGCGGCGTCCGAAGGTTTGTTGTGTCATGTTGTCTCCTGGCCCACCTCGTGCTGGTGCGCTACTTGTTGTTTGTTGCCATTGTTGAAAAAGGCAGGCTTGAGAACAAGCAATGGTTCTTGGGCAATACACAAGCTGTGATTGATAATTAAAGTTATGGCCCTGATTAGATACACCATGCGTCAGCTGGAAGCGTTCGCAACGGTTGCGGAACTTCTTAGTTTCGGAACGAGTGCCGAGCGCATGGGCCTGACCTCGCAAGCAGTCAGCCAGTTGATCGCTGAACTGGAGACCCTGCTCGGCTTTCGCTTGTTTGATCGGACCACGCGGCGGGTGGTTCTTTCCAGTGGTGGTCGGGATTTTCTGGCTTCGGCGCAGTCGGTCTTGCACCATGTGAACTACGCAGAAGGGGTGGCAGACGACGTGCGAAACAGGGCTGCGGGTATCGTGCGCATCGGCGCGCCGTTGGTGCTGGCAAGCTCGGTGTTGCCCGCAGCGATACGGGATTTCTCCGCCCAACGGCCCAAGATCGTCGTCCGAATCCGCGATTTGCCGGTGGACAGCCTGATCGATACGTTGGCGATGGGCGATGTGGATTTGGCGGTTGGCCCGGACCGACCTATCAGCAGCGACGTGTCAAGCCAACCGGTATTCGACAGTCCGTGGGTGCTCTGGTGCGCACCCGACCATCCCCTGGCTCATCGCAGTCAGGTGCGATGGAACGATTTGCGAGATCACCCGTTGGTGGCGGCTGGCCGCGATCACGAAATCAGTGTGTCCCTCATGCACCGCAATACGCCTGAAGGCTCACGCATCATGCCGATGCATGTGGTTGACAATATTTCCACCGCCATGGGCATTGCGGCACAGGGCTTGGCCGCCACTCTGGCGCCGGCCCAGGTCGGCCTCATGGCGAACTCATTC
>JBIIVW010000392.1:0-2546 GCA_044339205.1 Rhodoferax sp. | reverse complement strand
CGCCAACTTGGGCAAGCGGCTCGTTAAATCGCCCAAAGTTTATTTACGCGACAGCGGGCTACTCCATGCCTTGCTCAACTTGCCGGACCACGATGCTTTGTTGGGCCATCCTGTGCTCGGTACCTCCTGGGAGGGCTGGGTAATTGAGCAGATTCTCAGTCAGGCACCCATTGGCAGTCGACCCTACTTTTACCGCACCGCCAGTGGCAATGAAATTGATTTGCTTCTGGAATTGCCCGGCGGCCGATTGAGAGCCATTGAGATCAAACATTCGTCAGCCCCCAAACTGGGTAAAGGGTTTGCCGAAGCGCTTGACACCCTGCAACTGGACAAGGGCTTCGTCATCGCACCGGTCGATGAACCTTATCCACTGTCATCTCGGGCACGGGTGCTGCCCCTGAGTCAACTGAACGAGGTTTTCAAGCCCTGAATTCAGACCTTGGGCCCGTCCACCACCTCGGCGGCCGTGCGAAACGCCTCTACGGCAGCGGGCAAGCCACAGTAAATGCTGGCGTGCAGCAGCACTTCCTGAATTTCAGCGGGCGTTGCGCCGTTGTTCAGCGCACCGCGCACATGGCCCTTGAGCTCATGCTGCTTGCCCAGCGCCGTGAGCATGGCCACAGTAATCAGGCTGCGGGTCTTCAGGTCCAGGCCCTCGCGTTGCCACACGTCACCCCAGGCGTTGCGGGTGATGTACTGCTGAATGGGCTGCGTGAAGTCGGTGGCCCCGCCCAAGGCCTTGGCCACAAAGTCTTCGCCCATGACCTGCCGGCGCATGGCCAAACCTTTGTCGAACTGTGAATCCATGAAATGCGGCTCCTGAAATGATTGAGGTGAAAGTTCAGACAGGATAATGCCTTTACACACCACAAGGAGACCCCATGGCCCGTTATCCTGCCCCTGAACTGAACGACCTGCCCGAAGACATCCGCACCAAAATCCTGGAGGTGCAAGAGAAGGCCGGTTTTGTGCCCAACGTGTTTCTGGCCCTGGCCCGCCGCCCGGCGGAGTGGCGCGCCTTCTTTGCGTACCACGACGCCCTGATGCTCAAAGAGGATTCGGGCCTGAGCAAGGGTGACCGCGAAATGATCGTCACCACCACCAGCGCGGCCAACAAGTGCCTGTATTGCGTGGTGGCCCACGGCGCCGTTCTTCGCATTTACGAGAAAAAACCCTTGGTGGCTGATCAGGTAGCCATCAATTATCGCAAGGCCGACATCACGCCGCGCCAGCGCGCCATGCTCGACTTTGCGATGAAGGTGTGCCTGAAATCCGATGAAATCGGCGACGACGATTTTGCCGCCCTACAGGCCCATGGATTCAGTGACGAAGACGCCTGGGACATTGCCGCCATCACTGCGTTTTTTGGCCTGTCCAACCGCATCGCCTCCTTCAGCAGCATGATGCCCAACCCCGAGTTTTACCTGATGGGGCGGGTGCCGAAGTCAAAAACATAGGTATTGATAGCACCTTAGGCAATAGATACGCCGGCTAGCAGGCTTTTTGGCCTGATTTTCAGCTCACCAGCGCCCGCAGCCAGTCGGGTAATGTGGTGGCCTTCTGTTTCGGGAAATCGACCCAGATGGTGGTGGCGCCACCTGCGGCGTAAATGACACCGGGCTGATCGGCCCGCTCCATCGTGGCCCAGCTCTCGAAGGTGGTGCGGCCGGGGTCGCTCACAAACATTTTCATCAGCACATCGCCGGGGTATTCCAACTGCTTGTAGAAATTGCAAAAGGCGTTGACGATCACCGGACCCTCTCCAGCGGGATCAGGCAAGCAGCCGATGGCGTGCGTCCAGTCGATGCGGCAGGTTTCCAGGTACCGAAAATAAACCGTGTTGTTGACGTGGTTCATGGCGTCCATGTCCCCCCCACCGGATCGGTATGAGCATCTCATAAACGAGCTTTTTGTGCTCGGGTAGCTCGAACTTCATGGTGACTTCCTTGATTAAGCAGCATCTGTCGCCAATTCACGCCCGGCAAGTTGCGGCGAACTGTCCATGTTGCTCACTATTTAGAGCGCCACCCCAAAACTAAGCCCCAGGCGACAGGGTTACGGCGATTCAATGCATAAAATGTTTGGTTGATGTGCTGTAACTGGTTGCCCGAAGTTGCGGTGTGGACATCAGCCAATTTCCATTCATTATCAAGCGAGACCCACGATGACAAACCAGGAAATACTGGCCCAGTACGGCCCCCGTGAAGCCATGGAATACGACGTGGTCGTCGTCGGTGGCGGCCCCGGCGGGTTGGCTGCGGCCATCCGCATCAAGCAACTCGCAGCCCAAACAGGCAAAGAGGTCTCGGTGGTGGTGCTGGAAAAAGGCTCTGAGCCTGGCGCCCATATCTTGTCAGGCGCCATCATGGACCCCATCGCCATGACCGAGTTGTTCCCAAACTGGAAAGCCATGGGCGCGCCCCTGAACCAGCCGGTAACCGACGACGCCATGGTGTTTCTCGGTGAAAAATCAGGCACCCGCACACCCAATTTCTTTTTGCCCGAGTGCTTTCAAAACCACGGCAATTACATCGTGAGCCTCGGTG
>JBIIVW010000391.1:0-2553 GCA_044339205.1 Rhodoferax sp. | reverse complement strand
GCGGGGCCGCGTTGGGCGCTGATGCCCAGCACGGTCAGGGTGCGCACGATGGGCCCTTGGCGAATCACGACCGTGTCACCCGCCTTGACCTCGCGCGAGGGCTTGGCGACCAAGGCGTTGACCTCGACCCGGCCTTTGTCGATTTCATCGCACGCAAGAGACCGCGTTTTGTAAAAGCGGGCGGCCCAGAGCCATTTGTCTATTCGGAGTCTTTCCATTCTTCGGCATTTTGCACCAGAGGCAGCCGCACGGTGGTGTCCAGGCCATGGATGTGGCCATGGGTCTCCCGGTTCTCCAGCGTGATGCTGCCACACAGTGCCTGGACGATTTCAAAGCAGATGGCCAGCCCAAGGCCCGAACCCGAGCGGGTCTCGCCAGCCGAGAACGGCTGAAACAAGCGCTCGCGCAATTCGTTGGAAATTCCGGGTCCACTGTCGCTGATGACGAGCGCGGCCCAGCGCGCATCACAGACCAGCTGCACGCTCAGGGTGCCCTGGTCCGGGGTGTAACGAATGGCGTTGTGCAGCAGGTTGCGCACCAGTTCACGCAGCATCCAGTCGTGGGTGTTGACCCAGGCGGGCGCGGTGACGATGTCAAAGTCCAGGTCCTTGGCTGCGATCAGGGGAGACACGTCGAGTGCCACTTCGCGCAGCACGGCGGCCCAGTCCACGGCGCCGGTGGCGGGTTGCTGCACCAGTTGGGCGACTTTGGCCAGGGACAGCATCTGGTTGGCAAGCACGGTGGCGCGCTGCACCGTGTCGCTGATCTCCAGCAGCGCCTGGCGCGCCTCCACGTCGCCGCGCAATGCCGATTGCACTTGCACCTTCAGCACCGCCAGGGGCGTGCGCAGTTGGTGTGATGCATCCCGCACAAAGCGCTTTTGGTGGTCCAGCAAATGCTGCAGGCGTGACATGAGGCTGTTGGTGGCCTCCACCAGGGGCACCAGTTCGCGCGGGGCATCGGGGGCCTGCAGGGGCGTAAGGTCGTCGTCTGTTCGGGCTTGCAACTCGGCGCTGAGCTGGCGCACCGGGCGAGTGGCACGTTGGACCACCACCAGCACCACCAGGGCAATGAGTGACACCAGTGCGGCCTGACGCCACAGGGTGTCAATCAGAATCTGGCGCGCCAGTGTGCGGCGCAGTTCCAGGGTTTCGGCCACTTGCACCACGGCCATGACACGCGCCTGGTTCATGGCCACGGGTTGCAGCAGCACGGCCACCCGCACCGGGTCACCCCGGTAGGTGTCGTCATAAAAATCGACTAAAGCGGCGTAGGGGCCGCGGTCGGGCAACTGCCCGCGCCAGGCTTTCAGGTCGCCAAAGCCATCCACCAGGTCGCCCTGAACGCTGGAGATGCGGTAGACCATGCGGCTGCGGTTGTCGGCCTCAAAGGGTTCCAGCGCGGCGTAGGGCACGACGGCGCGCAGTTGGGCCACTTCGCCTTCGCCCTGCGCCTCAATGTGTTCGCCGATGGATTTGGCCGAGGCCAGCAGTGTCCGGTCATAGGCGGTGTTCACAGCCGACAAGGCCTGGCGGTGCAGGGTGAAGGTGTCAAGCACCACAAAGAGGCACACGGGAATCAGGATGCCCAGCAACAGATACCTTCGCAAGGACATGGTGGCCCTGACATTGGCCAGGGCGTGAGCGGCCCTGCTCTTCATGCCGGCAGCTTGAGCAGGTAGCCCAGGCCGCGCAGGGTGATGAGTTGTGCGCCGGTGGGGGTGAGTTTTTTGCGCAGCCGATACACCACCACCTCGATGGCCTCGTACTGGACTTCAAGCGAATCGGGAAACACCAGCTCAAACAGGCGCTCCTTGCTCACGGCGTGGCCCGGCCGCGCCAACAAGGCTTTGAGGAGCGCCAGTTCGCGCGGGGCGAGCTCCAGCACCTCGCCCAGGTGGTAAATGGCTCCGCTATTTTTATCATAGTGGAGGGCCATTGCATCACGCCGGCTAGAGGCTGATTCGGCACTATTTTCGGGTTGGCGGCGGTGCAGGGCGCGCACCCGGGCCTCCAACTCGTCCAAATCAAAGGGTTTGGGCAGGTAGTCGTCGGCGCCCGCGTTGAGTCCCTGCACCTTGTCGCCCACGGTGCCGCGCGCGGTCAGGATCAGCACCGGGGTGCTGATGCCTTCTTCGCGGGCCTGGCGCAGGATGTGCAGGCCGTCGCGGCCCGGCAGGGTCAGGTCCAGCAGCACCACATCGGGCTGGTAGGCCCGCCAGCGGATCAGTGCGGCGCGGCCATCGGTGCAAACCCCCACCTCCCAGCCCAGCCGGGTGAGCGCGCGCGACAGGGTCGTGTGCAGCGCCGTGTCGTCTTCAACCAGCAGCAGTTTCATGGTGTGGGTACAGGGCGGGCAGGGCGCCAGGCTGGGTGGATGCTGGCGCAGGCCCAGGGGTCAATAGCTGCCGATATAGTCTTTTTTGCCCACTTCCACACCGTTGTGGCGCAGGATGGCATAGGCCGTCGTGGTGTGAAAGAAGAAGTGCGGCAGGCCGTAGTTCAGCACATAAGACTGGCCAGTAAAGCGCTTTTCTTTGGGGGTGCCAGCCTG
>JBIIVW010000018.1:0-29710 GCA_044339205.1 Rhodoferax sp. | reverse complement strand
ATCAATAAACCCTGAAGAATTATGAAATCCGGCAAAAAATACAAGTTTGAAACCCTGGCAGTCCATGCAGGGCATGGCGTCGATGCCAGCACGGGCGCAGTCACCGAGGCCATTCACCTGTCCACCACATTTGAGCGCGATGCAGACGGCGGTTACTCGCGCGGTTTTCTGTATTCACGCAACCACAACCCCAACCGCAACGCCCTGGAAGCCGCGCTGGCTGCCCTGGAAGGCGGCGCAGCGAGCGCCGCCTTTGGCTCAGGCCTGGCGGCGGTCACGGCCATCTTTCAGGGTTTGGCGCCGGGTGATCATGTCATTGCCCCGGTGGACATCTACCACGGCACAGCCAATGTGCTCAAACACTTGTTCGCCAAGTGGGGGGTCACCGCGTCGTTCATCGACATGACCAACCTCGACACGATCCGCAGCACGCTCACGCCGCAAACCAAGATCATCTGGATCGAAACCCCATCGAACCCGCTGCTGCAATGCGTGGACATCACCGCCATTGCGGAGATTGCGCACCAGCATGGCGCGCGTGCCATTGCCGACAACACCTTTGCCAGCCCGGTGCTTCAACAGCCGCTGGCGCTGGGTTGCGACATGGTGATGCATGCCACCACCAAGTACCTGGGCGGGCGTAGCGATGTGCTCGGTGGCGCTGTCATCACCCGGCTTGACGATGCGCACTTTGCCCAGTTGCGCACAGCCCAACTGTTTGGCGGTGCGGTGCCTTCGCCCTTTGATTGCTGGCTGGTGATGCGCAGTCTGCCCACCTTGCCTTACCGCATGCAGGCGCACTGTGCCAACGCCAAAAAAGTGGCCGAATTCCTGCAAGAGCACGCCAAGGTCAGCGTGGTGCACTACCCGGGGCTGCCGGGCAACCCGTTTCATGCCGTGGCGTCCAGACAGATGTCCGGCTTTGGCGGCATGCTCTCGTTCGAGGTCATAGGTGGCAAAGACGCCGCCATGGCCCTGGCTGCGAATGTCGACATTTTCACCCGCGCCACCAGCCTGGGCGGTGTGGAGAGCCTGATTGAACACCGCGCTTCGATTGAAGGCCCCGAGAGCAAAACACCTCAAGGTCTGTTGCGCGTATCGGTGGGCCTTGAAAACGCCGATGACCTGATCGATGATCTGACCTCAGCGCTTACGCACTGCGCATGAACCAGCAGCGGTGGGCTGTGGGCCTGATCGTGGTGGCCCAATGGCTGGGCACCTCACTGTGGTTCAGTCCGAACAGCGCCGCCGATGACCTGATGACCGCCTGGCAAATCGGGTCTGCGCAATTTGCGTGGCTGATCGCAGCCACCCAGTCCGGTTTTATTGCGGGAACGCTCTGGCTGGCCTACTCGGGCTGGGCTGACCGGTATTCGGCCAGCCGGATTTTTGCCCTCTCTTGCATCGCGGGCGCCGGTATCAATGCCGGCTTTTCAAGTGCCTGGACCGGCTTCGAGTCAGGGCTGCTGTTTCGGTTCGCCGTCGGGCTTTGCCTGGCAGGCATTTACCCCTTGGGCATGAAGATGGTCGTGGGTTGGGTCGGCGCCAAGTCAGGCTCAGCACTGGGTTTGCTGGTGGGTATGTTGACACTGGGCACAGCGCTGCCCCATGGCATCCGGGCCCTGGGTGCCAGCTTGCCCTGGCAGGTCGTGATTCAGGCGTCATCGGTGTTGGCGGTGGCCGGCGCCGCGTTGGTTTACTTTTTGGGCGATGGCCCCCATCTGAAAAAAAGTGCCGGTCAGCGCAACAACTCGTTGGGCCGCGCCTTCGGTGTGTTCAAGATTCCGGATTTCAGGGCGGCTGCACTGGGCTATTTTGGGCACATGTGGGAGCTCTATGCCTTTTGGGCGGTGCTGCCTTGGCTGGCCGCACAGTTGCTCATGGATGCACGTCAATTGCACTCTGATCTGTCCGGGTCGGTGGCGGCGATCAGCTTTCTGGGCATTGCGGCCGGCTTTTTAGGGTGTGTTCTGGGCGGCCGCCTGAGCCGCAAGATCGACAGCATTTACGTTGCCGCCTTCGCCTTGATAGCCTCGGGCCTGATGTGCCTGATCTACCCCTTGCTCGCTCGGGACTGGGTGGAATGGCGGTTTGCCGTTTTGCTGGTCTGGGGATTTTTTGTGGTCGCCGATTCGCCCCAATTTTCATCCGTTTCAGCGCGGAGTTGCCCCCCTGAGTGGGTGGGCAGTGCGCTGGCCATACAAAACAGCATCGGATTTTTCATCACCATCATCAGCATCACGCTGATGCTGAGTGTCATTGAAGCGCTGGGCAGCCCGGCCTTGTGGCTATTGCTTCCAGGTCCCGTGCTCGGCTTGCTGGGCCTGTGGCCTTTACTGAAAAAAAACATGGCAGGCAGAGTCCGGGCGGACAGTGCCAGCAACTAACCAGAAACCCCATATGAACGCATCTGTGACAGATATTGCCAAACGCTCACAAGACTACATGGTGACATTGAGGCGTGCCCTGCATGTCCAGCCGGAGCTCTCTTTCGAGGAACAAAGCACCTCGCAACTGGTGCAGCAAGAACTGAAGAAGATGAACATTCCTTTTGAAGTTGTGGGCGACTACGGGGTGGTGGCCACCATAGAGGGCACCGACACCAGCCGCATGGTGGCCCTGCGAGCAGACATGGATGCCTTGCCCATCCATGAAAAAAATGATCATCTGGATTACTGCTCCAAAACACCTGGTGTCATGCATGCCTGCGGTCACGACGGCCATGTGGCAATGCTGCTAGGCGCCGCCCAGGTTTTTCAACAGTTGAAAAATGAGATGCCGGGCACCGTGAAGCTGTGCTTTCAGCAAGCTGAAGAGCGCGGTGGCGGCACGGCTGAAATTCTGAAGGTGCTCGCGCCGTTCCCTATCCAAAGCGCCTTTGCCATTCACCTCTGGTCAGAAATTGAAAGTGGCAAAGTCTCCGTACAGGCCGGCCCGCGCATGGCGGCCTGCGACATTTTTGACATTGTGGTGAAGGGCGTGGGCTGCCACGGGGCCAATCCGCACCGGGGAATCGATCCGATCGTGGTGGCCTCCTCAATCGTTATGAACCTCTCTCATGTCATGACCCGAGAGATTGATCCGACGCACCCGGCAGCGCTGACTTTCGGCAAACTGCACAGCGGTGATGCAGGCAATGTCATTCCCGACAAGGCCGTGCTGGCCGGCACCCTGCGCACCACTGACCAGGCAGATCAGGTTCACCTGCAAGCGGCCTTGCGCCGAGTCGTACAAAGCGCGGCAGACACCTACCGTGCCACCGCAGAGGTGAGTATTCGGCGGGGGGGCACCATGTTGGTCAACGACGCCCACAGCAGCCAGCTGGCAGAACAGGTCGTGCAGGCACTATTTGGCGCAGAGACCCTGATTCCGTTCGCGCCGCTCATGGTCTCCGAAAATTTTGGAGACTTTCTGGAGGTGTACCCAGGTTTGATGGCCTTCATCGGGGTGCGCAACGAGCGTACTGGTGCCTGTTACCCGCATCACCACCCTCAGTTCAATATCGATGAAGATGTGTTGTACATGGGGGCCGCGCTTCATGTGGGCTATGCCTTGCGCTGTTTCAAGGCCACGGCGGCGGCATCCGCACCAACGGCCGTCTAAAAGCGGGCGTCCAGCCATTGCCGGAGCGCGGCAAATACCGGCTCAGGCTTCAACTCATTGAATATCTCGTGGCGCAAATCATCAAAACAGCGAGCCGCCACCACCTGCGGGGGCGCCTGGGTCACGAAAGCCCGGCTGCCCGCCGGGTTGACCAGCTTGTCGGCACCGGCATACAACAGCAGGGTAGGCACCCGCCACTTTGAGGCCAGGGCGACCGTGGCGGGCCCTGCATCGGCAATGAAACGGGCCAACCGCCCCGAGATACGGTCATGTATCAGCGGGTCGCCGAGATAGGCCGCCACCACAGCGGGGTCATGCGAGATCAGTGAGGCATCCAGCCCGTTGCCCACGCGCAGGTTGGGTGCAATTTTGGGCAATACCGCCAGTAATAATTTCTGAAGAGCGTTGAGCCCCGGATCCAGCGCAGGCGAAGACAGCACCAGCGCGTCAACCGGGCGCATGGCCAGCGACACGAAGCGCGCAGCCACCAAACCGCCCAGGCTGTGCCCCAACAGAATCAACGGCGTATCGAGGGGCATGCGGGCTCGGGTGGTGTCGACAATATCTGCCAAATCGTCCAGCAGACGCGCATCGGAGGGCAGCCCGCCACGCGGGCCGCCTGACTCGCCATGACCGTACTGATCGTAGCCGCGGACCGCAAAACCCCAGGTATTCAGCAGGCTGGCCACCACCTCATACCGGCCCGCATGCTCACCCAAACCGTGCACCAAGAGCACAACGCCGCGCAGACGCCCGCCCTGGTAATACGGCCAGTCCTGGATCGCCAGGTTTTCGCCATCGCTGGCAATAAAGGGGCTGAGGATGGATTCAGCAATCATTCATCACTCCGACAACGGATGCAGGACTTGGACAGCCACAGCAAGGCTCAGCGCGGCAACTGGGCGATGACCTGGGCCACCGCCGCCGTGAGCTTTTTGGCGTAGGGCACATGCAAAAACTCATTGGGCCCATGCGCGTTGCTCTTGGGGCCCAGCACACCACACACCATCATTTGCGCCTTGGGGAAACCCTTGGACAGCATGTTCATGAGCGGAATGGTGCCGCCCTGCCCGATGTAGCCACAGGGTGCGCCAAAGTACGCGTTGGAGGCGCTGTTGAGCGCCTGCTCAAACCAGGGCGCGGTGCTGGGGGCATTCCAGCCGGTGGCACCCGACAAACCCTCAAAGGTCACGCGGGCCTGGTAGGGTGCGTTGTCTTCCAACAGGGTCTTGAGCTGTTCCACCGCCATGCCAGCGTCAACGAGCGGGGGCAAACGCAAGCTGAGCTTGAACGCCGTGTAAGGCCGCAGCACGTTGCCGGCATCTTGCAGTGAAGGAAAGCCCTCCGCCCCGGTGACACTGAGCGTAGGTGTCCAGGTGCGGTTGAGCAAGGCCTGCACCGGGTCGGTGGTGGTGGGCAAGGCAAAAGCGGTGGAGCCGCCGCAGTCGTAATGCGCCCATGGAAAACGCTTGTGAACTTCCTCGCCCAAAATGGCCGCTGTCGCCTGCGCCTGCGCCAACCGGTCGGCGGGCACCTCACAATGAAAGCTGGCGGGCAACAGCCGCCCGGTGGCGCTGTCCTCCAGGCGATCCAGCACCTGGCGCATGATGCGAAAGCTCGATGGCACCAGCCCGCTGGCATCGCCCGAGTGCACGCCCTCGGTCAAAATTTCGACCTTAAGCACGCCGCTGGCCATACCTCGCAAGCTGCTGGTGAGCCAAAGCTGGTCGTAGTTGCCAGCGCCCGAATCCAGGCAAATGACCAGCACCACCTCGCCCAGACGGGTACCCAGAGCGTCAATGTAGGGCAGCAGATCGCGCGAACCGCTTTCTTCGCAAGTCTCAATCAAGCCCACGATGCGCGGGTGCGCGACCTTCTGGCTCTTGAGAGCCTGGATGGCCGCAATACTGGCGTACACCGCATAACCATCATCAGCACCCCCACGGCCATAGAGCTTGCCGTTCTCGTACTTGGGCGTCCAGGGCCCCAAATCATTGCGCCAGCCGGAAAATTCGGGTTGCTTGTCCAGGTGGCCATACATCAGCACCGTCTGGCTCGACGGCGCAGCCGCATCAGGTGAGGCACCATTGGACGCCGGCACCTCAAAAAACAGGACAGGCGTGCGGCCTTCCAGGCGAATGATCTCAAGCGTCAAGCCCTCGACCTTTTGCGACTCCACCCATGTGGCGGCGTTCCACATGACTGTGTCGATATGACCGTTTTTCTCCCAGTCGGCATCGAACATCGGCGACTTGGCCGGAATGCTGATGTAGTCGGTGAGTTGGCTGACGATGTCGTCGTCCCACACCTGGCTGACCTCGCCCAGGGCCTGCGCGGCATTCAAGACAGTTTCAGGGGTTCTTGCGTTCATGACAATCTCCGGGGGGTGTTGTGATTCAGGGCAATCGTCGCCCAAATTTATATCATACGGACAGCTGACGATTCCGCATCAAGGTCACCAAATTTTTAAACCCCGATTGGCGGGATCGTCTCCATGAAGGACACCATGGCCCGCGCCACCTCGGCGCCCTTGTCTTCCTGCAAAAAGTGTCCAGCACCCCGGATGGCGGCATGAGGTTGGCCCTGCGCACCAGGCACCAGCTTCTGCCAAATTTTCTCGCCACCCCGCGTAACAGGGTCACGCGTGCTGAACAACGTCAAAAAGGGCTTGTCCCAGCGCTTGAATAACTCCCAGGCACGCTCGTTGTTGGCCCGCTCCGGGTCATCGGGCGTGGTGGGTACAAAGGTAGGAAACAAACGCGCGGCAATGCGGTACTGGCGCGACGGAAAGGGCGCGTCGTAAGCCGCGACTTCCTGTGGCGTCAAGCCCGCCGCACAGCCGGTCTTGACAATCCGCCCAATCGGAAACAAGGGGCTGAACATGGCGAAGGCACGCCAGATCCTGAACGCCCTTGGCGTGGGCATGGTCCCGGTGGGCAAGCCGCCATTGGCCAGCACGATGCGCTCAAACCTGTCGGGTAGTTCCGCCACGACCCGCAAGCCCACCAGCGAGCCCCAATCCTGACAAAACAGGGTCATGTGCGTCAGGTCGTTGGCCTCTACCCAGGCCGCCATCCATTGCACATGGTTCATGTACGAGTAGTCTGCCTTGCCAGCAGGCTTGTCCGACCGACCAAAACCCACCAGATCCGGGGCGATTACGCGGCAGCCCGCAGCCACGAGCACCGGGATCATTTTTCGGTAAAGAAAAGACCACGTAGGCTCCCCATGCATCAGGAGCACGAGGGGCCCATCGCGCGGACCTTCATCGATGTGGGCGATGCGAAGCCCGCCAACCTCGGTGTAGTGCGGGCTGTAGGGAAAGTCTGGCAACTGCGCAAACCGGGACTCGGGCGTACGCAGAATTTTCTGAATGATCGGAAGAGGTCGCATGGTGGAGTCGACTGGTGAAGATTTAAAAAAGCTTGCCGGCATTCACTTGAGTCGACCCCACAGGCAGGCTGATGAAGTCACCATCTGCACCGACGCGAATGGGGCCGCTGAAAATAGCGGGCGCCTCACCCAGAAATGCTTTTTCCAGGCCAGGCATGGGCAGCGGCGGCGCAATATGATTGAACAGCAAATAACGCACCTTGGCGTCACGTGCGGTTTCGGCGGCCTGCTCAGGCGAGGTGTGGTAGTCCACGATGTCTGCCATCAGCTTTTTGACGTTGGGGCGCCCGGCAGTGACCGCACCCTGCTCCAGCAAGCCCATCATGCGCGTGGACATAGCCTCATGCACCAGCACATCCACGCCTGCGGCTTCACGCTGCACGGCGGCAGACTTGACCGTGTCACCGCTGAGCACCACGCTGCGGTCTTTGTAGTTGATGCGGTAACCCACCGCCGGATGCACCGGTTTGTGATCCACCAGGAAGGCGGTGATCTCAAGGTCGGCGTCCTTGAGCAGCACGACATGGCCGCCGGGCGGTGCCGTAAACGGCATCACCGTCGCCCCAAAACCGCTGGCGGGCACCGTCTTGTCACCGTGGTGGGCGGTCCGGTAATGGGCGTCTTGTCCATAGGCCTGCATAAAACCTGCCACCACTTTCTCAACGCCGGGCGGACCGTACAAGGGAACCGGTGCTGTGTTGCCGGTGGACACCCAGCGCTGCATCAGCAACTCGCCCAGCCCATCGATATGGTCAGAGTGAAAATGCGTGAGGAAAATCGCCTCGATGTGACCGTGGACAAAACCCATCTTTCCCAGGTTGCGCGTGCTGCCATTGCCCGTGTCAAATACGAACAATCGTTTGCCCGCAACCACCACCGTGCACGGCCCCATGCGTCGGTCGTCCGGCATGGGCGACCCCGCGCCACACAAACCAACGTGCAGCCCCTCGGGCAAGGTTTTCAGTGCGTCAATGGCCATTCGGCTGGCTGCCACTCGCTGGGCCACTGCCAGACTCAGCGGCGCCCTAAACACATATAGGGACGCAGCACCCAGGACCAGCACCGGCAAGGCGATGCGTAAAAAAAAGCGAATAGTCATGCGTATTCCTGTTTAAGATTCAGGCACCGAAGATTCGTGCCAACCGGACCATGGCACCTTGAGCCCAAGGCGCGACATAACGCAGCCGAGGTCGATGGGCCTCAGCAGCCTTGACCAACTGCTTGACGATGGAGCCCGTGCTGCGGGCTTCAAGCCATCGGAAAATACGGGCCTCCTTGACCTTCATGCTGGCAGTCTGGTCCTTGAAATAGGAGTTATCACCCATCCATTCGTACTTGCGATCGTTCATGCTTTGGTTGAACCCCGTATGAATGGCGCCAGGTTCAATCAAGGCCACCTGGATGTTGCGACCCAGCTCATTCATTTCAACCCGAAGTGCAGCGCCGGCAGCAGAAAGCGCAAATTTCGTCATCGAGTAGGGCATCAGGAACGGCACCGGAATACGACCCGCAATCGAGCTGACAAAGAGAACCGTTCCGCGCTGTCGGGCAATCATGCCGCGCAGCACCACTTGGGTGAGCTCCAGCGTAGCGAACACATTGACTTCGAAAGTTTGGCGGATGCGGTTGACATCCACCTCGGCCAGGGAACCTGAATCCCCGATGGCCGCGTTGTTGATCAGCACATCAATTTCAAAATCGAAGGTTTTCTCGCGGTCTGCCTGCGAGGTGATGTCGAGCTTGAACACATCCATGTTCAGATGGCGCAACGCGCAGTCAGCGCGCAGCGTTGCGGCCTGTGGTTCATTGAAGGTCGTTGCCAGCACACGGTGACCGCGCGCCGCCAGGGCAAACGCCGCGTCTCGCCCGATTCCAGAACCGGCACCGGTGATGAGAATAGTTTTTTTCATGCGATGCTTACTTGGTAAAAATCAGGGTGCCATCTTCAAGGGCGGCGTGTCGCAAGGTCAGAATATCCAGTGCGTAGTTTTGATGGAGTCGCCACGGGCTCTTGGTGCCCTGTTTCGGGAATTTATCCACCGAGCGCTGCACATACCCGGAGGTGAAATCAATCCAGCTTGTCTCCTGCACATATGCATCCTGAAGGCGCGGGGTGCATTGGCGCTGCTGTTTTTTCGCCATGTGCTTGAGCAAGCGACAGACATATTCGCAAGTCAAATCACTCTTCAAGGTCCACGAGGCGTTGGTGTAGCCGATGACATAGGCCATGTTTGGAACATCGGCCAGCATCATGCCTTTGTAGCTCAGGGTCTTGTTGAGTTCGACCGGTTTGCCATCGACCACCATGGCAATGCCACCCAATGCCAACAAGTCAAGTCCGGTGGCCGTCACCACCAGATCAGCTTCCAGATGCTGACCCGACTTCAGACGAATCCCGTGCTCTGTGAACGTTTCAATCTGGTCGGTCACGACCGACGCACGGCCCGACCGGATGGCCCTGAACAGGTCGGAATCAGGCACCAGACAGACCCGCTGATCCCACGGTTTATAGCTGGGTGTGAAATGTTTTTCCACGTCGTAGTCCGGCCCCAAGGCCGCCCTCACGCCGCTCACAATCATGCGCTTCACCCGCTCGGGTCTGCGCTTTGAGGCCTTGAAGAAAAGCATGCCCATGAGCACGTTTTTCCAGCGCGTCAGACCATAAGCGAGGTTCGCTGGCAGATATCGATTGAACCAATTGGCAACCGGGTCGATCGCCGGGCGAGACAACACATAGGTCGGTGAACGCTGCAGCATCGTCACATGCGCTGCCTTGTCAGCCATGGCGGGAACCAGTGTGACCGCGGTGGCACCGCTTCCGATGATGACCACCTGCTTGTGGGCGTAGTCAACATCCGCACCCCACTTTTGGGGGTGAACCACCTCGCCCTTGAAACCTGCAATGCCCGCAAGATCCGGCGTGTAACCCTGCTCGTAGTTGTAGTAGCCGCTGCACACAAAAAAGAAGCCACACGTGAGGGTGACGGTCGTCTTGTCAGGGCCCTGTTCAAGCTGCAAAGTCCACCGTGCCTCTGCGGTGGACCAGGAGGCCTGTTTTACACGACTCGCATAACGGATATGGGGGTTGATTCCTTCATCGTGTGCCACGTCCCTGATGTAGTTGAGAATGGTGCTGCCGCTGGCAATGGAATGGGCGTCGGTCCAAGGGCGAAAGGCGTATCCCAGCGTGTACATGTCAGAGTCTGATCGCACGCCCGGGTAGCGAAAGAGGTCCCAGGTGCCGCCCATGACGTCGCGACTTTCCAGGATGGCAAAACTCATTTCGGGACAGTCACGCTTCAGGTGAACGCCTGCCCCAATTCCTGAGAGACCGGCACCCACAATAATGACGTCAAAGTGTTGCATATTCATTTCACATAGACCCGGGCCAAACGACCCATGGAAGACCAATAAAAATCCCGACCCCAACCCACGCTGGGAAACACAACACCCTGCGTCAACCCACCGCTGCGCACCCTGGCGATCTCCTCGCCCGATTCAATGTTGAGCACCACGACCTCTTCGCCATGACGGCGGTAATCATTGATGACCAGTTCACCTGTGTCCGGATACAAAATCATATGGCTGGCACAACCGAAAGGGAACTTGTGCCACAGCGGCTCCAGGGCGCCTGATGGCGTGTTGAATCGCCAGGCCTGCACATGGCGGTTGGCCGAGTCATAGCCCACAACGATCTGGCGTTTCAGGTCCACCAAAGGCGGATTGGTGATGCTCCCGCCTTGCGCGCCACAGACCTCCAGCGCCTCATGGTCGCTTGAATCGGTCAAGGACACGCGGATCAACCGGTTGGGTGTCGGGCTGACCCCTGCGCCGATCATCTTGTTGAAGTAGCGGTGTTTGCCGTTGTCCATGAACCAGGCATTCTGGCCGTCAAGAACAACGTCCCAGCCGTAGGTTTGCGCCGACGTGCCGATGTAATCAAGGTGCCAGTTGCCGTCAAACACCAGGCGTTGTCTATAGTCATTCCAGTGATAGCGAAAGATCGAGCGCACCCCCACCACATACACCGTGTTGCCGCTGGAACTCAAGCGGGCGATCGATGGCTCGGGGCACTCCGTATCCGGGCAGGCCAGTGACAACGTCTGCGCATTCACCACACTGAGTCGGGCTGGCTGGGTGTCGGACAAGTTCTTGGTCACGATCAGGCCGTTGTCCAGAATGACAAAGGAGTTGTAGGGCGCCTGCACGGCCAGCTTCAAAGAGGCCAGCAACTCACACTGGCGGTTCAGGCGGTGAACATAGCGCCCGTACACCACATAGAGGTCGCCATTGCGGTGTATTGCCATGCCGCCGGGCCACATCGGTCCTCCTGCCAGGCGGGGTGAGCGACGCACGGTCTTGAGCGAGTGCGGGTCAATCAGCTCCACACAAGCGGTTGTCGGCAACCCCACCTTGGCCCGCAAGGCCGAATGCGTCAACAGGTAAACCTCACCGGGCGCCCCCAACACGGTCATGGTCGACATCAGGGTGTTGCGGGTCGTGCAGGCCAGCGACTCGCCCTTGAGCAAGCCAAGGCCCGCGCCATGGCGCGCAACCTGTAGCCGTTCAGGCCCCCCATCCTCCCCGGGCCAGGGACTCGAAAAATAGCCGGAAGACGTCACCTGCTACGCCTGCGACGCCGCACAACCCAGCCCGTCACCAAGAGGCCCAGACCCAGAAGAACCACGATCGCCGGGGTCTTGTAAGCCGGAATCCAGTAATTGACAAAACTGTTGATGAGCACTTGCCGTGTGGGGCTGTAGCCCTCGGGCATGGGCAACACGCCGTGGGCGCTGGCATAGGCCGCGTAATCGGCCTGCATTGCCTTGAAGACCTCGGGCAGTTGCTGCTGCAGGTCTTGCGTTTCGCCCGGGTCTTTCACGATGTCAAAGAGGCGCCACTGACCATCGCCCACAGGCGGGCTGTTTTTGACCAGTTTCAAATCGCCCTTGAACAGCGCCAGATTGCCCGACAACTCGTAGCCAATCGGTTTGTCTGCCGCATGCACCCGCTGCGCCGTGCCTTGCAAAACGGGCAGCAGACTCACCCCATGCATGGGTTCTATCGCTCGCCCTTGGTAGCTGCTCCCCGGCTTGGGCACCTGCGCCAACTCCAGCAGGGTGGGCACGATGTCGTTCACATGCGCCAGGCTGTGGTGAATCCGGTTTTGCGTCATGCCAGCCACGCCCGAGATGATCAGGGGCACGCGAATACCCCCCTCGCCGGCGTAAAACTTGTAGGTATTCAGGGGCGATACCGAGGCACTGGCCCAGCTCGGCCCGGGTATGCCATAGGCCCCTTTGGCACCCAGTTTGTCCGTGTCTCGCGTGTACTGGGTTTTGAGCCAGATCGTGGCGTCTGCATAGTCAGAGCCCTCCGCCCCGTTGTCGGACAAAAACACAAACACGGTGTTCTCAAATTGCCCGGTTTCTTTGAGGTGGGTCACCAGCCGGCCCACGTGGTGGTCCATGGCGTCAGCCATCGCCGCGTACACCTCCATTTCGCGGGCCTGGTGCTGCTTGTCCTTCTCACTCAATCGATCCCAATCCTGAGTGGTTGACATGGTTTGCATGGCAGCCCCTTTGGGGATCAAACCCAACGCCGCTGCCTTGTCGCGTCGCTCCTGGCGCAGCGCCGTCCAGCCCTGCGCGTACCGGCCCTTGTATTTGTCAATAAACGCCTGGGGGGCCTGCACTGGCACATGATTGGCCTGAAAGCCGATATGGGCAAAAAAAGGCTTGTTGCTTTGGGCACCCGACTTGATGTAGTCCAGTGCCTTGTCAACAAAGAACTCTGTCGAGTAGAACTCGGCGGGCATCACAGCCTCTTTACCGTCTTCAAACCAGTCCACCTTGGCGGCATGCGGCAGATAGCGCTTGCGAGGCTCCCAGTTGTCCGAACCCGTATCGCCCTGAACGATGGAACGGTCAAAACCGCGCTGATCCGGCCGGTTGTGCGGCTCGGAGCCCACGTTCCACTTGCCGGTGACGTAAGTTCGATAACCACTGTCTTTGAGTAGCGTGGCCACGGTAACCACGTTGGCATCCAGCGAGCCCCGATAGCCTGGCTGACCCAGGTGCGACTGCGGCATGGTTTCACGCAGGTTGCCGATGCCGTTGCGGTGATTGTCAACACCCGTCAACAACATGGAACGGGTGGGTGCGCAGGAGGCCGCCACATGAAAATTGGAGAACCGCATGCCTCGGCGGGCCAAGTCATCCAGATGGGGCGTCGCGATTTCACCGCCAAAAGCGCCCACATCCGTGAAGCCCCAGTCGTCTGCCAGCAGCAGCACGATGTTCGGGCGCGTGGGGTTGGCCGCCCCGACTGCACAGGACACAGCCATGGCCGTGGTCAGCATCCATTTTTTGAAACTGGCTGCAGGTGTCTTGTTCATAAACCCATCAGCCCTATTCATGGTGGCGCGCGGCCGCTTGGGCCGCAGCTTTCGCCAGAGGCCGCCAGTGCAGCAAGCCAAACAATAAAGTCAACAGCACGCTGACGGCCAGTGAGCCGCGATACAGCCGAACGTGCTTGAACATCACGACCAGCTCCACGGCATGAACCAACAAAAGCACCAAAGCCAGTTGCTGTACTGTGGCAGCCAATGCGGCCGGGAGCAGGCCAGCCAGCCCCGCCAGCGCCAAAAGGTAGGCCACCAGGCACGAGGCTTTCAGGCTATTCAGAATCATTGTTCAGCTCTCGGTTGGTAACAGGGGCGCCGTGCGTCCCCAACAGGGCTTCCTGGACAGCCCACAGGCGGTCCTGACCCCAAACTGCCGTCTGGCCCACCCGGAATGAGGGCACACCCCACAAACCGAGTTCAAGCATGGCCACACGGTTTTCCTCGGCCACGCCGCGCCAGGCCTCGTCCTTCAGGGCCTTCTTTGCCTCAAGCCACGACAAGCCCGCCCGCTCAACGATGGTGCGCAAGCCCCGGTCACTGCCTGCATCAAGGCCTTCGGACCAGACGCCGCGCATGAAGGACAGCACGTAGCTTTGACCCTGGCCCTCTCGCTCGGCATACGGCATGAGCGCCAAGCCCCGCTCGGTGGGTCGCCCGACCGGGTCGTTGAGCCGCCCGAAGGGAATGCCTCGCTCAAACGCCTCACGCGCTGTGTCCAAGGCGATGTACATGCGCTTGTTACGCGGCACACTCAGGCCCCGCATGACCATGGGCAACACATAGCGCAAGCGCACCGGCGCACCCGTGAGTTGCCCCAGCTTGAAAACGCGCTGCGCCACAATGGCCGAGTACGGGCTGCGCAATGAAAAGAAAAAATCGATCGGCTCTGGGTGGGTGACCTGCACGGCCTCACTCAAATCGGCGTCCGGCGCAAACATCAGGCCCTGCACGCCCGGGCGCGCGATGCCCAGCGCCTGCAAACGGCGCTCCAGATGGTGCAGGCGGTCAATGCCCCAGTACCACTCACCACCATAGTAAAAAGTGGCGCCCAGGTAGTGGCCCAAGCGCTGCCGCAAGTCATCTGATGCATTCAGATGCGCGTCAACCTCAACTGGACTGGCAGAGGCCGGCGGCGCACCGTCTGGCGCGCCCTCTGAAAACTGCAGGTCGCTCTGCCACAGGCGACAGGAAAGCGGGCCGGCAAGCGCGTTGAAGCGCTGCGTCCGACAGGCCGCCACCAGCTCGGCTGTGACGCGGTCAACCGCCTGCGTTGATGGCTGAGCACCTGGGTCCAAGAAAACCAGGCCGTAGTGCCGGGCCAGGCGCTCAGCATCTACGCGGCTGTAGGCAATCAGGCGCTCCCGCTCCGGGGCTGCCGAATCGGGCGGCGGCCCCACCACATGCGCCACCACATCCACGTCATAACGCGCCACTAGCGCCTCAAGGATGCTGGCGGTCAGCGCGCTGTAGGGATCATCCACTTGGTGAAAATACAGCACCTGATGCCGCTCGCCCCTCGCTACCCGCTTGCGCTCCAGCTTGGCGCGCTGCTTGAGCAAGCGATCCCGAGCCAGCAGGCGCTGACTGATGGCGGGCATGAGCCAACTGGCAATGGACATCAGGTGGCTCCGGGCTTACCAGGCTTTGACGAAGCGCAGCTGCAGCGCCCGGGTCGCAATCGCGTTGCGGCCGCCAAAGTTGTCGCTGTACTGCAAATTGAAACCTGCATCCTTGCCCGGCAACTTGTAGGAGACAAACGGACCCACGCCATAGGTGCGGTAGCGCCGGCCATCGGTTGGCGCGCCTGCGCCACTGTCATCGGTCACCTGCTGCACCGCCAGCACATTGGCGCCAAACGCCCAGTTGCCCACGACCTTGACTGCGCCCAGTTCCCCGTACACGAAGTTGCCACTGCGGTAATCGGTGTCCTTGTTCTTGCTGTTGATGCCGTAAGACAAGCGCCCGGCGATGGTCACACCGGCGTCCCATTGGGCATCCGTGTGGTTGGGGTTGAGGTTGTAGGTCACGGCAATGCCGGGGCGCAAGGTATAAAAATTACCAAAGCCGGGGTTCGGGCCACGCGTCTTGTCGTAAGACCCCGTGGGGGCAAACAAGGAGACACCCGCTGCCACTTTCAGGCGATCCTGGTGGCGGATCCACACTGCGGAGAATTCGGTATCGCCAAAGCCGGAGGCATCCGTATTTTGCAAGATGGGTTGGCTGGCGCTTGCGGCCACACCGGCTTGCACTTGCGCATTCACCGCAGCGGCCACAGCGGCAATGGCGCCGCGCAACGGCGCGCTGGGCAAGGCTGAAACCGGGGGCGTCCCCGCCAACGTTGGCACCACCGTGCCCAAGGGCTGGGTTGCCACATAGCTTCTGGATTGCTTGATCAATGGCACATTCACAACAAACGCAATGCGACCATCCGCGTAGGTGCTCTCGGTCAGATAGCCGCCCACTAGGTTCAGCTGCGTCTGCTTCTGGCTGAACTCGATCGTTCCTGCAGGCACATTGAGTGTGTACCTTCCGTTGGGTACCGCGCCCCCGGTGGGCGTGCCCGTCGGTAGGGGAACATTGCGTGCGGGCACGCCAACGTCGTTGCCGTCGTTATCGGTCAATTGGTAAATGTCGATGTGCGTCAGGATCGCCGTCCCAAACAGGCCCGGACTGTCAGCGGCTGCTGCAATCTCACCGCCAAAAGCACCAATCGGCGACTGGCGGAACTTGTAGCTTTCCGCCGCGATGGCGTTGACGCCACCGGCAACCAGGGCCAGACACGATGCAGTTTTCAAAATAGCCTTGATGGGCCGGCTTGGAACAGGCGAATTTTTCACGGTCAGTCTCCAGTGGGTTGGCAACTTTTTTGCCCGAGGCATTGGTTTTTCAGAATTCAATACACTACTGTATTGAGACGAAAAATGTACCATGGACATACATTGATGTATGTCGGGGTTTACACCATGCCTTGTCAAGGCATCATTGGGCGGCCGGCGTGCATACCCGACCGACTGCCACATTTGAAGAGAAGCCCAGCCATGTCAGAAAAAATCAAAATCAGCCCCATCGCACCTAAAGCACCCAGATCACCTAAAGCCCAAAAACTGCCTGAGTCAACCCGGCTGTCTCGCGATGACTGGCTTGACGCCGCCTTCAAGGCCGTCGTGGAAAGCGGGTTTGACAATGTTCGCGTGCTGGTCATTGCCGACACGCTGGGCGTCACGCGGGGCAGCTTTTATTGGCATTTCACCGACCACGCCGACCTCGTCAAATCGCTGCTGGCACGCTGGCAGGCCAGCGAAATTGCATTGGATCAACGCCTGCAGTCGCAGGCCACCGACGACCCGCGCGCCGACCTGGAGCAACTGCTTGAAGCGGCCCTGGCCCACGCCGGGCCTGATCTGGAAAATATTCGGTTCGAACTGGCGCTGCGCGGCCTGGGCCGGCGTGACCCGGCAGTGGCCAGCATGCTGGTCGAAGTAGACGACGCGCGCATGGGTTTGTTTGAGCAAAAATTCTTGCGGCTAACGGGCGATTCCAAAACCGCCACCGAGCTGGCGGTACTGTTCTATCTGGCCATTGTGGGCAGTCACCAGGCCCTGAGCCGCCCCACCAGCCCGCCGCAGGCCAAGACGTTTTTGCAAGGCATCATTGCCAACTACCTGATTCACAACCAGGCGCCTGCGGTGCCCTGAACGTTTCGACAATAGCCACCAACCGCAGAAAAGCCACAGGCCCAGCCGCCTGACATGGGCCAAACCAAACCCGTCTTTTATCTGCTGGCCGGACCCAACGGTGCAGGCAAGTCCACGCTGCACAAAGCCTTGGTGATGGCCGGCACCATTGCTGCTGAGACGCGGACAGAGCACCAGAGCTATTTTTTTTGTTTCAAGAAAAGACCCGTTACCGCCAGTCACGACAGTCACGACAGTCAGCTTAAGGGTTGCCCAGTTCAGCGCCGGTCAAAAGCGGTTCCTGGTGGACGTCTTCGCCCCAAGCCTTGCAGCCACAGTTGATCCAAGCAGCAATTCAAGCGGACACATAAAGACCAGTAACCTGAGGATTCCAACAGGAACTCACCCAACATGACAACGCCTCTAGGAAAAAATACGGCAATGCCGTATAATAATTTCAATGCATACCGTTTCAGAAACTCCGATTTTTCAAAAATATGCTGATGAAGTATGGTCAGAATCTGAACGCTCTGAATTCATCAACTGGTTAGCGGCCAACCCGCATGCAGGTGATGTCGTACCTGGCTCCAGTGGTTGCCGGAAGGTACGCTGGGCACGCCAAGGCATGGGAAAGCGTGGTGGTGCAAGAGTGATTTATTTCAATGAAGTTGAAGGACGTATTTGGTTGCTCATCGTGTATGCCAAGGCAAAGTTTGACAATCTTCCGGCTGAATTTTTGGCCCAACTTAAACGTGAGGTGGAAAATGGTTAAGTCAATTGATAGGGAAATGGCGCAATTTCAGGAGGACCTTTTGACCTCGGTTCGGCAAATGAAGGCGGGTAAGGCGGCACGCACCACGGTTGTTACATTGACGCCTGCTGCCGAAGCCAGGTCGAAAGTAGGCGTATCGCAAATGGAATTTGCAACATTGCTGGGGGTGTCCGTACGAACCTTGCAAGATTGGGAGCAAGGCAGACGCGTCCCTTCAGGCGCGGCCAAGACCCTACTTCGCATTGCAGCGCAATCTCCCGAGGCCATCAGACTGGCTGTTTGAAGAGGCGACCTTGGTCGGCCCATCGGCGCTAATGTCAGGTATCAAACTGGCAATTTGAATTTCTATAGATCCGGAATCGCTGCACTGCCGAAACTCATCCCGCTCTAAATCGGGCGTTCACCCAACTTGGCGCTGAAAGTTGTTGATTTGCTACAGGTCGGCTGAAATTTCACCTGATCCCGCCCATCACGAGTAGACAGGAAAATCTGTATCTTTGGCAGCAGATTCTGCACCTGCAAGTGCGGTAGGGCTTGCAGATGTCCATGAGGGCCTAAACGGGCATAAATACGAGCTTTTCAGCCTCTGGCCGGCGTATTAATTGGCTTTATGCATCAAAATTCATAGCAAATTGCTCTCAATCTTATGCTCGGTAATGAACCGCTCAATACGCGGCACCCTGCCTGCCAACACAGGCAAAGGCCTAGTCCACCCGCTCCACCGCCGGCATACCCCAGCTGCCATACAGACCGGCCGCCTTGGGCCAGTACAGGCGCGCGTTGAGCAAGAAGGGCTCCCCCGCTTTCACGGGCAACCAGTTGCTTTGCAGCTTGCCCTGGGGGGCTTGGGCCTGCACCACCAGGTCCAGCGAGCCGTCAGGGTTGTAGACCAGCGGGTCACGGTCGCCCAGCGCGTGGCGATTCATCGGGTTGTCAATCAAGAAGTCATCGGCACCGTAGGCCGTGACGGACCAAAACGCATGGACCGGCGGCAACTCACCCGCCTTGAAATGCAGGCGATAGCGGTGCCGCCCGTTCAGGGCTTGGCCGCCTCCATCGACCCGGGTGTTGGGGTAAGTGGCATCGGCGGGCAAGTTGGCGCCAATGCCCACCATGGCCACCACCGCGCGGATGTTGTAGGCGGTGCCGTATTGGCCCAGGATGGCGGGCGGCGTGGACCAGCCGCGCACCAGATCACGGGGCTTCTTTAATTCCTTGGCCACGGTCCAGTCCGCAATCCAGCGGCCCAAGGTGACGGCCCATTGGTCCAGCAGACCCCACTGCGGCACCTGGCCGGGCGCTACGCCCAGACGTACAAGCTTGGACATCATGGGGCCGTCGGCTGCGCTGGGTGGGTTGGCCACCATCAGTTGGGCCAGCCGGCTGAAGAACGCCTCGGTGCCCATGGCGGCCATCTGAATGCTGGGCGGGGCAGGGCGAACCGCTCCCGCTTGCCAAGGGCTTGACGACTCATCTTGCCCCGCTTGCCAGGCCGATAGCGAACGTAGCTTGAGCGAGTCTTGCAAGCGGTGCGCCAGGGGGTAGTCGGCAACCCCATTGGTCTGGGTGCGGCCAATCAGCCACACCATTTGCGTGGGCGAACGCAACAGGGTCAGGCCGTCCGGCACGGCGCCTTGCCAAGTCGGGCCCGCCAGCAGGTACTTGCCGCCGGCTTGGCCGGTGCTGCGGGTGCCGGGCACGGCTAACACATTGGTCCAGGCGTCCATGAAGGGCATCAGCTCGTAGCGCTGGTCGTTGGCTGCCATCTCGAACACCCACGGCCCCTGGCTCATATCGATAAAGGCCGTGGTGTAGAGGGTGTCGACGTTGGGGCGTACCACTTCCCTGAAATCCGCACCGGGAAACTGGCGCACCCGGCGCAGTTGGTTCTCGGGGCCGACGGTCAGCGCAGCGTTGGCCCGGGTCACGTCCATGACGACCAGCGGGTAGCCAAAAATATAGGCCTCGGCCCCCAGCACAATTTGCTCGGACTTTACGTACAACAGCCCTACGAGCAAGACCAGGGACAGGGCAATGGCCACGATGGCGCGCTTTAGGCGGGCAAGGCGGCGTGCGGGGGAGCTTGCAGGTGAGTTCATGGTCCGGGGGCGATCAGGATGGTTCTAAAACCCAGGTGGCTGGTGCCCAGGTCGTCGTCTTGTGGCTGGCGGGCGCCCGAGCGATAGCGCATGCAGTAATTGGGCGCACATAAAAACGAACCGCCCTTGATGACCCGCTGCCCCACCGCCGCCACTGCCCGCACATCGGACGGCATGGGCAGGGCCACGCCGGGCGACGCATGGGTAGGTGTGTAGGCATCGGCAGTGATCTCCCAGACATTGCCGATCATGTCAAAGAGCCCCAGCGCGTTGGGCGCATAGCACCCTACAGGCGCCAGCCCAACAAAGCCATCGTCACCCGAATTCACCACGGGAAACAGGCCCTGCCAGGTGTTGGCCTGCGCGGGTTGGGAATGGTCTTGCGCGGCTCGGGTTTGGCCGGCCCGGGCGGCCCATTCCCACTGCGCCTCGGTGGGCAGACTGCGGCCCTTCCAGCGGGCGTAGGCTTGCGCGTCTTCAAACGCCAACGTCACCACGGGAAAAGCGCCGCGCCCGTCAATCGAGGTAGCAGGGCCACCGGGGTGGCGCCAGTTGGCACCGGGCAAGTAACGCCACCACTGGGTCACGCTGCCACCACCCCGCACGTCGTTGGGCATGACAAACACCACGGCGCCGGGTTGCTGCATGTCGGGCGGCAGGCCGGCGTGCTTCGTCACGTCCACCGGACGCTCGGCGAGCGTGACATAGCCGGTAGCCCGCACAAACCCGGCAAACTCGTCATTGGTGACCTCGGTGCGGTCCATCCACAGGCCCTCCACCGTCGTCAGACGAATGGGTTGCTCCTCGGGGTTTTCGGTGTCGCCGAACTCGAACGTGCCGCCCGGCACCCACACCATGCCGGGGTGGGGGGCGCTGGCAGGCTGGGCGGGCAAGGCGCAGTGCAAGGGCGTCTGCGCAGCCTGCACGGCCTGCACATTAGCTTGGCGCCCCCACCAAAACCACAGTGACACGCCGAAGGCCAACAGCAAGAGGCCGCCCGCAACTGAGTAGCGCCGCCAGAAGGGGCGCGTTTCTTCACGCACGGGGCCTCCGCGCATCAGTTCGCCCAGTAGGTGTACTCATCCTCTGGCTTGGCTTTTTGATCAAGTGTTTTATCGATGGCAATCGGCAGCTCAATGAATGAGGGCCACAAGGGCGGCGGCATGGGGTCGTGGTGGGCTTTGAGCCGCGTTTTCATTTGCGCCAGCTTGTCGGGCTGACTGGTCGCGAGGTTGGTCTTCTCGGTCGGGTCCACGTTCAGATTGAACAACCAGTCTTTTTTGGGGCGCTCGGACACGATCAGCTTCCAGCCCTGCTCCTGCATCGCGCGGTAGGGGCCATCCCGCCAAAAAAGAGGGCGCTGCGGCTGCTGGAGCGGCGGTGAATTCGCGCCCAGAAACGGCAATAAATTGACTCCGTCAATCACCCGGTCGATGGGCAGGCGGGCACCCGCAGCGGCCAGCACGGTGGGCAGGATGTCGATGTTGGACACAGGTGGCTTGTACTGGGTGCCGGGCGCAATGTGGCCCGGCCACTTGGCCACATAGGGCACGCGCAGGCCACCTTCAAACAGGGTGAGCTTCCAGCCCCGGTAGGGCTTGTTGACCTCGGGCAAGCCGATGTAACCCGGCGCCCCGTTGTCACTGGAAAAAATGACGATGGTGTTGTCGTCCAGCCCCTCGTCCTTGAGGGTTTGCAGCACCCGGCCCACACTGCGGTCAATGGAGCGCACCATGCCGGCATACACACGGCGCCGGTGGTCGGGGATGCCGCTCAAGGCGTCGTAGTCGGCCTTGCTGGCTTGCAGCGGGGTGTGCGGCCCCCAGTGGGCCAGGTACATGAAGAAGGGGCGGTTTTTGTTCTTCTTGATGGCCGTCACAGCCTCGTCGGTGTAGTAGTCGGCCAGGTACTTGGCGGGCTCAAACCACTTGCCGCCGTTGTAGCTGGCAGCAAAACGCATGTTGGGCCACAGGAATTTGTCGATGGGGTCGAAGTCCTGTCTGGAGTTTTGCACGTCGGGTGAATTCACCGGCATGTGCAGGCCGCTTTCCATAAACAGGGTCTCGTCAAAGCCCTGGTTGTTGGGCAGCATCTCGGGCGTGCTGCCCAGGTGCCATTTGCCAATGTGCAGCGTGTGGTAGCCGCGGGCCTTCAAGGCCTCGGCCACGGTGATCTCTGAGGCGGGCATGCCCAGCTCATTGAAGCTCTTGGCACTTTGGGATTTCTCCTTGTCCACGATGACCGGGTGCAGGTTGTCCGTGTCGGCGTACAAGGCGCCCGCCACGCGCGCCATGGCACCTGGCGTGGGCGTGAATTCCACGCCAAAGCGCCAGGGGTAGCGCCCGGTCATGAGCGCAGCGCGGGATACGGTGCACACCGCCGCGCCCGCGTAGCCCTGGTCAAAGCGCACACCATCACGGGCAATCGAGTCAATGTTCGGTGTGGGCACGCCTTCTGCCGTCAAACCGCCGCCATTTGTGGATACGTCGTTGATACCCAGGTCATCGGCCAAGATGATGATGATGTTGGGCGGGCGCTTTGCCAGGGGCTGTTGCGCGACCTCGGGCCCGGCCAGCCAGGGCACGGGGCGGTTGGCCTCGCGCGGGTTGGTGAGGTCGGTGACCCAACCCAGCGAATACTGGAACACATACAGACGGTTCACATAAACCAAGGCAGCCAGGCTGACCAGCACGATGCCGGTGACCAGCAATTTTTTACGAATGTTCATGTCCGCAGTCTCCGACGCGAATTTGCCTGCAACGTATCTGGCTGCGATGGGAGGGGTTCAGTGAACTTCATCGCACCAGCAGATAAGTCACCGAACCCAGCACCGCCAGAAGGCCCGCCACCGCGCTGCGCACCAGGATCAGGCTCGCCAGGGGCTTGACCGGAAACACATGCGTTTTTTCAATGGCGGCCCACTTGTGGACAAAGACGTTGGCATCCGAGCTTTGCAGGGCAAAGCGCAAAAAGTCGCGCCGGCTGCGGTAGCGCACCATCGCCACGTAGTGCCAGGCATCGGCCCCCTCAGGCTCAATGAACGAGCCACTCCGGCGCGCCACAAACATCACGATATTGCCGTTTCGCAGCAGCGGCCACAGAATGGCTTTGGCGTAGCGCCGGTCTGCGGCGCGGGGGTCATCCCCCAGGTCATAGCCCGGCGGGTAGAGCGCCTTGGGGCGGTAGCGAACCAGGTTTTGCATGACGAACTCCTGGCCGTCATCGCTGGCTGCCAACTGGCGCAACTCGTCCAGGGCGGCCCGGCTGTGCTCGTCGCTGAGGCGGGTACTGATGCGCTGCATGACCCCCTCCACCTCGGCCGGGCTCATGGGCTTGCCACGCCCGCCATACCAAAGGTGAAACACCCCGTAAAAAACCACCAGCGGGATGGCCACCAGGAGCCAGGTCGCCATGACTTACGCCGCCCGCCCAACGACTGAATACTGTGCGGTGTTGTCCTGCAACCATTGCGCTGACAGCGGGGCCTCGTGCTGACTGGGGTGAAACTGCGGCGAGAGGTAGTCGCGCCACAGGCCGTAATTGCTGCGGATCATGCCGTCGCGGGCAAAGAGCAACCGGGCCCCGCTGCGCCAGGTGCTCAGCTTGAACAGGCTGCCGTCATGCCACAGGTTGCGCACCGTCTGGCGCAGCACGTCGCTCAAAAAAGTGACCGTGATGTACCGGAAAATGCGAATGCGCCACAGGTGGTTGCCGCTGATGGCCTGGTAAATGTCAAAGGCCGTGTTGCGGTGCTCGGACTCTTCGGCGCTGTGCCACAGCCACAGGGTTTTCAGGCGCGGCTCGGCGCCCTCTAGCGCCTCGGGGTGGTGCAGCATCCAGTCGGCAAAGATGGCGGTGAAATGTTCGGTGGCCGCGGTGGCCGCCACATGGATGCGCACGTCGCGGTGGGCATTGGCCTTGAGCCGGCGCAGCGCGCGTTGCTCGATCTCATTGCGAAAGCCCAGGCGCTCCAGATGCCCGTTGAACAGCGCATGAATGCGCCGGTGCGTGGCCTCCTGACCGACAAAACCCTGCACCTCGGCAGCAAAACGCGCTTGCTCTGCGGGTGGCAAGGTTTTGAGGCCGTTGCGCACCGAGTCCATGAAGTATTGCTCCCCCACCGGAAAGCTCATGGACAGCGCGCTAAAAAACGCCGACCTGAACGCGTCGCCCCCATTCCAGCGGGCAGCAAACGGGGTATTCAGGTCAATCAACAATCGTCTGACAACTAATTCGGTCATGGTCTAACTCTCGATTCAATGGCATATTGCAAACAGTACACCAATGTATTGTTGGTGGCGTTACTTGTCAACCCGGGCATACCCGAATTGGCTTTTCATGCACCCAACGTACATTACTGTCTTGAAAAGGAATTTAACCGATGGAGCAACAAACCGTTCAGCTGGTGGCGATCCTGGGCGTCTTGTTCAGCTTTGGTGTGGTCGAGCTGGTGCAGGGCCGCTTTTTCGCGCCCGAAGCCACCCGCGAGGACAACCGGCTGGACATCGCGGTAACGCTGCTCTTCCCCCTGATCTCGGGTGGCGTGCTGGCGGCTTCCACGGCCCTGTGTGCCTGGCTGCTGCCGGAACAACGTGGCGCGCTGGCGCACTGGCCGGTGTGGCAAATGCTGCTGGTGCTGCTGCTGGCCGACGACCTCACCCAGTATTTTTGGCACCGCCTCAGCCACACCTCCTTTTTGTGGCCGCTGCACCGGGCGCACCACTCAGCGGCCTATATGAGCGTGCGCATTGTGTACCGCAACAACGCGTTTTATTACGCGCTGATGCCCGGCCTGTGGCTCTCGGGTTTGCTGGTGTTCATGGGTTTTGGCTGGGTCTATGTGGGCTACACCATCGTCAAGCTCACCGTGATCATTGGCGCGCATTCATCCGTGCGCTGGGACCAGTGGTTGTACCGATACCGCGTGCTGGCGCCGCTGGCCTGGGTGCTGGAGCGGACCATCTCAACCCCCGCCACCCACTTTGCCCACCATGCCCTGACCGAGAACGATGGCGTGGGCCACTACACCGGCAACTTTGGAAATTTGCTGTTTGTGTGGGACATGCTGTTTGGCACCGCGCACATCACCCGGCGCTACCCCCAGGCCTACGGACTGGCCGATGACCGCGCGCATGGCTCCGAGCCGTGGCTGGCGCAGTTTATTTACCCCCTACGGCAATCCCGCCGGGCTGAGACCGTTCTGGGCCGCGGCCCGCACCAGCCGCCCAAGTCAACCCGCAGCGCTGGCTGACCTGACTCATCCTCCGCTGCCCCCGCTGCCCCCGCTGTCCCCTGCGCGTCGACATCCCCAGCCCAAATCTGCCAGCATGGCACCCCATGAACACAGATCAGCCCCACCCCGACACGCTCACCCCCACCGCTTTGCTGGACGGCGTGCACCCGGCCATCCAGGCCTTTGTGCAAACCCACGCCCTGGGCTCCACAGACCGCGAGCGGGCCGTGGCCCTGTACTACGCCGTGCGCGATGGCTTTCGCTACGACCCCTACCGCATTGACCTGTCGCCGGCCGGCATGACCGCCAGCGCGGTGCTGGCGGCGGGCTATGGCTGGTGCGTGCCCAAGGCGGCGTTGCTCACGGCCGCCTGCCGGGCCGCAGGCATTCCTGCGCGGTTGGGCTTTGCCGATGTGCGCAACCACCTCTCGACCGAGCGCATGCGCGAGACCATGAAAACCGACATTTTTGCCTGGCACGGCTACACCGACATCTGGCTGGACGGCGCCTGGCACAAGGCTACACCTGCGTTCAACATCGAGTTGTGCGAGAAATTCGGGCTGCTGCCCCTCGAATTTGACGGCATGAGCGACTCAATCTACCACCCGTTTGACCGCGCCGGCAACCGGCACATGGAATACGTGAAGCAGCGCGGCACCTTCAACGACTTGCCCCTGAATGAGATCGTGGCCACCTTCCGCGAGATTTACAGCAACTGGATGCCCGAGGGCGCCAGCACCAGCCAACTGCACAGCGCCGACTTTGCGGCCGATGTGGCCGATGAGACCCGGCCTGTCTAGGCCGCCACAGCCCCAAACCGGGGTTTTCAGAGATTTTTAAGCAAAATCAGCCTCTGGCCGGCGTGTTATTTGCATGGGAATGGTAAAAACCATAGCGCCTGACAAGACAATCATTGGCGCGCATGCCAAAAAGTTGGCAACCGAAAACCAAAAGGCACCGGATGCAGCGGCCAAATACGTCGCCGCAAACCATGTTTTGAGCCCGAAGAAGTATGACGATTTGACCGATATGTTCGTCTGCAAGTTCAAGGTCAATGCGCAAGTGCGATTGCCGGTGTAGGACTTGCTTCAAACACCCCTGAGATATTCAGCGATAACGGCATTGATGGTTTCTGTGTGGGTTATGGGTGCCATGTGCCCCAAGCCTTCAAACGTCTTCAAAGTCGCGCGCGGCAGGGCGGGCAAGAGAAGCCGCGCTACCGCTTTGGCGGACTCAGGTGAATCTTCGTTCAACATGTAAAGCACCGGCATGGTCAGGGTGGAAAATTCTGCCAGTGGGGTTGGTTCGGTCATGAGGGCATGGCCCCATCGCCGCACATTGGTCACAGCCTTTTCAATCGCGTGCTTGCGCTCGGCGGGTGTGGCGGCCCAACTGCCGACGCCCATCCAAAAGTCAATGAAATGGCGCGCGGCAGAATCTGTGTCACCAGCGTCCAAAGCCTGTCCGGCCAGTGTCACAGCCTGACGAATACCCTCCACGGCATTGGGGGGTGGCACTCGGGCTTCTTCGAGTGCAAACAGTGTCGGCTCGTACAGCACCAGCGCGCGAACCTTGTGCGGGTAACGCAGTGCGGCTATCAGGGCCACAGCCGCGCCGTAAGAGTGGCCCACCAACATGGACTTGTCCGGCACACCCAGAATAAGATGTTCCACCAGGCGTACTTCATCGTCGAGGGAAATGGTGCGCTTGGAAGGCCATTCGGGACTCTTGCCTGCGCCGTAGGCGTCTGGGGCAAACACCGAGTGCGTCGGAGCCAACTGGTCAATCAGGCCACGCCACTGGCTCGACGAACTGGCATTTGAATGGAAACACACCACGGTAGGACCCGACCCGGCTTGGCGTACAAAAGCTTGTGATCCGGACAGCTCCACTTTGAACTCCTGAGCAGGTTGAAAAAATGGCATTGACACCACCAGAGGCATACGCCTCCCATCCTTTGGTCGAGCGGAGGGCCGTCACGACAGAGTCTTCGTGCGATCACCTGACTCCGTTGCTACGATACAAAACTGGGTCGAAACTTTTGGCGGATTGTTCAATGTTTGCTGCACCACACAACATCGCTGGGCCGCAAATCGCAGTCCCTCAATCAGTTTGGCAGGAGTGCCCTCCCGCACCCGCAAATCAATATCACAGGCCATCGACTGAAATCCCACCGGCACTTCCGCAGCCATGCCCAGCGCACCCCGCACATCGACCTGCGCTGTGACACGAACCTCCAGGGCAAGAATTTCAACGCCAAGGCGGTTTGCCACCATCCTCACTGCAGAGTCCTGGCAGGCCGCCAGCGCGGCGCACAATAAGTCGCCGGGTGTGGGCAAGTCATGCAGCCCACCCACGGCCCGGTGCACTCCAACGGGCACTGAAATGCCGCAGCCGTCCATAGGTTCCACCGTTGAATGAAAAGGGTCTGCCGGGTCGGTACCGCAGGTGCGCGCGTGATCACTGACCAAGGCCAATGACGGCGTTTCCTTGTAAAGATTGCGGAGCGGTGCCTGAGCGTCCTGAACAAGCGTTTTCATGATCCCCGCCGCGTGATGACAATTTCAAGGTATTCGCTGGGGACGACCAGGGCAGCATCACCGGCACGGTTCATGCGGTTAAGCAGTTCGGTCAGATCGTGTTCCAACGCTGCTGCGCCGGTCGCGGGCAAGGTCGAGAACGCTTTGTGGACCGGCCCGTACCAGGTCCGGAACACGTCGATGAAATGTGCGGCAGAACGGTAACGAAAGTTGAACATCAATGGCGTCGTCTTGATCGACACATCAGAGGACCCGAATAGGTCCTCCAGGTTCGAGACCACTCCCCATCGCGACGGCGGCTGCACACCGGATGGCGGGGGCAGGTGCCGCCCCAGCGTCTTGAACACCTGGCCGATAAATCCCTCCGGAGTCCAGTTGGCCAAACCGATGCGTCCGCCGGGCCGACACACACGCAGCATCTCGGCAGCGGCTTTGGTCTGATCGGGTGTGAACATCACGCCAAAGGTGGACAGCACCACATCAAAGCTCGCATCGGCAAACGGAAGCGCCTCGGCATCAGCAGCCTGGAAGTCCATCTCATAACGGTCTGCACGGGCACGCTCAGCGCCTCGCTCCAGCAATGTGCCGACATAGTCGGTTGAAGTCACTTTGCAGCCGCGTCGCGCCGCCGCCAGGCTGGCATTGCCGTTGCCGGCTGCGACATCGAGCACACGTTCGTCCCAACAGAGGTCGCACGCCTCGGCCAGCGACTCGCCGACGATCTGCAAGGTGGTTCCGATGACGGCGTAGTCACCGCTGGCCCAAGCGCTTTGTTGCTTGCTCTTGAGGGCATTGAGGTCGATAGAAGTTTCCATGTTGAAGTCTCCTGAGTTGGGTGACTTGCAGTGTCCTCCTGTGGGTGCAGGCTCGTCCTGCCTCACCGTCGCGTTGATTTGACCCATCGTCCGAAGTTGGCAACGAAGCCGGGCAATGATTGCCTCTGCGTCCAGATTTGCTGCTTGATCGTCCTGCGCGCTGTCCATGTTTGCGCAAAACACTATAGAAAATTCGAGTCTTCCCACAAAATAGGTGTCAGGGCAATCAACGGGGAGATGTGAATATGACACTTCAAATGGTCGGAGTCGCAGTCAAACGCGTGATGGCTGCATTTCAAAGACGCCCCGAAATTGGTCTTCACCTCGATGCGCCGGCCTTGGCCCGATGGCAGTCCGGAACCCGGGTGTTGATCCGCAACGCCGAGGGCATGGACGTGGCAACGGACATGCCCAGAGAACTGGGTGGTACCGGGGATCAGGTCACGCCGGGCTGGCTGTTTCGTGCGGGTGTTGCGTCCTGCGCGGTAACGTCCATCACACTCGCTGCTGCATGTGAAGGTATTGAACTGACGACGCTTGAGGTGGCGGTCAATAGTCGCTCTGATGCAAGAGGCCTTCTGGGGATGTCCGAGCCCGAAGGCAAGCCGGTTTACGCCGGGCCGTTCGATATGGAATTGCGTGTCACCATCGCTGCGAGAGGGGCGACCCCGGCCGCTTTACGGACTCTGGTTGAGCTTTGTCTGAATCATTCACCTGTGCCGAGTGCCCTGGTAACAGCCACCCCCTTTGCCTTGCATGTCAGCGTAACGTCTCTGTAATGGATGCTCTGTCAGAGACCTTGAGGGTGGTGCGCCTGGTTGGTGCGATCTTTATTAACGGGCGCTTCACGGCGCCCTGGTGCTATCAGTCCCCGCATGCAGACTATGCGGCTCCTTTATTGGAGCCGGGGGCCGAACGCGTGGTGATTTTTCACATGATTACCGAAGGGGAGTGTTACGTTGAAATGGTGGGGCAATCGCCGGTGCATCTCGTTGCGGGTGATGCAGTGATCTTTCCCCAGGGTGATGCGCATCGCATGACATCGGCGCTGGGCGTTCCGGCAGCGACAGGGGCGAAACTGGACGTCGTACTGTCCAGACGCCCGCGTCAACTGGCCTATGGCGGCGGCGGCGCAGTAACCAAGCTGGTGTGTGGCTATCTGGCTTGTGATGCGC